>NZ_CP026604.1:5033816-5348430 GCF_003063625.1 Saccharobesus litoralis | reverse complement strand
AGAGCAGTTATATGATGTTAATTTAGCTAATGAAATACTCGCTTTATTAAATCAGTATCATGTACCAGCATGTGGTTTGGAGTTAGAAATTGTTGAAGAGTTAATTAGTCAAGACTCGGATATTGTCCGCAATCAGTTAGAGGCATTATCTAACCTAGGTGTAAAATTATCTATTGATGATTTTGGTACAGGGTACTCTTCGTTATCACGTTTAAAACATCTACCGGTTAGCAAAATTAAAATAGATAAAACCTTTGTCGATGGCTTGCCAGATTCTTATGATGATCAATGTATTGTTAATTCGATTATTGGCTTAGCAAAAGGTATGAATTTGCAATTAGTTGCGGAAGGGGTAGAGGTTTCGCCTCAACTGGAATGGTTGCGCCAAAATGGCGTTGACTATTTTCAAGGCTATTTGTTTTCTAAACCCTTGGCGATTGACGACTTGTTAAGCTATTTAAACCTGAATAATTTACAGTTGGCGGTTAATGAGCAGCCCTATAAGTTAAAGTTAGAAAAGAATATTCTTTTTATTTACATCAAAGGGCATGTGAGTAGCGATGCTGTTCTAACCATGTTTGAAGATATAACCAGTTTAGTTGCTCCTATATTAGGGCAAAGTTGGGCGACTGTCGTAGATGTAACTCAATGGTACCCTGGAACACTGGAGTTGCAGAATGCGGTGATAAAAAATGCTTCTGTATTACTGGAAGGTGGACTGAATCGAGAAGCTTATATCGTTGGCGATTCTGAGATCGCCAACTATCAAATTAAATTAATGACACCTTGCGCTGCTGGGTATAAACGAGAGCAGTTTAATCACAAGCAGCAGGCGTTAGCTTGGTTAAAATTGGAAGGCTTCTCGCTTGATTAGCTTGTGTTTAGTTGTTCAACAGGTTTTTTAATCTGGGTATATAACTTTGTGGCCCGCCGTTTAGCACATGAAAGTCAACCAAACTGTCCGCCGAGCTTATATCATCGGCAAAATGTTTAATTGCATCAACTTGGCTTAATAGCCAAGAGTCATGTTCATGGCAAACTTGTTGCTCGGGCTTTAAAATGACGCGTTGTCCGGAATGAGCA
This sequence comes from Saccharobesus litoralis, assembly GCF_003063625.1. Lineage (NCBI taxonomy): Bacteria > Pseudomonadati > Pseudomonadota > Gammaproteobacteria > Alteromonadales > Alteromonadaceae > Saccharobesus > Saccharobesus litoralis. The sequence continues at coordinate 5,347,347 of NZ_CP026604.1, read as the reverse complement.
AATAAAGGCTCCGGGGGAAGGTGAGGGATTAAATCTTCTTGATTAGCTACTCTAAAATGGCATGTGTTTAATGCTGCATTAAGTTGATTGGCAAACGCTTTGTCGGCAGGTCTTGGACTAGCGAATGTGTATATTGCTGTGACCGGTATGCTGTTTTCAATCAGCATGCCGGCAAACAAAGAGCATAATGCCCCGCCTAGACTATGGCCGGTAATCCATATATTTTGCTGTTGAGTTCGGTGTTGATTTACTGCATTTATTAAGGGAAGTACAGCTGGATATAGTGCTTCCTGAAATCCGACATGGGCAAGTGTGTCAAATAAAGGCCCTGGCTGTCGTTCTGCACGAATGTTGGTTTTCCAGTCAGCTATATCTGATGTTCCTCTAAAGGCAATAACTAAATTTTGTTCATTAGCCATAACAAAGGCTTGTGTGTCTATATCACTGCCTTTCGTTACCGAGATCATACTGCTATTTGCGTATCCCCAATTTTGGCAAGTATTAACAATGGTTTCGTTATCGCTGTAGGCAAGCTCACACAAAACGGCTAACGAAATAGCCGTTTTTACATCAAATTGTGGGTTGTTATTATTTAATACAATCTCGTAGTTTTGAAAATTCATAGTGTCGGTTTTGTTTATCCCCTTTTAAATATAACTATATTTAGATGTAACAAGGAGTGCAAGTGCAAAGGTGTGAGCCAAAATCGGTGTTTGATGATTGGAAGGGGGAATTAATTGTAGCTATCACCCTATTGTTGGATGATAGCTAAATGCATCTAAGGTTAGATGTGTTTGTGAATAAATTTATCGATAGCCTTTAATGTTTGTAAACGTGTTTTGTTTTTTAGCAGAGAGTGTCCTTCATCTTCTAATTCAACGAAAGTTACCTCTTTATCTTCATCATCTAGTTCATCATACATGTCGTCTGATTGTTCAAAAGGGACGACTGAGTCATCTTCACCATGAACTAATAAAATAGGAGCTTTGACTTTTTTCACGTGATTGATTGGCGAAATAGATTCTAGGAAATCGTCACCTAATTTTTGCTTATCAATGACATCTTTCCAATAAGCCACCACCCAGTGATCTGAGCCGTACTCTCGTTTTTCGTCGTCGATCATTTCTTCAACATCGCTGACACCGTTAATAGATACAACACATTTGTATACCTCAGGGGTAAACGTTGCACCTGCTAATGCCGCATAACCGCCATAACTGATCCCCACAATACAGACTCGATCAGGATCTATCATGCCTTGCTGTGCTAAGTGGTTTACGCCGTCTGTAAGGTCATCCTGCATTTTTTTACCCCATTCGCCACGACCTTTTAACACATGCTCGGCGCCAAACCCTTCAGAGCCTCTAAATTGCGGTTGGATCACAACAAAACCGCGGTTTGCAAAGTATTGAGCAAGCCAGTGAAAACCATATTTATCGTAAGACTCAGGGCCACCATGTGGGAACATAATAGCGGGTAATTGACTTGGTTTGCCTTGCGCAACCTTTGGTGTTGTTACTAAAGCGGGAATAGTTAAACCGTCACGCGCTTTATATTCAGTAATCAAAACAGGGTTAACAAAGCTGGCGTCTACTTGAGGTCTAGCACTAGCGACATGTACAAAATCATTGTTGGTAAACAAGAAGTAATCACCTGAAGATGATTCACCTTCCATGTAGAATAAAATTTGCTGCCAATCAGGCGTATAGTCATCAATTCTAAAACTATTGTCTGGCATGGCTTGTTGAATAGCGGTAAAGACTTTTTCTAGTTTTTTATCGAAGAAAGCATAAGTAGGTTTGAAGCCCGAGTATTGCACTCCATATACAATGCGCTGGATGTCAGTGAGTACACGTTCAACGTCGGCATCTTCTCGCGAAAATAAAGGCCCTGTTATGCTGCCATCTTTAATTGCCATGGTGTAGTAAGCATCGCGACCATTTTGGCCGTTGGCGATCATCACAAGCGATTGCCTATCAGGAGTTAAGCCGACAAAGCCTTTAGTTCGGTATGGTGTTGTTTCAGAAAATATATCTACCCATTCTCCATCATCATAGCGTTGAATACGGTGTAGGTTTTTTTCGTTATTGAATCTTTCGCGGACTAGAATTTCGCCCTTTTCATCAACAAAGAAATCAATGGCATCTGCGGTTCCCTTTTTTATGGCTCTTGGTTTGCGTTTTTTGTTTAGGGTGACACGCGTGAGGGTCATTTTAGGTACCTCATGCATACGGTTATCGTCACCTAGATAAGCTGGCATATAGGCGTACTCTTTGTCGGGTGATAAGCCGACTATGCTGCCTAATCCCGTTTGCCCGCGATAGATGCCATAGCCAGGGATAAGCAGTTGACGCATTTTTTTTGTATCGGCATCAAACACAAAGGCGGTACTGACATCATGCTTACCTTGATAACCGAAAATAGCACGATATTCAGATGCTCGAATTATGATGCGTGTTTCATCGATAAAGTAGGCATCTTCTGCGGTTATGCCAGATAAGTTGACACCGCTAATGGTTTTTCCTGAGGCAACTTCGCGTACGAACAGTAAATCTTTATCATCTTTTGTATACCTCATAGCGACTCGTTTTCCGCTAGGTGAAATTCTTACCATACTGACTTCTGGCAAGGTTCCATAGGCTTCAAGTGGCAAATGCTTAGGTGACTGAGCTAAAACACTCATACTGATTAATGCCAAAAAAACAGTGAAGATACGCGTAATTCGCATGCATAAATCCTTTTATTGTGAAGGTGAAATCAGGTTTTGATATTACCTTTTGATATGCTCATCGGCTAGTCTAAATTTTTTTAATCTGTAGCTAAGATAGCCCCTATGCTCGATTGATGATTGAGATTAGGCAAATTATTTTGTGGAATATAACCGTTGTAAAATATCTCGTTTTTGTTGGTGAGTTTTTATGCTTGCAGTGCCTGCAAACCTTGCTGACCCAAAAGTAAAACAACAAAATCCTGTGCGTCGTATTAAAAGCCTCGTTCCATTGTAGGGCCGAATTTATTTCGGCTGGCACAAGGTTTGTTGATGTAAAATTGACCCTATCGTTTAGCAAGTGGTTATAAATTCAACCGTTCAAGGCTTTTGATTTAGGGGACTAGTTAGGAAAGTAAAAAAGATAAAAGAGAATTTGGAGCGGCTAACGAGACTCGAACTCGTGACCCCAACCTTGGCAAGGTTGTGCTCTACCAACTGAGCTACAGCCGCATCCTGAAAGGATTCAAGCACTTAAGCGATGTGTACCGCTCAAGTGCTGGCGCATTCTATACAGATTAAATTCGAATGCAAGCCTTTTTTTAAATATTGAAAAACTTTTCTTTGTAGCGGGCTAATTCTTCAATGGATTCGTAAATATCGTCAAGCGCTAAGTGCACGCCTTTTTTACGGTAATCCGATACCAATTCAGGGCGCCAGCGACGAGCTAACTCTTTAACTGTACTGACATCCAAATTACGATAGTGGAAGAATTCTTCTAACACAGGCATGTGCACAAACATAAAACGGCGATCCTGACCTATGCTATTGCCACACATCGGTGATTTACCAGCCGGAACATATTGTTTGAGAAAATCAATGGTTTTTAATTGCGCTTGTAACTCGTCGACGTCACTTTGGCGACAGCGTTCAGTTAAACCAGACTTACCATGCTGCGTTACGCACCATTCATCCATGTTGTCGAGTATTTCATCTGGTTGATGAATGGCAAACACAGGTCCTTCAGCAATTATATTAAGTTCGCTGTCGGTTACTATGGTTGCAATTTCCAGAACTTTATCGGTTTCCGGATCCAATCCGGTCATCTCTAAGTCTAGCCAGACCAGATTATTTTCGCTAAATGACATATATGTGAGACCTTATACGGCAATCCGTCCTTAACATTACAAAAAGTCACTGTAAGATATAAGGAGAACAAGCAAGCTATGTTTGCTTTCATCAGTTTATAACATCTTAAATTATTTATTAAAAATCGTATAGTGGCAAAGAAAAAAAAGCTCAACCAACAACAAATAAGACGCCTTAAAGCTAATCATAGTCGAAAACTTGAGAAAAAGGCGGAAACAAATCAATTAGATGACTCGGCGCTGGGTGCAACCGAGGCTGGTATTGTGGTCAGTCGGTTTGGTCAGCACGCGGATATTCAAGACAGCTCTGGTGTTATCAAACGGTGTGATATTCGTCGAACGATTGATTCTTTAGTATCTGGCGATAAGGTAGTATGGCGTCCAGCAGAAGAAAGCCAGTCTGATAAAGACGGGGTTATTGAGGCTGTGCAGCCGAGATCTACCGTTTTGAGTCGGCCGGACTTTTATGATGGCCTAAAACCGGTAGCAGCCAATATTGACCAAGTCGTGATTGTTTCGGCTATTAAACCTGAACTGTCCCTGCAAATTTTAGATCGTTATTTGGTGGCGGTCGAAAATATGGGAGCCAGACCTGTGATTGCTATTAATAAAGTCGAACTGCTCTCGGATGACGAGTTAAACGAGCTGCATAAAACCATGGCTTATTATGAAAACTTGGGTTATGACGTTCATTTAGTGAGTGTTAAACAAAGCATAGGTTTAGATAAGTTTAACACTATGCTGGCAGACAATGTTTCTATTGTTGTTGGGCAATCTGGGGTCGGTAAATCTTCTTTGGTTAATTATTTGCTGCCTGATGTGCAAACACAGGTCAATGAAGTGTCGGATGTGTCTGGCTTGGGTCAGCATACGACAACCGTGTCTCGTTTATACAATTTACCTTGTGGAGGGTATTTAATTGACTCGCCTGGGGTACGCGAATTTTCTTTGTGGCATTTAAGTCAAGAGGAGATTTTTGATGGTTTTATCGAGTTTTCGCAGTATAAAACTTGTAAATTTCGAGATTGCTCGCATCAAAATACGCCAAAGTGCGGTATTATAGCTGCCGTTGAGTCGGGGCATATTTTGCCTTCACGCTTAGCGCATTATTTTAAAATTATAGAATCAAATCAAGAAGATAAGCCCAACCGATTTTAGCGGTTTCGGGTAATTATTGATAATAATGAAGAAGGAAAGTTTTCCGGTGTCTGCTGAAAAATTTAAGGTCGCGTTGCAGTATTGTTTCCCCCAGCATGGTTTATCACGCTTGGTTGGCTGGTTAGCCGCATCAAATAATCGTTTTATTAGTCAAACTTTTATTAATACCTTTGCCAGTTCATTTGGCATCACATTAGAAGAAGCTGAGCGGGGCGAGTTTACCGCTTATAAAAGTTTTAACGACTTCTTTACGCGCACGTTAAAGGCGGAAGCGCGCCCTTTAGATCTGGACCCTAAAAGCTTTGTTAGTCCTGTTGATGGTGCGGTTAGTCAGCAAGGTGATGTTGAGTCGGGCACCATAGTGCAAGCAAAAGGCCATAATTATAGTGTGGCAACCTTGCTAGGTGGCGATCCGCTATTAGCCGAACCTTTTGAAGGCGGAAAATTTACCACTATTTATTTGTCACCGCGTGATTATCATCGTATTCATATGCCAGTCACAGGAACATTAACTAAAATGACCTATGTGCCAGGTAAATTATTTTCGGTTAACCCAGCCACTACGCGCCATGTACCAGGTTTATTTGCCCGCAACGAGCGCCTAGTTTGTCATTTTGATACGGCTTTTGGTGAAATGGTTATGGTATTGGTTGGTGCAACGATTGTTGCGGCAATTGAAACCGTATGGGCAGGGCAGGTAACACCGCCGACCGGTAAAAATACTTTTACTTGGCATTACAAAGGCGATAAGGCTATCACGTTAGATAAAGGACAAGAGATGGGCTTGTTTAAACTAGGGTCGACTGTGATTATGCTAATGCCGAAAAATGCTGTGGCATTTGACGAAAATTACCAAGCAGAATCCGTTGTCCGCATGGGAGCTCGTATTGGTAGCCTTACAGAAAATGCCTAATTTTTTGTTTGTTACTGTTAATAGTATGACAAGGTGAACGTGCAACCTAACCACAAAGTAGCCCTACTCCAAACCCATTTAGCCGTATTATTACTTGCTGGTACGGCTCTTTTCAGCAAATTGATACCAATGAATGCAACCGCTATATCAGCCGGTCGTGCCGTTATAGCTTGTTTGCTATTAGTTTTGGTGGTTAAGCTAAAAGGAAACAAGCTTAGGCTATTAAACCATAGAGATTATGCAGTAGGTTTTTTGCTTGGTGTTTTAATGGCATCGCATTGGGTGACTTATTTTTACGCAATGCAATATTCGACCGTTGCCGTTGGCATGATCGCTTTGTATACCTTTCCCGTGCTCACCGTATTTTTGGAACCCTTGCTTGATAAGCGCATGCCCGCGTTAAAAGATATTGTTTTAGCGGTATTTGTTTTTACGGGTGTGCTGTTAATGGTTCCGGAATTTAGCCTTGAGAGTCAGTACACCCTTGGTATTTTGTTAGGGGTATTGTCAGCGGTGTTTTTTACATTACGTAATATTCTTAATAAATATGCGTTTACTCACTATTCAGCGACAAAAAACATGAGTATTCAGGCATTGGTGATTGCCATCTTGCTAATGCCTTGGGGGTATGATGCGTTTCATCAAATCTCTATTTCTACATTGTTGTTGTTTTTATTATTGGGAACCGCATTTACTGCTTTACCGCACGTGCTTATTGTTTCAGGTCTTAGAACGTTGCAGGCCAAGAGCATGAGTTTAATTGCCTGTTTATCACCTGTATATGGCGCTATACTGGCATTATTGATTTTGCATGAAATGCCTAATGTACAAACCGTTGTAGGTGGTTTGATAGTGTTATCTGCAGCCATTATGGAAACCTTATCCCTAGGGCGCAAACAGAGTTAATTAACCTCAACTCTGGTTAAGAATTGCGAACATTTTAATTTTTTAGCATTAGTTTCAGTTAGTTAACGAGTTTTTATAATTAACAATAGTTATTTTATATTTCTGGAGAGAAATTTGGGCCAAGAACAAAGATAATTGCTCCATGCATTATCTCCTTACCCTCCATCCATGGAGGGCAAGGCAAGTTTACGCGTCAATAGCTAGCCTATTGCAAGTAAACTTAACGCCCAATTTTTTACAAGAGCTTGGTTCAAAGAGCCTCCAGAAACGGATTTATTATCTAGTGTTGAGGTTAAATATGTGGATATTTGCTCATCGAGGGGCTAGTGGTCATGCCCCCGAAAATACGTTAAAAGCGATTTCGTTAGCCATGGATATGCAATGTGATGGCATAGAGATCGATGTCCATGAATGTGACGGGCAATTAATTGTCATTCACAACCGATGGTTAAACTCGACCACTAATGGTCAGGGTATTATTCATCAACATAGCTTTGCCCACCTACGGAGCTTGGATGCTGGGCTTGGTGAAAAAATACCCACCCTGCGTGAAGTGTTAACCTGTGTAAAAGGCCGTTGTATGGTCAATATTGAGGTTAAATCTTGGCTAACAGAGCGCTTAGTTTTAGCTGAAATGGATTATGCTGTGCAAAGCTTAGGCTTTAGTGATCAACAACTTATTCTTTCTTCATTCAACCACCATATTTTGCATGCAGCAAAACAACAACGCCCACAAACGTTGATTGGTGCATTAACCTCATGTATTCCTTTGCATTACGCGCATTTTGCTCAAGAGTTACAGGCATTCTCAGTGAATTGTGACATCGACTTTATAAATCAAGCTATGGTTGATGACGCTCATCAACGAGGACTCAAAGTCTTGGTTTATACCGCTAATGAGCTAGATGATATTGAGAGTATGGCAAAACTGGGAGTAGACGGTGTGTTTACGAACTACCCGACTAGAGCCATGAGTCGACTTGCTCACAAACTTTAGTTTTTTACGATAGCCTAAAGTTTCGCACTAATAGTGTTTTGATCTTTCAGATTTTTGCATACTAATGTAATGTCTTGATAAAGAACGCATTTTCTTTGCCTAGCTTGGTTTTTAAGTATGGATAGCTTTAATTTAATGGACGCTTGCTTGAATAGCCCATCATTGTTACCTATCTAAATTTTTTTTTGTTGTTTTTATTAGTCTTACTTTAGAGCATGGGCTAGTCATGATCTTGTAAATGCTTACCATTCATTTTTAAACATTTTTTTGATAATTGATTGAGATTAAAGGGAATATTTATGAATTTAAATAAGTCTATATTAGCGCTAGCGATTTCTTCTACATTAGTTGCCTGTGGTGGCGGTGGAGATTCTGATTCAGGCACTGATAACGGAACAGGCGGGCCAACTACCACGCCAGCTAAAGTTACTTTAGTGGGCAAAACAACGAAAGGCACCTTAGCTAATGCTCAATTAAAAGCTTATAAATATGTTGATGGCACACCGGTATTACTGACTGATGCGGATTTAAGTGCAGATTCGATATTAAAGACCGATGATAAAGGCAAATATAAGATCACGGTATTAAATTATGAGGGACCCGTTAAAGTTGAAGCGATAGTGAGCACAGATGTTAACAGCCCAACAACTATGCTATGTGACGCGCCATTGGGTTGTGGTGCAACGCCCTATGGTGCAAAACTCAATTTAACATCAACTAACCCTAACTTTAGTTTGTCTGCCATTACTTCGGTAGAGGAAAATGCCGAAGTAACTGTAAACCTTTCAGTACTTACCCATATGGCAACAGCACTCGTAGAAAAGCAAGGGCAGATCAGTAAACAAACCATTGCAGAACAATCAAATATAATTGCCAAAGCTTTTGATATTAAGGGTGATATTACCACTTTAGAACCTACGGCCGTTGAGAGCGCAGAAGAAACATCTAAAGAAGATAATGTCGATGAATTACGTTACGGCTTGATTAACGCGGGGATTGCATCAGCTATATTTAAAGGTGAAGCTGACGCGACTGATATTCTAAGCACTAAAATGAAAACGATCGTTGATGACTTAGTTGCTAACGGCGGTGCTATTTTGGTTGAGCAAGATGACGCGGAACCTGGGTTTGAGTTAGCTTTAACGGATGTCTTTAGTGCTGCTCAAGAAACGGCACAAAAAGTTTCTGTCGACATTCAAGGTGATGATTCACTTGATAAATCCTTGGTTGATAACGGTACCTTAGGTAATGAAGTTGTTAACTTAGAAAAAGATAAAATCGATGCGAAAAAAGAGGCTGATAGTGATGGTTTTGTTCAGCCCAAACAAGATAGTGAACCTGTTACATTAACGCCTGTTGAATATGCCAAAGCCATGGTAGAAGACGTTCGAGTGTTTGCTAATTTACTGGGGTTACCAACAGATACAGATAGTTTAGGCAATGAAACTTTTAGTGTCGAGCATACAGAGTTAGTTAATAACATTGAAGGTTTTGGTAATTTAGTGGATGACGCAGCTCTGTTGCTAGAGACTAAAGCGGACGGTAGCGATCCACTGACATTGTTAACTGCCGTGGTTGATGAGTTAAATAATATTGGCCTTGCTGTTGAGGCGGGAACTAAATCACTCCCCATAGCTAATGAAACACTAAACTTGCCTGCAGGCTTTAGTGGTACGGTGAGTTATAGCGAGACTGATACTTTATTTGAGGTGAACGCGACCTCAACAGATGGCCAAGTTGTTAAATTGGCAGCATCTATTGATATTGCTGATGACAATATGAGTATCGCCTTTAATTTATCGGGAGAAATTACTGGCGCTGATGTTAGTTTAAAAATTGCGAATGGTAGTAAGGCGCAACTTAACTGGGATTTACCGACAACTCGTGAAGATTTAGAACTTGATCTCATTCAAGCGGCACCAACAGGTGGCAAGCTCAGCTTAGACGTTGAAATTGCGCAAGTTCAATCAACGGAAGTGACTAACCCTCTATATTTTAACGGTGATTTGACTATTAATTTAGCTACAGTAGAGCTGAGCGAAATTAGGGATTACTATACTGGGTGGGCTGGCTATGGAAGGGCTTTAGAACGTTCGTATTTCCCGTTACCTCAATTAGCCTCATTGAGCGGTGCTTTTGGTTCTGGCAGTGGTGATGAGATCAATGCGACGCTTGTTGTACAAATGGCAAATGCGTCAGGGCATACAGTACCTGAATATAATGGCACATTAGTCGGTGAGCTTTTACCTGAGTTTTTAACTGTTACCGTTTCTGATAATGGCAATCAATTAACGATAATCGAAAACAATGCCTATGACCTTGTGGAAGGGGTGAGCACGTATAGTGAAAACTTTACCTTAGGTGGTGCACAAGGCAATTGGCGTTATGAATACAGTGCAATTACCGAAGGTGACAATGAACCATTTAATGATGGTTTTATGGCGTCAAGCACGTCGGACGTAGGGTTAGATTATCCCGAAATTATCTATACGCATGAAAATTGTTCCGCTGTTTTTGATGCACCCGCTATGGCGGCGTCGTCAGATATTTGTGAAGTGGTAAGTACTTGGTTGACACCGATTGATGTCGATTCTGATTTGGTTACTGATTATTTTGAGCTTAGGTTGGCAGAATCAGGGAGCTTTAACGAACAAGGACGATTAATAAACAACGAAGGTAATTTGGTTAAAAAAGCTGATTTACCGCTATTTACCTCGTTTGAACCGAGTGACTTTAATTATATTCATCAACGAGAAAGAGTGTTGCCTAATTTGCCATATGATACATCGCCTTTGCGTGTAACATCAGGTGTTGAGTTATTTTCTGGTTTTGAAGAAACCAATGTTTTCAGTTTTAGCTCAGGGGTGTGGTCGATTAAAGACAAGGGGGACGCGGTGGTTAAATTTACCAGAGACGACTATCTAGCACTAAAGTCGGGTTCAAGTGTTAAATTAGATGCCGTTGTAGTTAAACCTATTGTTGAAAACGCTGTGACCATGACGGTAGCAGATGATGCAAACCAAGTCACTGCTGAATATGTTAATGGACGAAAGGTTACCCGGACATTTGCAGCGGGTACCGGCGATCAATCTAGCTATGAATATAACGAACTGATCGAATTTGAATGGGGGCAGGAAACGGCCAACCGTTTAATCATGTTTACTGAGCAACATCCAACGCTTAATGCCAAAACGTATACCTTTGAAAGAACTTCAAATGATAGGTATGACGACGGCAGTGAGCATAGCTTTTCAGAAGTTTATTATATTGTACCTGTTGATGAGTTTGAAAATGGTCAAATAGATAAATGGGAAGCCGCCACAGTTTATGGAGGGCATGTCAATGAGCAAGGACAAGTTATAGATATGAATGGTAATGTAGTCGATTTTGATAATTACTTTTTTTCATCTGTTTCTTTTGGCGAAGATAGCTCGCGAGCTATTGAGAATACGCTAGGCCATTATTATTTCGGTCGTGATGTATCGCAATTTACTAGCGCCTTGGATTTCCATAAAACCCGCTTACAAGCCATTGGCGACTTATATGTATACTTGGATGGTGAGGGCTTGATAAATGTTGAATTTAATCCAGCTGAAATCAATACATTAGTTGCAGGTTCTATCCAAACCTTCTCAGGCATTGTGACTGAGCCTGATTTCCACACGCCGCTAGAAAATGAAGATAACTATCTGCAATTCTCTGCGTTAGCTAGCTTAGGCTTTACGTTTGGCGATTATGATATTGATTTGACTTTATCTGGTCAGCGCGCTGCATTTGAAGCAGGCGTATTAGATTTAGACATGTCTTATCGCTTGGGTGATGAAACTCGTCGCAGTTTTACCTTAAAAGCCGATAGCAACAATTTTGAAGTTGAAGGCAATGAAAAGCTGCATTTGGTGAACGATAGTGGTGTTAGTGTTGAGTTTGCTGATTTTGGTATGGAAGGTAACCAAAAAGTGCTAGGTAAAATGACTTATACCGTCGATAACGGAACGCCTGTTCAAGTGGGTAAAATTGTGGAACGCGAGAATGGGGCTGTCATGGTTATCTATTCGGATGATACTACAGAGTCCTTATAAATTTAGGTGACTCGTTCTTTTAACATTAGAGTGAAACGCCAGCGCTTGCTGGCGTTTTTGTGTAGAAATTATGCGTGATATATACGGGTTCGTTTTATTTTTGCTTATTGGCTGTTTATCTAGCGCGGTCAACGCTAAAAATATAATCGGTGTTAGTTTTGATAGCGATTCCTATAGCAGTATATTGCCGATTAAAAATATGGTGCGAGAGGATTGGAATAAAGTCCCCAGTAAAGACGCCGATTTGGCTTTTTCTGCAAATAGCTTTTTTGCCTTTTGGCAATACCACAATTGGCGATTAAGTGTGGGACAGCGTATCGACTATTGGCTTGATACTAATACTGATACGGCTATTGTTTATTATTTGGATAAAAATAACTTGGCACTGAATTATGCTGATAGCTACGAGCTTGATCTCAGCCTTAATCAACAGCGTAGTCATGGTTTACTGGTTGGCTATCAATGGCAAGTGACAGAGTTTTTAACAACTTTTTTAGAGTTGGGTTATTGGCAAGTAAACGAGTTGCGCGACTCGCGGTTGAGTGGGCAGGTAAGCGCAAATGCACAAAATCAAATTTTAGGGCAAGCGAATTTTGTTGAGCATTATACAGACAGTAATTTTCTTAAGCGTCCTTATTTAAACGATTGGCATACAGAAGGAAATGGATTCAGCGTTAACTTGAATTTTGATTGGCAAGTTAATCGAGATTGGCGCATTTTTCTTGAAACTCGAGATCTATGGAGCCGGTTTACAATTGATTCTTTAGCTCTAAGCGAAGGTGAAATTAACACAGAAAATAACTTTGTGAGTAACCAAGGGTTTCGCTCTTTTCGTCCTATTTACAAGGGAAAAGAAACGAATAAAGATTATCATTTTGCGTTGCCGCGTAAAAGCCGAGTGCAGTCTCAATACCAGTTTTATGACTATTTATTGTTAGCTGAATGGCAGCATTATGCAGGAATGGACTTTTGGCTGGTTGGTATGGGATGGCAGTTAATGCAGAGTCAATTTCAATTTTTGTTTGATGTTGAAAATGCTGCGCCAAAAATGCAATGGCAAGTTAGCGACTATAAAATTCAACTTAAAATGGATAAATTGAATCCTAATAACATGACGCAATTTCAGTTAGCTTTTGAATGTAAATGGTCATTATAAGTTACATTTTTGTAATAGCTTGCTGCGCAGTCGGATTAGGCAACATCTAGCTTGAGAGTAATACTCGTAATGCTGTAGGTAAGAGACCAGCTCAATGCTTGTGTTATAGTCTTCTCGCTCAGGTCTTATGGTTCATTGTCAGCGCTTACTCTCGACTTTGGCTCCTGCGTCGTTCTAACACCTAAATCCATTTAGGCGGCCCCAATCACATAATAGAGCATATGCTCATGGGGTCTCGAAGCTTGCCTGCATGGATGCAGGTAAGGGGCGTGAGCAGGACGCGGTAGCTTTGACGGCTTCCCCTAAAACCTGATCGCTTTGACTATATTAATAATTGAACTGGTCGTTTTCGTTGTTAGTTTTTATGTATGACTTTATTAGCAAGGCAAAGCGCCTGCTCTTTTGTTTCGACAAACATCTCTTCCGTTAACGATTTAGAGCCTTGCATGCCAATGATCTTTTGCTTGTTCGCTTCCAGCTTACAAACGACAAATACCGATTTACCCGCTTCTAATACTTCAATGATCATATTTTCAATCGATAGGGAAATCGTATCATCAATTAATGATACGTCGGTTAAATCGATGACTACGACTTTGTGATCTTTAATCGCAGCTCGTTCTCTTGCTAGCGCTTTGCTAACCCCAAAAATCATTGGACCACTAAGATAAAAGTATAAAATTTGCCCTTTAGCGGCATTTAATAGTTCTCTTTCTTTTGGTTCCAGAACTGTAATGTCGTCCATGTCTGATATGGCTTTGATTTGCTTAGACTGGCTGCGGCTTAATTTTTCAATAATGATAATATTGGCAACGAATAAGCCAATGCCAACAGCAATCATCAAATCGACTAATACGGTTAGTGCTAATACCGCATACATGATAAGTGTTGATTGCCAAGACACTCGATGGGCGCGTTTGATAAAGCTCCAGTCGAGAATATCGATGCCGACCTTAACCGCAATACCGGCTAACAGCGCTAACGGGATTTCTTTAATCAGTGAGGCTGCGCCAAATACGGCAACAACCAAAACAAAAACACGGGTTACGCCCGACCAAGCAGTTTGTGCCCCAGATTGAATGTTAACGACGGTACCCATGGTGGCACCAGCACCCGGTAAACCGCCAAATAAACCTGATACGATATTACCTACTCCTTGTCCCATGAGTTCTTTATTTGACTTATGTTCACTGCGGGTTAGGTTGTCAGCAATAACAGAGGTTAGCATTGAGTCGATACAACCCAACATACCTAATACCAAGGCATCAACGATCATCACTTGCCATTGGTCTTGTGTGAAAGTCGGGATAACGATACTCGGTAAACTGACCGAAACTTCGCCTATTCGCCTGATGTCGCCTTCGTTAAACAACATTACCGAGGCTATCGACACTAGCACCAAAGCGATAAGCTGCGCAGGTACATAGCGTTTAACTTTATTCGGCGTTAAAAATAGAATGGCTAACGTGGCCGCAAACAGGGTAAATTCGATATAACTAATGTTGCCAATCAAATTAGGAAGTTCAGCAAGCGTACCGATAACACCACCGGAAGGTGAGGATTGTCCTAATGCTGGAGCCAGTTGCATTATAATGAGAATACAGCCGATCCCTGACATAAAGCCCGATACGACACTGTAGGGCATTAAGGTTACATATTTACCTAGTTTGAGTGCGCCAAATATAAGTTGGAACACACCTGCCATCATAACTACGGTAAATGCCATTGCTAGGCCATTTTCTGGGTTGGCAGCAATTAACGTCGCGATGACAGCCGTCATGATGACGGTCATAGGTCCTGTCGGTTCAGATATTAAGGTTGGGGTTCCACCAAATACGGCGGCAAAGAGTCCAACGAGTATAGCACCATATAATCCAGCTTCTGGCCCAAGCCCAGACGCTACGCCAAATGTTAAGGCTAGTGGTAGTGATACTATAGCGGCTGTTAACCCTCCTAATAAGTCCCCTCGAATATTTCTTAAATGGAATAAATTAAACATAAGCGCTAAGTACGTAATTTTAGGCGGGTATTTTATATAAATTCCTGGCAATGTAAAAAGTATCTCCCTTTTAGTGCAGGCTATTTGGGGTATTTCTACTTTTTTACGATAAAGGTCTGGTTTTTTTATAAGGTGTGTTTATGCTGTTGGCTGAATTTTCAGCTTAATGGATAACAATAATGAATAATAAGTTGCAGCAATTACTTGATAATAATCAGCAATGGGCAAAAAACGTAGAGTTAGAAACGCCTGGTTTTTTTGAGAAATTGTCAAAGCAACAAACGCCAGAATATCTATGGATTGGTTGTTCTGATAGTCGAGTGCCCGCTAATCAAATTGTTGGTTTAATGCCCGGCGAAGTCTTTGTGCATCGTAATATTGCCAATCAAGTTATCCATACCGATCTTAATTGTTTATCTGTGATCCAATTTGCGGTTGATGTTTTAAAGGTTAAGCATGTCATTGTGTGTGGTCACTATGGGTGTGGCGGGATAGATGCCGCAATGCAAGAGAAACCTTGTGGTTTAATTGATAACTGGTTGCGCCATATTCAAGATACTCAGTTTAAATTTAGGCGACAGTTAGGTGAAATTAACAAAATTGAACAATTAGATCGAATGTGTGAATTCAATGTTGTACAACAAGTTTTGAATGTTGCTCGCACGACTATTGTGATGGATGCGTGGGAGCGTAATCAGGAATTAACGATCCATGGTTGGATTTATGGTTTAACTGATGGCCTAGTTAAAGATCAACAAGTCACGATAGCTTCCACTGCGGAAGCTGAATCGTTAGCCATTCGTTTTGATATTTAAGAAAACAAAACATACGGATGATGACCAGCTAATGCTGGTCATCCGCAGCAGTGATTTTTTGCAGTTGCACAAAGTCAGTTTGACCTTGTAGCACCTTGTAGATCCCATCCTGGACTAAGGTACGCATACCACCTTTCATCCCTTCTACTTTTATCGCAGTTGCTGTGCCGCCATCATTAATAATGTGGCGCAATTCAGGCGTTATCTCTAATAATTCATGCAAACCTGTTCGTCCTTTGTAGCCGGTATCGCCACAGGTTGCACAGCCTTTGGCTCTGTATAAGTTGACTTCGTTAATATCTATACCTAATTCATTGAAGTATTGTTCACCATATTGGCGAACCAAGAAATCTAGCTCTTCTTTTTCTGGTTTGTATTCTTCTTTACACTTACCACATAACGTACGGATTAAACGCTGCGCTAAAATACCTACACAGGCATCCGAGAAGTTGACAGGATCAAGACCTAAATCGATTAAACGCGTTACGGTTTCTGGTGCTGAGTTAGTATGCAGGGTCGACAATACCATGTGCCCTGTTAATGACGCCTCTACGCCAGCATGAGCTGTTTCTCGGTCACGCATCTCACCAATTAGAATGATATCTGGATCGGCACGCAAGAAGGCTCGCAAAGCGGTTTTAAAGTCGAAGCCGATTTTGTTGTTCATTTGTACTTGTTGCAGGCCAGGTTGCGTGATCTCTACAGGATCTTCCGCTGTCCAAATTTTCTTATCTGGCGTATTGAGTTTGCCTAATACAGCATGCAAGGTGGTGGTTTTTCCTGAGCCCGTTGGACCTACTACTAATATAATGCCGTGAGGTTTTTGGATCATCTTGAGTAGGCTGTCATTGTTTCTTGGTGACAAGTTGAGCTTATCAAATGGCATAGCACCGCCTGATGCCAGAATACGCATAACCACACCTTCACCAAATACGGTAGGAATGGTCGCTATACGCACTTCCACCAAGTTTCCGTTAATTTTAACGGCAAATTTACCATCCTGCGGTAAGCGCTTTTCAGCGATATCCAGTCGAGCCATGATTTTAATTCGAGCGACAGCAGCCGGATGATGTGAGGCAGGAAGTTGTAAAATTTCTTGGCAAACACCATCGATACGCATACGAACTTTAGTGGGGGAGGTGCCTTTATTAGGGTCAATATGGATATCTGATGCATCAAACTCTTTGGCGTCATGCAGTATTTTATTAACAAGGCGGACAACTGCTGGCGCTTCTTCGGTTAAGATTTCATCGCTACCGATTTCCTCATCGCCACTGTCATCTTCTATTTCATCCAGGATGTCGCCCAAGTCGCCTAGTTGGTCATCGCTACCAGTTGTTGACCCCATGTACTTGAGGATATTTGTTGGTAAGCCGACACAAATATCATAATTGATTAAGCCTGTCGCACTTTCAATTTCCATTAATAGTTCGGCATTATTTGGCTCAGCCATTAAGATAATGGCATTTTCTTCAACATC
The DNA here is from genome assembly GCF_003063625.1 of Saccharobesus litoralis. Classification (NCBI taxonomy): domain Bacteria; kingdom Pseudomonadati; phylum Pseudomonadota; class Gammaproteobacteria; order Alteromonadales; family Alteromonadaceae; genus Saccharobesus; species Saccharobesus litoralis. The sequence continues at coordinate 5,329,989 of NZ_CP026604.1, read as the reverse complement.
AGCCAAAATGACGACACAGTTTCGCTTGCGATATTGGTCATTAAGTTTTTCATTTAATGCGTGTAAATGATATTTCTCGGGATCATAGCTAACGTGTTTGACTTGGTGAAATACCTCTAGCGACATTGCTACTTGCTCAGGCATGAGCTTGGCATCTTCAATGAGTCGTCTTATAGCATCTGCGTGGTTACGGGCGTTAGACTCAATGCGTTTTAGCTCGCTTTCCGTTACCCATTTTTTATGACGTAAATATTCAAAAGGCCCACTAGTGCCACCAAGTTCGTAGCGAAACTTTTGACCAATAAAGTCTGCTAACTCTTGAGCTTGGGTGTGGTCGTCTAAACTGAAATCTAAACCATCCTTTTTATTAATCAGTTGCAGCACACCTAACAGTATATGGTTGGCAATAATAGGTACGACCAACATATTGCGAGTAACAAATTGCGACTGTTTATCGAAACGGTCAGCAAATTTTAGTTTAGGGTGGTGCCGGTGCAGTTCATCTGGGTTCTGCACGTTTTCAATCATGATCCCTTGTTTGGCAAAGGCAACATAGCCCGCTATCGATTGAGGTCCAATAGGTACGCGAATTTCTCTTAACTCATTACCTGATTTATAGCGACTAACAATATCAAAGCTATTTTTATTGCGTTGATAAATTGTAATGCGGTCACAATCGAACAGTTCCAATATTCTAGATTCAAATTCAGGGAAGCTTTCGGAGAAACTCGTTACATTTTGAATTTCTTTTAATAGCTCTGACAAGCGCTGATAGAAAACCGTTTCAGACATGTTGCACCACTAATGTTTATAAATTTTGTTAGGCGAGAATTTTATCGCTTAGCTAATAATAGTAGACAATTGTAAAAAGCAGATAAAACTGCAGGTTAGACAACTATTAAAGGCCGCGAATATAAAACCAATCTTATCAGGTGTTTACTGCTAAAGGCGACTGTTAAATAAAGCAAAATAACGCTTGCTAATATTTAACCAGTCTGTATAATTCGCGCCCACTGTATTTTGAATACAGAATCAACAAGACCCCGATAGGGGGTCGTAAATATTTGTGGCGTCCCCCTCTAGTTAGTAGAGAGGTTGGGTTGCTTTGTTCTTTTTGTTCTTTTTTGGAAAATTGATCAATGTCAAATCAAAGAATTCGCATTCGATTGAAAGCATTCGATCATCGTCTGATTGACCAGTCAACGATGGAAATCGTTGAAACTGCTAAACGCACTGGTGCTCAGGTCCGTGGTCCTATTCCTTTACCTACACGCAAAGAGCGTTTTACGGTTCTAGTTTCACCTCACGTTAACAAAGATGCTCGTGATCAGTACGAATTACGTACCCACAAGCGCATGTTAGACATCGTTGAGCCAACTGATAAAACAGTTGATGCATTGATGAGATTGGATTTGGCTGCAGGTGTTGATGTTCAAATCAGCCTAGGCTAATTGGCATTCAGACAATCGAAAGATTAAGAGGTTATTAACATGGCTATTGGTTTGGTCGGTCGTAAAGTGGGCATGACTCGCATCTTCACTGAAGAAGGCGCTTCTGTTCCAGTTACGGTAATCGAGGTTGAAGCCAACCGTGTCACGCAAGTGAAAACTGTTGATACAGACGGTTATAACGCAATTCAAGTTACTACAGGTTCAAAAAAAGCGAACCGTGTAAATAAGCCACAAGCTGGTATCTTCGCTAAAGCAGGCGTTGAAGCTGGTCGTGGTCTTTGGGAATTTCGTTGTGACGCTGACGCTGGTATCGAGGTTGGTTCAGAAATTAAAGTCGACATCTTAAGTGATGTTGCAAAAGTAGACGTTACAGGCACTTCTAAAGGTAAGGGTTTCCAAGGCGGTATCAAGCGCTGGAATTTCCGCTCTCAAGATATGACTCACGGTAACTCTATTTCTCACCGTGCAAATGGTTCTATCGGTCAGTGTCAAACACCTGGTCGTGTATTTAAAGGCAAAAAAATGTCTGGCCATATGGGTGCTGAGAAAGTAACTACTCAAAACTTAGAAGTTGTACGCGTAGATGCAGAGCGCAACTTAGTGTTAATTAAAGGTGCTGTCCCTGGTGCTACTAACGCTAATGTTATCGTTAAACCTGCAGTTAAGGCGTAATCGGAGGTAGATGATGGAATTAACTTTAAAAGACGCTTCTGGCGCAGTAGAAGTTTCTGACGCTACTTTCGGTCGTGAGTTCAACGAAGCATTAGTGCATCAAGTTGTTGTTGCCTACTCAAATGCAGCTCGTCAAGGTTCTCGCGCTCAAAAGACTCGTTCAGAAGTAAGCGGTGGTGGTAAAAAACCATGGCGTCAAAAAGGTACAGGTCGTGCCCGTGCTGGTACTATCCGTAGTCCAATTTGGCGTACTGGTGGCGTTACATTCGCTGCTAAACCACAAGATTTCAGCCAAAAAGTTAACCGCAAAATGTACCGCGGTGCGATCAAGAGCATTCTTTCTGAGCTTGTTCGTCAAGAGCGTTTGGTTGTTGTTGAAAACTTTGCTGTTGAAGGCCCTAAAACTAAAGCTTTAGTAGCTAAGTTAAATGAATTAGAGCTTAACGATGTTTTAATCGTGACTGAAGAGTTAGATGAGAACTTGTTCTTAGCAGCTCGCAACTTAATTAAAGTTGACACTCGCGATGTACAAGGTATCGACCCAGTTAGCTTAATTGCATACGACAAAGTATTAATTACTGCTGGTGCAGTTAAACAACTTGAGGAGGCGTTAGCATGATCAGTGAAGAACGTTTGCTAAAAGTATTGTTAGCACCACATGTATCTGAAAAATCGACTTTAACTGCAGAAAACAATAATACTATGGTTTTCCAAGTTGCGACTGATGCTAATAAAGCAGAAATCAAAGCGGCAGTTGAAAAATTATTTGAAGTTAGCGTTGAAGGTGTTCGTACCGTAAATGTTAAAGGTAAAACTAAGCGTTTCGGTCAGCGTTTCGGTAAACGTAAAGACTGGAAAAAAGCTTATGTTACTTTAGCAGAAGGTAGCAACATCGCTGACTTGTCTGGCGCTGAGTAACTGGAGGATATGAAGAATGGCAGTTGTTAAGTGTAAACCTACGTCTGCAGGTCGTCGCCACTTAGTTAAAGTGGTCAATCCTGAGTTACATAAAGGCGCGCCTTACGCTCCTCTTTTAGAGAAAAACTCTAAGTCAGGTGGTCGTAACAATAAAGGTCGTATCACGGTTCGTCACGTTGGCGGTGGTCATAAGCATCACTACCGTTTAATCGACTTTAAACGCACTAAAGATGGTATTCCAGCTAAAGTGGAACGTTTAGAGTATGATCCTAACCGTAGCGCGAACATTGCATTAGTTTTATACGCAGACGGTGAGCGTCGTTATATTCTTGCTCCAAAAGGTGTGAGTGCTGGCGATTCAATCCAGTCTGGTGTTGATGCACCAATCAAAGCGGGTAACACATTACCAATGCGTAACATCCCAGTAGGTACAACTGTACACGCTGTTGAATTACGCCCAGGTAAAGGTGCTCAATTAGCTCGCTCTGCTGGTACCTACGTTCAAATCGTTGCTCGCGACGGTGCATACGTTACATTACGTTTGCGCTCAGGCGAAATGCGTAAAGTTTTAGCTGATTGTCGTGCGACTATCGGTGAAGTGGGTAATGCTGAACACATGCTTCGTCAATTAGGTAAAGCAGGTGCTAAGCGCTGGCGCGGCGTACGTCCTACCGTACGTGGTGTAGCAATGAACCCGGTTGATCACCCACATGGTGGTGGTGAAGGTCGTACTTCTGGTGGCCGTCATCCAGTATCACCTTGGGGTACTCCAACTAAGGGCTTCAAAACCCGTAAAAACAAGCGTACTGATAAATATATCGTACGTCGTCGTAATAAGTAATTTAGAGGAATCACCATGCCACGTTCTCTCAAGAAGGGTCCTTTTATTGACCTACACTTGCTGAAGAAGGTCGAAACAGCGGTGGAAAGCGGTGCCAAGAAACCTATTAAGACTTGGTCTCGTCGTTCAGTGATCATCCCTGACATGATCGGACTGACCATTGCTGTCCATAATGGTCGTCAACACGTTCCTGTATTCGTAACTGACGAAATGGTCGGTCACAAATTAGGTGAATTTTCAGCAACTCGTACTTATCGCGGCCACGCTGCAGATAAGAAAGCGAAGAAGCGTTAAGAGGGTAGATAGATGGAAGTTTTAGCTAAACATAAATTTGCCCGTCTTTCTCCACAAAAAGGCCGTTTAGTTGCTGATCAAGTACGCGGTTTACCAGTAGAGAAAGCGCTAGACATTCTTAAGTACAGCCCTAAGAAAGGCGCTGACTTAGTTAAGAAAGTTTTAGAATCTGCTATCGCTAATGCTGAGCACAACGAAGGCGCAGATATTGATGAGTTAGTAGTTGCTAAGATCTTCGTAGACGCAGGTCCAACGATGAAACGCATCAAGACTCGTGCGAAAGGTCGTGCCGATCGCATCATCAAGCGTACAAGCCACATTTCAGTGGTTGTTTCGGATAGCTAGGAGAATAAATAATGGGTCAAAAAGTACATCCTAATGGTATTCGCCTAGGTATCACTAAGCCTTATAAAGCTACCTGGTATGCGAATTCAAACGAGTTTGCTGATACTTTGCATAGTGACCATAAAGTACGTCAGTACTTGACAAAAGAACTTGCTAAAGCATCAGTTTCTCAAATCGTTATCGAGCGTCCTGCAAAGAGTATTCGTGTGACTATTCACACTGCTCGTCCAGGCGTTGTTATCGGTAAAAAAGGTGAAGATGTTGAAAAGCTACGTCAAAAAGTAGCGGTATTAGCTGGTGTTCCAGCTCAAATCAATATCTCTGAAGTACGTAAACCTGAGCTAGACTCTAAATTGGTTGCTGAAAGCATTGCAAGTCAATTAGAGCGTCGTGTTATGTTCCGTCGTGCTATGAAGCGTGCGGTTCAAAACGCTATGCGCATTGGCGCTAAAGGTATCAAGGTTGAAGTTAGCGGTCGTTTAGGTGGTGCTGAAATCGCACGTGCTGAATGGTATCGTGAAGGTCGTGTACCACTTCATACTTTACGTGCAGACATCGATTACGCAACTGCTGAAGCTCTAACTACTTACGGTATCATTGGTATCAAAGTATGGATCTTCAAAGGTGAAGTTTTAGGTGGCCTTCCTTTACCAGGCGCTCAACAAGAAGAGCCTAAGCAACGTAAAGGTAAGCAGCGTAAGCCTAGAGGAGAGCGTTCATAATGTTACAGCCAAAAAGAACTAAATTCCGTAAGCAATTTAAACTACGTAACCGTGGTTTAGCGCAAACCGGTAACAAAGTTAGCTTTGGTACATACGGTCTTAAAGCTACTGAGCGCGGACGTATGACTGCTCGTCAAATCGAAGCAGCTCGTCGTGCTATGACTCGTGCAGTTAAGCGTCAAGGTAAAATCTGGATCCGTGTATTCCCAGACAAGCCTATTACTAAAAAGCCGCTTGAAGTACGTATGGGTAAAGGTAAAGGTGGCGTTGAATATTGGGTTGCCCAAATTCAACCAGGTCGTGTGTTGTACGAAATGGAAGGTGTTCCTGAAGAATTAGCGCGTGAAGCTTTTGGCTTAGCGGCAGCTAAACTACCCTTTAAGACAACCTTCGTAACTCGGACGGTAATGTAATGAAAGCTAGCGAATTAAAAGATAAATCAGTAGAAGAGTTAAAAGCTCAACTACTTGAATTGTTGCGCGAACAGTTCCAATTACGTATGCAATTAAGTGCAGGCCAATTGGCGCAAACTCACTTGTTAAAGCAAGTGCGTCGTAACATCGCAAGAGTAAAAACAGTAATTACTGAGAAGGCAGGTGCGTAATGAGCGAAACTATTCGTACTCAACAAGGTCGCGTAATCAGTAACAAAGGCGATAAGTCTATTACTGTTTTAATCGAGCGTCGTGTTAAACACCCTATTTATGGTAAATTCGTTATGCGTTCGACTAAAATCAACGCTCACGACGAAGCAAATACCTGTAATGAAGGTGACATCGTAACAATTCGTGAATGTCGTCCAATTTCTAAGAACAAATCTTGGACTTTGGTAGACGTAGTTGAAAAAGCTTAATTTTTCTTTACGAATTTGATTTTAAACGGCCTCTTATGAGGCCGTTTTTGTATGTTTTATAGTCAAAACCTTTCTTCAATTTCCGTACAATTTACCTAAGTGCTTAATTATTTAGCATTTTAAGTACCACTTTAAACTATCCGGTGTTATACTCTCGCGCCCGTCATATTTGGGCGGGGTTTAAGGCAGTGTGGGTTAAATAGTTAACCCGAATTTAGTAATAGCGGAGCACATAAAATGATCCAAATGCAAACACAGCTAGACGTTGCTGATAACAGCGGCGCTCGACGCGTGCAATGTATTAAGGTCCTTGGTGGCTCGCACCGTCGCTACGCACATATTGGCGACATCATCAAAGTTGCCGTTAAGGAAGCGATTCCTCGCGGTAAAGTAAAAAAAGGTGATGTGCTAAATGCAGTAGTGGTGCGCACTAGAAAGGGCGTACGTCGTCCGGATGGTTCTTCTATCCGTTTTGATGGCAACGCAGCTGTAATGTTGAACGCCAACTTACAGCCTATTGGTACTCGTATTTTCGGTCCTGTGACACGTGAACTTCGTACTGAAAAGTTCATGAAGATCGTGTCTTTGGCTCCAGAAGTTATCTAAGGAGTATATATAATGGCAGCGAAAATTCGCAGTAATGACGAAATCATTGTTATCGCCGGTAAAGACAAAGGTAAGACTGGTAAAGTCACCAAAGTTTTAACTAACGATAAAGTGATCGTAGAAGGTGTTAATCTTGTTAAGAAACACGTGAAGCCTAATCCTCAAATTGAAGAGCAAGGTGGAATCAAAGAGCAAGAAGCACCAATTCATGTTTCTAACGTCGCGATCTACAATACCGCTACTGGTAAAGCTGATCGTGTTGGTTTTCGTGTTGAAGACGGCAAAAAAGTTCGTTTCTTCAAATCGAATAACGAATTAATCTAAGTAATTGGAGAATGACGATGGCGAAACTGCATGATTTTTACAAAGAGACTGTTGTAGCACAGCTTACTAAAGAGTTCGGCTACAAAAGTGTCATGCAAGTCCCTCGGATTGAAAAAATCACCCTAAACATGGGTTTAGGTGAAGCATTAGCTGATAAGAAAGTCTTAGAGCACGCAGTAGCTGATATGGCTGCTATCTCTGGTCAAAAACCAGTTGTGACTAAGGCTCGTAAGTCTGTAGCAGGTTTTAAAATCCGTGAAGGCTACCCTATTGGTTGTAAAGTAACTCTACGCGGCGAGCGTATGTGGGAATTTTTAGAGCGTTTAATCTCTATCGCAATCCCTCGTATCCGTGACTTCCGCGGTGTTAGTGCCAAATCTTTCGACGGCCGTGGTAACTATAGCATGGGTGTACGCGAGCAAATTATCTTCCCTGAAATCGATTTCGATAAAGTAGACAAAGTACGTGGTATGGATATTACTATCACCACTTCTGCTGCATCAAACGACGAAGGACGTGCGTTGCTAGCTGCCTTTAACTTCCCGTTCAAGAAATAGGTGTAGGGTTATGGCTAAACAATCAATGAAAGCTCGCGACGTAAAACGCGCGAAACTAGTAGCTAAGTATGCTGAAAAGCGTGCCGCTCTTAAAGCTATCATCAGCAGCGTAACAGCATCTGATGAAGAAAAGTGGGAAGCGGTTTTAAAACTTCAAACTTTACCACGTGATTCAAGTCCTTCGCGTCAACGTAACCGTTGTAACGTGACGGGTCGTCCGCATGGTTATTTACGTAAGTTCGGCATGAGCCGTATCAAAGTACGTGAAGCCTGTATGCGTGGCGAGATCCCTGGCCTTAAAAAGGCTAGCTGGTAATAGCTGCAGACTGGAGTAACGAATTATGAGCATGCAAGATCCAATCGCGGATATGTTCACCCGCATCCGTAACGGACAGGCTGCACGCAAAGTTGCAGTCTCTATGCCTTCTTCTAAAGTTAAGGCAGCTATCGCTGACTTACTTAAAGCTGAAGGTTACATCGAAGATTACGCAGTATCTGGCGATGTGAAAAAACAATTGGAAGTAACATTAAAGTATTTCCAAGGTAAAGAAGTAATCGATTCAATTCAACGTGTAAGTCGTCCAGGCCTACGTGTATACAAAAAGCAATCTGATTTGCCTAAAGTTTTAGGTGGTTTAGGTATCGCTATCGTATCTACTTCTAAAGGTATTATGACTGACCGTGCAGCGCGTAAAGCGGGTATGGGCGGTGAAATCATTGGTTACGTAGCGTAAGGAGTAAATAATGTCTCGAGTAGCAAAAGCTCCTGTAGCAATTCCTGCGGGCGTTGAAGTTAAAATCAACGGTCAAGACGTAACCATTAAAGGTTCTGTTGGTACTTTATCGCTTACATTAAATGAAGCTGTAGAGTTAGTACAAGAAGAGAGCAACCTTGTTGCTAAGCCTCGTGAAGGCTTTGCAAAAGCGTGGGCTCAAGCTGGTACTGCTCGCGCTTTAGTTAACAATATGGTTAACGGTGTAAGCAAAGGTTACGAGAAAAAATTACAGTTAGTAGGTGTTGGTTATCGTGCCGCCGCTAAAGGTAAAACTTTAAATCTTTCTTTAGGTTTTTCTCACCCAGTTGATTTCGCTGTGCCTGAAGGCATCACTATTGAAACTCCTTCACAAACTGAAGTTGTAGTTAAAGGTGCTGACAAGCAATTAGTTGGTCAAACTGCGGCAAACATCCGCGGCTACCGTCCACCAGAGCCTTATAAAGGTAAAGGTGTTCGTTATGCTGACGAATATGTACGTCGTAAAGAAGCTAAGAAGAAGTAGGGTAATACGATGGATAAGAAAGCATCTCGCTTACGTCGCGCGACAGCGTCACGTAAAAAAATCGCTGAGTTGGGTGCCAATCGCCTAGTCGTTCACCGTACTCCGCGTCATATTTATGCACAATTAATCGCTCCAAACGGAAGTGAAGTAATTGCTGCAGCATCAACAGTTGAAGCTAACGTTAAAGGTGAAGTTAAAAGCACTGGTAACGTAGAAGCGGCTAAATTTGTTGGTAAATTAATCGCAGAACGCGCTATTGAAAAAGGCATCCAAGCTGTTGCTTTTGACCGTAGCGGTTTCAAGTATCACGGTCGTGTTCAAGCTTTAGCTGACGCAGCTCGTGAAGCTGGTCTTCAGTTCTAGGAGTAGATCATGGCTAATACTGATCAAAAACAAGGCGAATTGTTTGAAAAAATGATCGCTGTCAACCGTGTATCAAAGGTTGTAAAAGGTGGCCGTATCTTCAGCTTCACAGCATTAACTGTTGTTGGTGATGGTAATGGTCGTGTAGGTTTCGGTTACGGTAAAGCACGTGAAGTTCCTGCTGCTATTCAAAAGGCAATGGAAAAAGCACGTCGCAACATGGTAAACGTAAGCCTTAAAGGTAATACATTACAGCACCCTATCAAGGGTCGTCATTCTGGTTCTAAAGTTTACATGCAACCAGCTTCTGAAGGTACAGGTATCATCGCTGGTGGTGCTATGCGTGCTGTTTTAGAAGTCGCTGGCGTACAAAACGTATTATCTAAGTGCTACGGTTCAACTAACCCAATCAACGTGGTTCGTGCAACTATAAATGCTTTAGCTGAGATGAATTCTCCGCAGCAAGTTGCTGAAAAACGTGGTTTGTCAGTTGACGAAATTCTGGGGTAATTTGACATGGCAACTGTAAAAGTAACTCAGGTTAAAAGCTCAATTGGTCGTCTACCTAAGCACAAGCTTTGTTTAAAAGGTTTAGGTTTACGCAAAATTGGTCACACTGTAGAAGTTGAAGATACTCCTTCAAATCGCGGTATGATCAATAAAGTTCACTACATGGTTAAGGTGGAGGGTTAATAATGTTCCTTAATACTCTTAGCCCCGCTGCTGGCTCAAAGCCAGGTAAAAAGCGTGTTGGTCGTGGTATCGGTTCTACTTTAGGTAAAACTGGTGGCCGTGGTCACAAAGGTCAAAAATCACGCTCAGGCGGTAAAGTACGCGCTGGTTTTGAAGGTGGTCAAATGCCACTTCAACAACGCTTACCAAAATTTGGTTTTACTTCTCGTAAATCTTTATTTTCTGATGAAGTAACTCTTACTGAGATCGCAAAAGTTGAAGGTGATGTTGTTGAATTAGCATCATTGAAGGCTGCTGGTCTTGTTAAGAAAAGCGTGAAAAGCGTAAAAGTTGTTAAATCGGGCGAAATTACTCGTGCAGTGACAGTGAAAGGCGTTGGCGTAACTAAAGGCGCGCGTGAAGCTATCGAAGCTGCCGGTGGTAAAATCGAGGAATAATTGACCCATGGCTAAACCTGGACTGGAATTTAACAGTACACAAGGTGGTACGTCTGAATTAGTACAACGACTATTGTTCCTTTTTGGCGCATTAGTGGTTTTTCGTGCTGGTTCTTACGTTCCAATCCCTGGTATTGACAGTGCTGTACTTGCACAATTGTTTGAGCAGCAAAAAGGTACCATCATTGAAATGTTTAACATGTTCTCTGGTGGTGCATTGGAGCGTGCTTCTGTAATGGCACTTGGCATCATGCCGTATATCTCTGCATCGATTATTGTGCAGTTGATGACTCACGTACATCCAGCATTGTCTGAACTTAAGAAAGAAGGTGAAGCTGGTCGTCGTAAGATTAGTCAGTATACGCGTTACGGTACATTGGCATTAGCGATCTTCCAGTCTATCAGTATCGCCACTAGCTTACCGAATATGGTTTCGGGTTTGGTTATTAACCCAGGCTTTGGTTTCTATTTCACTGCTGTAGTGAGTTTAGTTACCGGTACTATGTTCTTAATGTGGTTAGGCGAACAAATTACTGAGCGCGGTATAGGTAATGGTATTTCCATGCTTATCTTCGCAGGTATTGTAGCAGGGTTACCAACTGCAATAGGTCAAACAGCTGAGCAAGCACGTCAAGGTGAAATTCATCTTCTATTGTTATTGCTTATCGCTGTGATTGTGGCTGCAGTGACTTACTTTGTTGTATTTGTCGAGCGTGGACAACGTCGTATCGTTGTTAACTATGCAAAACGTCAACAAGGTCGTAAGGTATTTGCCGCGCAGAGCACCCATCTACCACTTAAAGTGAATATGGCGGGTGTTATACCACCTATCTTTGCATCAAGTATTATTTTATTCCCTGGTACATTAGCAAGCTGGTTCGGTCAAGGCGAAGGTATGTTAGCTGAAGCACTTCAAGTTGCAGCTTTACAACTTTCACCGGGTCAACCGCTATACATGATGTTATATGCAGCAGCTATTATCTTCTTTTGTTTCTTCTATACTGCGTTGGTGTTTAATCCTCGTGAAACAGCAGAAAACTTGAAGAAGTCTGGTGCATTTATCCCTGGTTATCGCCCGGGTGAGCAAACTTCGCGTTATATAGATAAAGTCATGACTCGCTTAACGCTTGCTGGTGCTTTATATATAACCTTTATCTGCTTAGTACCCGAATTCATGATGGTCTGGTGGAATGTGCAGTTCTATTTTGGTGGAACTTCACTATTGATCATCGTTGTTGTCATAATGGACTTTATGGCTCAAGTACAGACTCATTTGATGTCGAGTCAATACGAGTCTGTCCTGCGCAAAGCTAACTTAAAAGGCTATGGCCGATAAGCTAGCCAAAGATCGGAGACTTTAAAATGAAAGTTCGTGCATCTGTAAAGAAAATTTGCCGTAACTGCAAAGTCATCAAAAGAAATGGTGTTGTACGTGTGATCTGTTCATCAGATCCTAAACACAAACAACGTCAAGGTTAATTCAAGTTGAAAGTCGAAACTATTTTGCAATAATTTCGACTTTCATTTGAAATACACATTCGGTTCGAGTATCCTCACGGGCTTTTCGCGCCGAGAAAGATTAATTTTAGATATAGGAGTGGCATAGTGGCCCGTATCGCTGGCATTAACATTCCTCTACACAAGCATACTGTTATTGGTTTAACAGCTATCTACGGTATCGGTAAAACTCGCTCACAAGCTATTTGTGCAGCTGCCGGTATTGCTGAGACTACCAAGATCAAAGATCTTGATGAAGCTCAGTTAGATCTGCTTCGTGAAGAGGTTGGTAAGTTTACCGTTGAAGGTGACTTACGTCGTGAAATCTCAATGAACATTAAACGTTTGATGGACCTAGGTTGTTTCCGTGGTATCCGTCACCGTCGCAGCTTGCCTGTTCGCGGTCAAAGAACGAAGACTAACGCGCGTACGCGTAAAGGTCCTCGTAAACCTATTAAGAAGTAGGAGAAGTGAATAATGGCTAAAGCTCCAGTTCGTAGCACGCGTAAACGTGCAAAAAGACAAGTAGCAGACGGTATGGCTCATATCCACGCTTCTTTTAACAATACAATCGTAACTATTACCGATCGTCAAGGTAACGCGTTATCTTGGGCTACTGCAGGTGGTTCAGGTTTCCGTGGTTCTCGTAAGTCGACTCCGTTCGCTGCACAGGTTGCTGCTGAGCGTGCAGGTACTGCTGCACAAGAGTACGGTCTTAAAAACCTTGAAGTTTTTGTTAATGGTCCTGGACCAGGTCGTGAATCAGCGATCCGTGCATTAAATGCAACAGGTTACAAGATCACTAACATTACTGACGTGACGCCAATCCCACATAATGGTTGTCGTCCACCGAAGAAACGTCGCGTTTAATATAGTTCCTCTAGTACTGGAGAAAGAAGATGGCAAGATATTTAGGGCCAAAGCTTAAGCTCAGTCGTCGTGAAGGAACTGATTTGTTCTTGAAAAGCGGCGTTCGAGCAATCGACTCGAAATGTAATATCGAATCAGCACCTGGTCAACATGGTGCACGTCGTGGTCGTTTATCTGACTACGGCTTACAGTTACGTGAAAAGCAAAAAGTACGTCGTATGTACGGTGTATTAGAAAAGCAATTCCGTAACTACTATAAAGAAGCAGCTCGTCTACAAGGTAACACAGGTGAAAATCTACTTACTTTGTTAGAAACTCGTTTAGATAACGTAGTTTATCGTATGGGTTATGCTTCAACTCGTGCTGAAGCACGTCAGCTTGTTAGCCATAAGGCTATCGTTGTTAACGGCCAAGTGGTAAACATTCCATCTTATGTTGTTAAAGCTGATGATGTTGTTTCAGTTCGTGAAAAAGCGAAAAAACAAGCACGTATCCAGTCAGCTCTTGAAATTGCAGAGCAACGCGAGAAGCCGACATGGGTAGAAGTTGATGCAGATAAGAAAGAAGGTACTTTCAAGCGTCTTCCTGAAAGAAGCGATTTGTCTGCAGACATTAATGAACAGCTAATTGTAGAGCTTTACTCTAAGTAAGCGTAATTTAACAGAGAGGAAACGATGCAGGGTTCTGTTACTGAGTTCCTTAAACCAAGAATGGTTGATATAGAATCTCTTGGTCCATATCGTGCAAAAGTTACATTAGAGCCGATGGAACGAGGCTTCGGTCACACGTTAGGTAATGCGTTACGTCGCATTTTATTGTCTTCAATGCCTGGTGTTGCTGTAACTGAAGTAGAGATTGACGGCGTACTTCATGAATATTCTAGTAAAGAAGGTATTCAAGAAGACGTAATCGAAATTTTGCTTAATTTAAAAGGCTTAGCCGTTAACCTTGAAGGTAAAGACGAAGCTATGCTGACTTTAACTAAGCAAGGTGCTGGCCCTGTGACTGCAGCGGACATCACTCATGACGGTGATGTAGAGATCAAAAATCCTGAGCACGTTATTTGTACTTTAACTGGCGATGCAGAAGTTAGCATGCGCATTAAAGTTGAACGTGGTCGTGGTTATGTTCCTGCTTCAGTGCGTCGTTCCTCAGAGGAAGATGATCGTCCTATTGGTCGCTTGTTAGTTGATGCATCTTATAGCCCGGTTGAACGTATTTCGTACAATGTTGATTCTGCTCGTGTAGAACAGCGCACTGACTTAGATAAGTTAGTAATCGACATGGAAACAAATGGTACGCTTGACCCTGAAGAGGCAATTCGTCGTTCTGCGACTATACTAGCTGAACAGCTAGACGCATTCGTTGAACTACGTGATGTATCTGAACCTGAACAGAAAGAAGAGAAACCAGAGTTCGATCCTATTCTGTTGCGTCCAGTTGATGATCTCGAGCTTACAGTTCGTTCAGCAAACTGCTTGAAAGCAGAACAAGTACAATATATTGGTGACTTAGTTCAACGTACAGAAGTTGAATTACTTAAGACTCCAAACCTTGGTAAGAAATCACTTACTGAGATTAAAGACGTACTAGCTTCTCGCGGTTTGTCATTAGGTATGCGATTAGAAAACTGGCCACCAGCCAGTATCGCTGAGAAAGATTAATCTTCGTACCTGAAATAGTGGTAGAAGGAAAGCATTATGCGTCATCGTAATAGTGGCCGTCAGCTGAATCGTAACAGCAGTCATCGCCAGGCAATGTTTCGCAACATGGCTAGCTCTTTAGTTAAGCATGAAGTGATAAAAACAACTTTGCCTAAAGCGAAAGAATTGCGTCGTGTTATCGAGCCGTTGATCACTTTGGCCAAAAGCGACAGTGTTGCAAATCGCCGTTTAGCGTTTGCACGTACACAAGATAAAGAAGTTGTAGGTAAATTGTTTGCTGATCTTGGTCCTCGTTACCAAGAACGCCCAGGTGGTTACACTCGAATCTTAAAGTGCGGATTCCGCGCTGGTGACAACGCTCCAATGGCATACATTGAGCTAGTCGACCGTCCTGTAGTTGAGGACGAAGCTGAAGTAGAAGAACAAGCTACTGAAGAATAAAGAAAGGGCCTTAGGGCCCTTTTTGTTTTGTGTTAATAAATCTACCTTGTAATTACTTTTCCACATAAAAATTTTCAATTTAAACCTATCAGATCTCATACTTAGAGTCGTTTTTCCAATAGATATTTTTCTTAGCTAAAAATTTTTCATTTTTAGTTTTTGTCAAAAAAATCCTATTTACTAAAACATTTTAGTCTTCGCGCTTATATCTGCTTAATTTATAGAATTGTATATAGTCGTTTTATTAAAACTAAAACCATGCCTTTGATATGGATATTTATTATTCTGTGGTATGAGAGCACAACAGTGAATTAGTGCTAGTTATATTAATGGAATAGTCATTACTTGGTTCAGTAAATATAGCTTATACGGATTGTATTAAAATCTTAGTGAATTGAAATGAAACATCAGCTAAGTATTACATGCATATTCACCAGAGCATATGGCTTATAAATGTAAAAAACACCAAATAATATACACGATCTGTCTATATTTTATACGATAAGGTTTTTTTGTTATTTTTATTAAAAAATTTGTTGACGCCAGACTTATCATCCCTATAATGCGCGCCACAACGACGGGGCAGCAAACAAACGGTTTTACCAAGTTTCGCTACCAAGCTTTAAAAAAGCAACGTCGAAAACGATGTCAAAAAAGTTTAAAACTGTTGTTGACATCAAAGAGGTTTAGCGTAGAATGCGCGCCTCACTTCAGGGCGCTGGTCTTGAAGTAAGCACTTTAAAAGTGCAGTTCTTTAACAATTTGGTAGCTTACTTATCTGTGTGGGCACTCGTAAATATTCAGGTATAAAAAATTACTTGATGAAGAATGAGTGACTTATACAGTCTTAAAACTTGCTTCAACGACTTTGGTTGTTGAGTAAAAAATCAGAATTCATTGAGACCCAGATTTACTTTTTTGAAGAGTTTGATCATGGCTCAGATTGAACGCTGGCGGCAGGCCTAACACATGCAAGTCGAGCGGTAACATTTCTAGCTTGCTAGAAGATGACGAGCGGCGGACGGGTGAGTAATGCTTGGGGATGTGCCTTAAGGTGGAGGATAACCATTGGAAACGATGGCTAATACTGCATAGTATCTACGGATTAAAGGGGGCTTTTAGCTCTCGCCTTAAGATCAACCCAAGTGGGATTAGCTTGTTGGTGAGGTAATGGCTCACCAAGGCGACGATCCCTAGCTGGTCTGAGAGGATGATCAGCCACACTGGAACTGAGACACGGTCCAGACTCCTACGGGAGGCAGCAGTGGGGAATATTGCACAATGGGGGAAACCCTGATGCAGCCATGCCGCGTGTGTGAAGAAGGCCTTAGGGTTGTAAAGCACTTTCAGTTGTGAGGAAAGTTGTGCGGTTAATACCCGTATGATGTGACGTTAGCAACAGAAGAAGCACCGGCTAACTCCGTGCCAGCAGCCGCGGTAATACGGAGGGTGCGAGCGTTAATCGGAATTACTGGGCGTAAAGCGAGCGTAGGCGGCTAGATAAGTTGGATGTGAAAAACCGGGGCTTAACCTCGGCCGTGCATTCAAAACTGTCTGGCTAGAGTCCTGTAGAGGGGGGTAGAATTTCAGGTGTAGCGGTGAAATGCGTAGAGATCTGAAGGAATACCAGTGGCGAAGGCGGCCCCCTGGACAGTGACTGACGCTGAGGTTCGAAAGCGTGGGTAGCGAACAGGATTAGATACCCTGGTAGTCCACGCCGTAAACGATGTCTACTAGCTGTTTGTGTTCTTGAAACGTGAGTGGCGCAGCTAACGCACTAAGTAGACCGCCTGGGGAGTACGGTCGCAAGATTAAAACTCAAATGAATTGACGGGGGCCCGCACAAGCGGTGGAGCATGTGGTTTAATTCGATGCAACGCGAAGAACCTTACCATCCCTTGACATCCTACGAAATTAGCAGAGATGCTTTTGTGCCTTCGGGAGCGTAGAGACAGGTGCTGCATGGCTGTCGTCAGCTCGTGTTGTGAAATGTTGGGTTAAGTCCCGCAACGAGCGCAACCCTTATCCTTAGTTGCCAGCGATTAGGTCGGGAACTCTAAGGAGACTGCCGGTGACAAACCGGAGGAAGGTGGGGACGACGTCAAGTCATCATGGCCCTTACGGGATGGGCTACACACGTGCTACAATGGACGGTACAGAGGGCGGCGAGCCAGCGATGGTTAGCGAATCCCTTAAAGCCGTTCGTAGTCCGGATTGGGGTCTGCAACTCGACCCCATGAAGTCGGAATCGCTAGTAATCGCAGATCAGAATGCTGCGGTGAATACGTTCCCGGGCCTTGTACACACCGCCCGTCACACCATGGGAGTGGGCTGCACCAGAAGTGGATAGCTTAATAATGGGCGTTCACCACGGTGTGGTTCATGACTGGGGTGAAGTCGTAACAAGGTAGCCCTAGGGGAACCTGGGGCTGGATCACCTCCTTACCTAAGACTTGAAATTTACTGAGTGTTCACACAGATAAGAAGTTACCAAAGTGGTTGAAGAGAGAGTCATTCGGCTGAGTGCCGAGGCTAAAGATTTAGGTCTGTAGCTCAGCTGGTTAGAGCGCACCCCTGATAAGGGTGAGGTCGGCAGTTCAAGTCTGCCCAGACCTACCAAATTTCACTTGATACTTCATTATTTTGTTACTCGTTTAGCAGGCTAAACGTAGCAATAAAATGCCTTGTCCCAAATGAAATTACAATCTTAAGCAAATGACTCGCAACTGTTTTTAGATAGTTAATCTATCGGGAAAATGGGGCTATAGCTCAGCTGGGAGAGCGCCTGCCTTGCACGCAGGAGGTCAGCAGTTCGATCCTGCTTAGCTCCACCAACTCCTTTCTTAGGGATTGGTCATGGAAATAAAAACACATTAACTCTACACAAGAAACCAAACCTAATCGATTGATAGGTTCAGTAATGAATTTACCTCGTTTGATTATGTTTGGTTTTTTATTGTCGATTTTTCATTGTGAAGGTCGATATCTTACGAAAGTAAGCAACCAAATGTTCTTTAACAATTAGGCAAAAGTAATAAGTTCATCCATATAGTGAATTTAGTATTCAAAATTTAATAGGCGCGTGAAAGTGTCATTTTGATTTATACGATTTGAATAATCGAAAGGTTATTTCGGGTTGTATGGTTAAGTGACTAAGCGTACACGGTGGATGCCTTGGCAGTTAGAGGCGATGAAGGACGTGTTAATCTGCGATAAGCCTGGACGAGTTGATAAAACGCGTTGAGTCCAGGATTTCCGAATGGGGCAACCCACTCTTAGGAGTATCTTGCACTGAATACATAGGTGTAAGAGGCGAACCCGGAGAACTGAAACATCTAAGTACCCGGAGGAAAAGAAATCAATTGAGATACCCTTAGTAGCGGCGAGCGAACGGGGTTCAGCCGAGATATTACACTTCAGCAGAACATTCTGGAAAGTTTGACCATAGTAGGTGATAGTCCTGTATGCGAAAAAGTGTAATGTCCATATTAAGTAGGTCGGGACACGTGATATCTTGACTGAAGATGGGGGGACCATCCTCCAAGGCTAAATACTCCTAACTGACCGATAGTGAACCAGTACCGTGAGGGAAAGGCGAAAAGAACCCCTGTGAGGGGAGTGAAATAGAACCTGAAACCGTGTACGTACAAGCAGTGGGAGCAACTTCGTGTTGTGACTGCGTACCTTTTGTATAATGGGTCAGCGACTTATATTCAGTAGCAAGGTTAACCGTTTAGGGGAGCCGTAGCGAAAGCGAGTGTTAACTGCGCGTTGAGTTGCTGGGTATAGACCCGAAACCCGGCGATCTACCCATGGGCAGGTTGAAGGTTGAGTAACATCAACTGGAGGACCGAACCCACTAACGTTGAAAAGTTAGGGGATGACCTGTGGGTCGGAGTGAAAGGCTAATCAAGCCGGGAGATAGCTGGTTCTCCCCGAAATCTATTTAGGTAGAGCCTCGGACGAATACCATTGGGGGTAGAGCACTGTTAAGGCTAGGGGGTCATCCCGACTTACCAACCCTTTGCAAACTCCGAATACCAATGAGTACTATCCGGGAGACACACGACGGGTGCTAACGTCCGCCGTGAAGAGGGCAACAACCCAGACCGCCAGCTAAGGTCCCAAAGTCATAGTTAAGTGGGAAACGATGTGGAAAGGCATAGACAGCCAGGAGGTTGGCTTAGAAGCAGCCACCCTTTAAAGAAAGCGTAATAGCTCACTGGTCGAGTCGGTCTGCGCGGAAGATGTAACGGGGCTAAACTATGCACCGAAGCTGCGGCTACATGCTTTGCATGTGGGGTAGGGGAGCGTTCTGTAAGCTGTTGAAGGTGAGTTGTAAAGCTTGCTGGAGGTATCAGAAGTGCGAATGCTGACATGAGTAACGATAATGGGGGTGAAAAACCTCCACGCCGAAAGACCAAGGTTTCCTATCCCATGCTAATCAGGGTAGGGTAAGCCGGCCCCTAAGGCGAGGCCGAATGGCGTAGTCGATGGGAAACGGGTTAATATTCCCGTGCTTGAATATATTGCGATGTGGGGACGGAGAAGGCTAATTCATCGTGGCGTTGGTAGTCCACGTGAAAGTATGTAGGCTGGAAAACTAGGCAAATCCGGTTTTCTAAGGCTGAGATACGAGACGAGACTCTACGGAGTTGAAGTGAATGATGCCATGCTTCCAGGAAAATCCGCTAAGCTTCAGATATATTCGAACCGTACTCCAAACCGACACAGGTGGTCAGGTAGAGAATACTAAGGCGCTTGAGAGAACTCGGGTGAAGGAACTAGGCAAAATAGTACCGTAACTTCGGGAGAAGGTACGCTGTTGTTTGTTAAGCCTTTACGGTGTAAGCGAACGACAGTCGCAGTGACCAGGTGGCTGGAACTGTTTATTAAAAACACAGCACTGTGCAAAATCGCAAGATGACGTATACGGTGTGACACCTGCCCGGTGCCGGAAGGTTAATTGATGGGGTTATCTTCGGAGAAGCTCTTGATCGAAGCCCCGGTAAACGGCGGCCGTAACTATAACGGTCCTAAGGTAGCGAAATTCCTTGTCGGGTAAGTTCCGACCTGCACGAATGGTGTAATCATGGCCACGCTGTCTCCACCCGAGACTCAGTGAAATTGAAATCGCAGTGAAGATGCTGTGTACCCGCGGCTAGACGGAAAGACCCCGTGAACCTTTACTACAGCTTGGCAGTGAACATTGAGCCTACATGTGTAGGATAGGTGGGAGGCTTTGAAGCAGTGTCGCCAGATATTGTGGAGCCATCCTTGAAATACCACCCTTGTATGTTTGATGTTCTAACCTCGTTCCCTGAATCGGGAATAGGGACACTGCCTGGTGGGTAGTTTGACTGGGGCGGTCTCCTCCCAAATAGTAACGGAGGAGCACGAAGGTTGACTAAGTACGGTCGGACATCGTACGGTTAGTGCAATGGCAGAAGTCAGCTTAACTGCGAGACAGACACGTCGAGCAGGTGCGAAAGCAGGTCATAGTGATCCGGTGGTTCTGAATGGAAGGGCCATCGCTCAACGGATAAAAGGTACTCCGGGGATAACAGGCTGATACCGCCCAAGAGTTCATATCGACGGCGGTGTTTGGCACCTCGATGTCGGCTCATCACATCCTGGGGCTGAAGTCGGTCCCAAGGGTATGGCTGTTCGCCATTTAAAGTGGTACGCGAGCTGGGTTTAGAACGTCGTGAGACAGTTCGGTCCCTATCTGCCGTGGGCGTTTGAGAATTGAGAGGGGCTGCTCCTAGTACGAGAGGACCGGAGTGGACGAACCTCTGGTGTTCCGGTTGTATTGCCAAGTGCACTGCCGGGTAGCTATGTTCGGAATCGATAACCGCTGAAAGCATCTAAGCGGGAAGCGAGCCTCGAGATGAGTTCTCACTGGACTTTAAGTCCCTAAAGGGTTGTTGGAGACTACAACGTTGATAGGCAGGGTGTGTAAGAGTTGTGAGGCTTTGAGCTAACCTGTACTAATTGCCCGTGAGGCTTAACCATACAACGCCGAAGTGGCTTTGTGTGAGATGACACTGAATAACACGAACTATTAAAAAATGAATTGACTAGATTCACTAGAAAATATAACGAACTTATTACGAGCCTAATTGGTATTTAACTCAAGAGTTGAATACATAACAGTTTATGCCTGACGGCGATAGCATTGCGGAACCACCTGACTCCATCTCGAACTCAGAAGTGAAACGCAATTGCGGCGATGGTAGTGTGGGAGGTCCCATGTGAGAGTAGCACACTGTCAGGCTCTTATTCGAAAAGAAGCCCTTAGCGTTAGCTAAGGGCTTTTTGCGTTATAGCCTTCAAAATATCCTTTCTATTTATTGTATTTGTTTAAATGTTTGCGATAGTTAACTTTAATTCAATTGCTATAAACCCAAAGACATAATATGTCAAAATTTATTGACATATTATGTCTTTGATTGTTATCTTGTCTAAACCTTAGTCAATTAGAGTTGTTGATTAAGCCAATCAAAGAAAATTAAAGGAGTAAGTAATGAACGAAATATTAGAATCAATTGCAATAGTACCCGTTGCGGCCATCATATTTGTGTTGGTAACACTAAAAGCATCTATTAAGTTTGTACCACAAAACCGCGCATGGATAATCGAGCGCTTCGGAAAATATCAATCAACTAAAGAAGCGGGACTAAATTTTATAATCCCTTTTTTAGATAAGGTTTCAGCTGATCGATCCTTAAAAGAACAAGCATTTGATGTACCTAGCCAAGCGGCTATTACCAAAGATAACATCTCCCTGACTGTCGATGGTGTACTTTATTTTCGAGTATTGGACCCGTACAAAGCAACATATGGTGTTGAAGATTATATCTTTGCTGTGACGCAATTGGCGCAAACAACCATGCGTTCAGAAATAGGTAAAATTGACTTAGATAAAACCTTTGAAGAAAGAGATTCTCTAAATGCACGCATTGTAACGGCTATCAATGAGGCTTCTGAAACTTGGGGTGTTGTTGTATTGAGATACGAGATAAAAGATATTACGCCTCCTAATTCCATCATGAATGCGATGGAATCACAAATGAAAGCAGAGCGAGAGAGAAGAGCTAAAATATTAGAATCAGAAGGGGAAAAACAAGCAGCAATTAATATTGCCGAAGGTGAAAAGCAAGCTCGTGTTTTAGCGGCAGAAGCAGAGAAACAAGAGCAAGTTTTAAATGCAGAAGGTGAAGCTAAAGCTATAGTGGCTGTTGCAGATGCACAAGCTCAAGCTCTTAAAGTTGTTGGTGAAGCTGCTGCGACTAGTGATGGACAAAAAGCAGTGGAACTAGACCTTGCTACTAAAGCTATTGCAGCTAAACAAGCGATTGCAAAAGAATCTAGTGTGGTTTTATTACCTGACAACTCAACAGAAGCTAGTTCTATCGTAGCTCAGGCGACCAGTATTATTAGTGCCCTACAAGGGAGTAAAGTTTAATGTTTGAGTTTATAAGCAGTCATGTACCTGAAACTTTGATTGCTGTTGGTATCATTCTTCTAACAATTGAAGTTGCGGTACTTGGTTTTGCCACTTTCATTTTGTTTTTCTTTGGTATTTCATTGTTAATAACTGGTGGTGCAGTTTGGTTAGGTGTATTACCAGACAGCTTGAGTGCTATCGCCCTGTCGAACGCTATTTTCACAAGTTGTTTGGCTTTATTGCTTTGGAAACCGTTAAAAAACATTCAAGATAAAGCAGACAATAAAATGGTAAAAAGCGACTTTACTGGGCTTAGATTTTTTGTAGCGGACGAAGTATCGTTAAACTCTAAAGCACAGCACAAACTATCAGGCATTCTTTGGACACTTAAAAGTCACGAAGTGATCCCTGCTGGCAAAGAAGTTGAAGTTATAAGAGCTGAAGTTGGAGTGCTTTGGGTTAAAGAAATTTAGCTTAGCTGCTTGTTGTCAATTTGATCTAGTGTTGGAAAGTGAGCAGCAATATCCGATCCCGTTGCTGATGCTATCCAACCTTTTTCATTCATAAAAAAACGGATCACCGAGAAATTAGGATTACTTCCCATGTCAAACCAGTGGGCTGTATCTTTGGGTATAGAAATTAAATCTCCCTTTTCACAAATGACTTGATATATATTACTACCGATATGCAGGCAGAATAATGCTCGACCGTCGACAAAAAAGCGCACTTCATCTTCATTGTGAGTGTGTTCAAACATGTATTTTGCTCTTAAATCCGCTTTGTTTGGCGTAGACTCGTCAACCGAGACAAGGTCACGACTTTTATACTTTGTTAACAAAGCTATGCTATTAATAACCGAGTCATGTGCTGTTAGAATGGCTTCTTTATTTTGACTTGTAACGGTACGCTGACTGTTATCTTTGAATACTATGTTGACTTTGGATAGGTGATTTGAAATTTCAACTTTATCCGTACTGTTAAATATAGCAAGTGCCGGTAGGGTGTCTTTATAAATAATAAGTTGGCTCATAAGCTTTATTGGTTTTAATGGCGATTATTATCGAGATGCTTTACATATAGCCCATCTTCCGTACTTTAATCTCAAATGTTGAAAATTTAGCAAGTCACTTTATTGTGCGAAATAGATCACAAGCATTGAAGTAAAAGATCACCCTTATTCACGCTACAGATCACACAGTATTTCAAACAGCTTCGCTAAGATAACAATATCCTTGTCATTATATTTATCAGATCCATTAATGCCCCAAATCAAACAAGTCTCTATTCAATCTATGGATCACCTTGGTTTAGTCGCTGCGTTATTGAAAAAGTACAAAATTGCACAGCGAATTGACCTGATGCTGCCGATTAAATTGGATAAACGAACCAAGTCTACGTATGGGCAGCGGATCTGCGCGCTAATCCTGAATGGTCTTGGGTTCACCAATGCGACTTTGTATATGACCCCAGACTTTTTTAAAGACAAACCGATAGAGGCATTGATAGCGCCAGGGCTTTGTGCCGATGATATGAATGAGGATGCGCTGGGTCGATGTCTTGATAAACTGAATCAACACGGGACGACACGTTTATTTAGTCAGTTAGCTTTTGAAATTATTCAAGAGCATGGCTTATTAAGCACCAGCCATCATTTAGATAGCACCAGCTTAGCCTTATTCGGTGAATACAATGGTGATTGGAAGCATGCCCCAATACCTAAACAAGGGTATTCCAAAGACCATCGCCCCGACTTGAAACAAGTGGTTGTTAATCTCATTACCAACGGCCCAGCAGGACTTCCGATTTATTATGAAAGTTATGACGGTAATGCAGCAGACAAAACGATATTTCATGACAGCATTGCTTATATGCGTAACTTCATTGAAGAACTCAATAATAGCGAAGACATGTTATGGGTAGCTGATTCAGCGCTGTACAACACGAATAAGCTTCAAAATGCCAACGTGAATTGGCTGACACGCGTGCCAGCCACCTTAAACATAGTTAAGCAAAATAGTGCGAAAAGCGATGATGCTTTTGAATGGTGCGAATTAGATAACGGTTATCGTTACGCCAAAATTAACGATGAAGACAAAGACAGCCCGAATGAAAACTGGGTGCTATACAGCTCTGAGCAAGGTAAAGCTCGCCAACTGAAAACATTGGAAAAGAAAATCGATAACGCACATCAAGCATTAACTCGCGCATTGAAAAAAGTATCAGGGACATTGTATGCGTGTGAGCATGACGCGAGACAGGCACTTAAAAATACCGCTAAAAAAGCGAAGTATCACCAAGTTGTTGAACGCGAAATAGAGGCTCAATGGGGATACGAAAAACGAGGAAGACCGAAGCCAGAAGATAAAAAACTCAAAGGTTACCGGGTCATAGCAGACATTGTAGAAAACGCAGAAGCCATAGCCCAAGCGAAGCACCCACTTGGTCGATTCGTCTTAGCCACAAATAAAACGAGTTTAACACCCGCGCAAATGCTTAAGGAATACAAGCAACAATCTCAAGTTGAAAATGGTTTCAGGTTCATGAAAGACAAATCCTTTCAAAGCAATCGCATTTACCTGCAAAACCCACAACGGATAGACGCATTACTGATGGTCATGAGTTTATCGTTGCTGGTTTACAACTTAGGTCAATACGAATTGAGAGCGAGATTAACAAAAGAAGACGAAACCTTGCCCAATCAGTTAGGGCACCCCACGCAATCGCCTACATTACGCTGGGTCTTTCAAATGCTGCGAGGGATAAGTTATGTTGATTTAGGAACACAAGGCATTGGGGTCGCGAATATCAGTGAAAGAGAAGAGAAAATCATTCGCTTATTTGGCAAAGAAGCTTTAGATATATATCAACTGAGCTAGCCATCACTTGAAGAAAAATACACTGCTATGCGGTGGCATTTGTCGTGCGCGTAAAACAGGATAAGCTTATCGAACAAACAGATCTACTTAAAAATTTAGGGCCGCAACCACACAAAATATCCTGTATCTATAATTAAGTGCGGAAGATCGGATATAGGCAATTATATAGTCTTTAATTGTTATGAAGAATAAGTAAGTTTTGCACATCGCTATAGTCTATTTCTTAATTGATTATAAATTGAACTGTGTTTGTCAATGTGGCTTAGTTAATGGTTGATAATTAACCGGTTGATTATTGATTTTAAATAGGCGTTTAAGTACATATTTAATAAGCAAGCTTCTGATTTTTAAATGGAATTTTAATATGTAAGGTGTAAAAAACTCATTTAAATCAGTTTTGCAACATTGAACTATCGCTCGATGCGGTTTACATTAAGAGAATCTTTCAGGAAAAGTCATCTAACAAGGCTTTTAGGAATAGTCATGAACGTAGAATTTGTTAATCCATTTTTGTCTTCCCTGCTTAATGTTTTAAGTACGATGGCAATGGTGGAGTTAAAGCCAGGTAAGCCGAGAGTAAAAAAAGACGAAGTGGCTCGCGGTGATGTATCTGGTTTAATTGGAATGGTCGGCCCGCAAACAAAAGGCTCTTTTTCTATTTCATTTGATGAGGGCCTTGCCTTAGATATTATGGCGCGAATGTTGGGAGAACGCCCCGATTCAATCAACGAAGAAGTCACCGATATGGTTGGTGAGATCACTAACATGGTTACCGGTGGAGCCAAAAAACTGTTAGGTGAAAAAGGCTATGAGTTTGATATGGCTACACCCATGGTTGTCTCTGGTAAAGGGCATACAATAGGGCATAAGACAGAGGGTGCAATTGTATTGATGCCTTTTGAAGGTGAAGCGGGTAATGCTCATATTGAGATTTGCTTCGACAAAGATGCTTAACCCCATATGTGGCAACAGTTTAATATTCAGTTAAAACCACGCCAACGTGGTTTTCATTTAATTACAGACGAGATAGAACGTCAGTTACCACAACTAAGCGATTACCAGATTGGCATGGTGAATATATTTATTCGCCACACTTCTGCTAGCTTAACGCTTAATGAAAATGCTGACCCCACAGTTCGTTTAGATATGGAAGCGCATTTTAATAAATTTGTGCCTGAAGATGCGCCATATTATAAACATACCTATGAGGGCAGTGATGACATGCCTGCTCATATTAAAGCAAGCACTTTAGGCGCTAGCATCGATGTACCAATCAGTGGTGGGCGTTTCGCACTGGGCACATGGCAGGGAATTTATTTAGGTGAACATCGAGATTATGGTGGTAGTCGAACCTTAGTTGTTACTATAAATGGCCAATTAAGATCGTAATTGGCTATAAAAGCATATTCATTCCTCACTGTTTTCCTTTTTCGCTTTGCTTTATAATCCTCGCAATTTTTTGCCGCGCTTATTTCAGACGCGGTATATAGTCAATTTTTCACAGGAATTACACATTCATGCGTAGTCATTATTGTGGCGACATCAATGAGTCGCTAGTTGGTCAGGAAGTTAAACTCTGTGGTTGGGTTAACCGCCGTCGTGATTTAGGTGGCTTAATCTTTCTTGATATGCGTGATCGCCAAGGTATTCTGCAAGTGGTGATCGATCCAGATTTTGAAGAGTTATTTGCAACGGCTAACCAATTGCGCCATGAGTTTTGTATTCAGGTAACAGGTACTGTCCGCGCTCGTCCAGATAGTCAAATTAACAAAGATATGGCAACAGGAGCAGTTGAGTTACTTGCTAACGATCTTGTTATTTTAAATAGTTCAGCACCATTGCCATTAAACATGGACGGTCATTTAAATAATTCTGAAGAACAACGACTTAAATATCGTTATTTAGATTTACGTCGTCCTGAAATGTCTGAACGAATGAAATTTCGTGCGCAAGTAACCAGCGCTGTTCGTCGCTTCATGGATGACAATGGTTTCCTCGATGTTGAAACACCGATCCTAACTAAAGCGACACCTGAAGGCGCTCGAGATTATTTAGTGCCTAGCCGCACACATAAAGGCCAGTTTTTTGCTTTACCGCAATCACCTCAATTGTTTAAGCAATTGTTGATGATGTCTGGCTTGGATCGCTATTACCAAATCGTTAAATGTTTCCGTGATGAAGATTTACGCGCCGATCGTCAACCAGAATTTACCCAGATAGATATCGAAACATCATTTATGTCGGCAGACGAAGTGATGGCAATCACTGAACAAATGATCCGTGGAATTTTCCAAGATTTGCTAAGTGTTGATTTAGGCGAATTCCCACGTATGACTTATGCTGAAGCTATGACTCGTTTTGGTAGTGATAAGCCTGATTTACGTAACCCATTAGAAATTGTTGATGTTGCTGATCTACTAAAAGACGTTGAGTTTAAAGTTTTTGCCGGTCCAGCTAATGATGCTAAAGGCCGTGTAGCTGTCATCAAAGTACCAAATGCAGCGGATAAATTTTCACGTAAAGGGATTGATGAACTAACTAAATTTGTCGGTATTTATGGCGCCAAAGGCTTAGCCTATATTAAAGTCAATGATGCTGCGGCGGGTTACGACGGATTACAATCACCAATCTTGAAATTCCTACCTGAAGAAACGGCGCTAGCTATTACATCTCGTGTGGAAGCAGAGTCTGGTGATATAATTTTCTTCGGTTCTGATTCATACAATGTAGTAACCGAAGCATTAGGTGCTTTACGCCTTAAATTGGGTGAAGATCTAGGGTTAACAACTGACGAGTGGAAACCGCTTTGGGTTGTAGACTTCCCAATGTTTGAAGAAATTGAAGGTGGTTTAACACCGCTTCATCATCCATTTACAGCGCCAGTTGGTGTAACAGCAGAAGAGCTGAAGGCGAACCCTGCTGAAGCTTTGTCTAATGCTTACGATATGGTATTAAATGGTGTTGAGTTAGGTGGCGGTTCCGTTCGTATTCATGAACAAGATATGCAAGCTGTCGTGTTCGATGTATTGGGGATTGAAAAAGACGAAGCTGAAGAAAAATTTGGTTTCTTACTTGAAGCATTAAAATTTGGTGCTCCTCCACATGCTGGTTTAGCGTTTGGCTTAGATCGCTTGGTTATGTTAATGACAGGCGCAACTTCGATCCGTGACGTTATGGCATTCCCGAAAACAACGACGGCTGCTTGTCCGTTAACTGATGCCCCAGGATTTGCTAACCCAGCTCAGCTAAAAGAGTTAGGCGTGCAAATCGTAAGCAATGAAGATAAAGAATAATTAGGTTTTATTTTGCCTGTTATTCTCGGCATAGACCCCGGCTCTCGTTTAACTGGATACGGGGTTGTTCGCCAGCTAGGGCATAAATTTGAATACTTAGGTAGCGGTTGTATTCGCCTTGGTGACGCTGCCTTGCCCGAGCGTTTAAAGCAAATCCATCAAGGTATCACAGAGATCATACGCCAGTTTAAGCCAGACGAATTTGCTATAGAGCAAGTCTTTGTCGCGCATAATGCTGATTCAGCTTTAAAACTGGGACAAGCACGAGGTGCTGCTATTGTTGCTGCTATGTTGGCTGATTTACCCGTTTCTGAATATTCCGCACGGCAAATAAAGCAGGCTGTTGTTGGTAAAGGGAATGCGGCTAAAAGCCAAGTGCAACACATGGTACAAAGCATTCTCAATTTATCAAAAATGCCACAAGCCGATGCAGCAGATGCACTTGCTATAGCAATGTGCCATGGTCATACTCACCAAAGTTTAATTAGCATGGCTGGACAAGCAAGTAAAACAGTGCGTGGGCGATTAAGAAGGTAGAGTTTTTGTGATAGTCAGGTTAACAGGAGTGGTGATAGAAAAAACACCACCACAATGTGTATTAGAGGTAAATGGTGTTGGCTATGAAGTGAATTTGCCAATGACTAGCTTCTATAATTTACCGCAAGACGATTCTGCGACAACACTTTTTATGCATCAAGTGTTCCGAGAAGACTCGCAAGCACTTTATGGTTTTCATGCCAAATTCGAACGTGATTTGTTCCGTGAATTATTAAAAGCAAATGGTGTAGGCCCTAAATTGGCGTTAGCCATATTGTCAGCCATGTCAGGTGAAGACTTTATTTGGGCGGTTAACCAAGCCGATATTAGTCGGATTGTAAAAGTCCCTGGCGTTGGTAAAAAAACGGCAGAACGTTTATTGCTAGAAATGTCTGATCGCTTGAAAAACTGGCGTGATATTCCAGCAACTCCAACAGCTGATAGTCAAGCTAGTAATATGGATATGGTGTTGGAACCCGCAACCAACCCAGTTAATGATGCGGTTGATGCGTTAATAGCCTTAGGTTATAAAGCGAATCAAGCTGAAACTACGGTTAAAAAAGTGGCTAAAGTTGGGATGACGAGTGAAGCCATAATTAAAGATGCCTTAAAAGCCATGCTTTAAGGCCTGAATAGCAATTAAAAAGTTACCAACATGATTGAAGCCGATAGAATTATTAGCGCTAGCGCCGACCGCGAAGATGACGCCGTTGATCGTGCGATACGCCCACAAAAGTTATCTGACTATACTGGGCAAACGCATGTTGTAGAGCAAATGTCGATTTATATCGAAGCCGCTCGTAAACGTGAAGATGCGTTAGATCATGTTCTAATTTTTGGTCCTCCGGGACTAGGTAAAACCACATTAGCTCGGATTTTAGCTAATGAAATGGGCGTCAATATTAAAACCACATCGGGACCCGTTTTAGAAAAAGCAGGCGATTTAGCTGCGCTGTTAACAAACCTTGAACCGAATGATGTGTTATTTATTGATGAAATTCATCGACTTAGCCCTATGGTTGAAGAGGTACTTTATCCAGCGATGGAAGATTATCAGTTGGATATCATGATAGGTGAAGGCCCAGCTGCACGCTCAATCAAACTGGATTTACCGCCATTCACTTTAATTGGCGCTACAACTCGAGCTGGCTCATTGACTTCTCCTTTGCGCGATCGTTTCGGTATCGTTCAGCGTCTTGAATTTTATAAAACGGAAGAGCTGCAAAAAATTGTTATGCGTTCAGCGAGTTTTCTAAATATGGATTTAGAAGAAAAGGGCGCGTTAGAAGTCGCTTGTCGTAGTAGAGGTACGCCGAGAATAGCCAATCGATTATTGCGACGTGTTCGTGATTATGCTGATGTGAAAGCAGACGGCAAGGCAGAACAAAAAGTCGCCGCCGCTGCCTTAGATATGCTCGAAGTAGATAATATGGGATTTGACTACATGGATAAAAAAATCCTAGATACGATTATCGATAAATTTGATGGTGGACCCGTGGGGCTGGACAATCTGGCTGCTGCAATAGGTGAGGATAAAGATACTATCGAAGATGTCATTGAACCTTATCTTATTCAGCAAGGGTTTATTCAGCGAACCCCAAGAGGGCGGATCGCGACGCCAAGAGTTTATCAACACTTTGGTATTAGCAAGGATTAGTCTTTGTCGTTATCGGATGTGTCGATAAACTCATCAAAAAAGTGCAAATCTAGTTGTTTTTCGTATAACTTTTGTTAACTTGCGCTAAACGGTATAAATTATTGCCGTTTAGCCTTGCGATTTCTTGCCAATCTCTTTATTTAACCGCCAGTTTTTGGCATATTTTCGACCTAATAATAAATATAGCGTTAAGTAAAGCTTCATTCAGCATTATGCTGTAAGTGCTTAAGAGCAAAAAATGCCAAACCCCAGCTTTATTGATAACACCTATTTCTACTACTTACGTGTTTTTTACGAAGATACGGATGCCGGTGGGGTTGTTTATCATGCTAATTATTTGAAGTTTTATGAGCGAGCGCGCAGCGAGATGATGAATACCTTAGGTGTTCGTCAACAAGATCTTCTTGCTGAAAACTTTGCTTTTATTGTTAAATCTTTTAGCGTTGATAACATTCAGGCCGCTCGGTTCAATAGCGAGCTAGTGGTGAAGACTCGAATTAAAACACTCAAAAAAGCCAGCATTATATTTGAGCAATGGATTGAGTGTGATGAACAATTAATCAACCGAGCCGAAGTTTTGGTGGCAACCATTAATTTAGCTGAAATGAAGCCACTACGCATACCAGACTATATATACGAGGAATTACTACGTGTCTGCTGATATCACCTTTTGGGGATTATTTCTTGAAGCCAGCCTACTTGTACAAGGCGTCATGGTGTTACTACTTTTATTGTCATTAATTTCATGGACCATGATATTTCAGCGTAATGCGGCGTTAAGCAGTGCGAAAAGTAGTGCTAGCCAATTTGAAGATAAATTTTGGTCTGGTGTGGACCTAGCACGTTTGTATCAAGAGTTGAATTATGCAAATGCTAAGCAAAGTGGTTTAGAGTCTATTTTCAAAGCCGGCTTTAAAGAATTTGCCCGTATACGTAAAGGTAATGTCGGCTCTTCAGAAATGCTGATGGATGCGACTCATCGAGCGATGCGAGTGTCCCTTTCTCGAGAAGTGGAAAAGCTAGAAACTCATTTACCATTTTTAGCCACTGTTGGTTCAATTAGTCCATATATTGGTTTATTTGGTACCGTCTGGGGGATAATGAATTCATTTATTGCGTTAGGTGAAGTTAAGCAAGCTACATTGAATATGGTTGCTCCAGGTATTGCAGAAGCGTTAATTGCGACCGCAATGGGCTTGTTTGCTGCTATTCCAGCCGTTGTTGCATATAACCGTTTTTCAAACTCAGTCGAAAAAATTGAAACGAGTTATTATAACTTTATGGAAGAGTTTTCCGCTATTTTGCAACGTCAAGCGCTGGCTGGAAAAGATGAAAAAGCAGGGGAGCACTAGTTTTAATGCATCCTCAGCAAAAAATACGACGTAGACCAGTCGCTGAGATTAACGTTGTGCCGTATATCGACGTTATGCTGGTTTTACTGATTATCTTTATGGTAACTGCTCCTTTTATTACACAAGGGGTTAATGTTAGTTTGCCACAGGCGCAAGCGAACCCGTTAGCTGAAGATACCAAAACACCCATTATTGCTTCAGTGACTATCGATTACGAATATTTCGTCACGGTAGGTAGTGAAAAACAAGGGCCATTAACACCTACAGAGCTTGCTTCTATTGTTGCCGCTTACATGATAGAAGAGCCAGAAAGCCCTGTTATGGTCGAAGGAGATGGACGAGTTGATTACAACACGGTTGTACAAATGATGGTGCTTTTGCAAAAGTCTGGTGTGCCATCAGTTGGTTTAATGACGGATAATCCGGAGTAAGTATGCAGAATTATATTTTGTCATTCTTTTCTTCGTTTGGCGTTCATATTGTTATTGGTGTTGTTTTATTATTTAGTTTTGAGATTGCGCCACCGGCCGTTAAGCAAATTGAGGCGGAAGGTGAACTCAGCAAAGTTGATGAAAAAGGCGCGTTAAAACCCGATATAGTTAAAGCGGTTTCTGTGAATAAAGCAGAGATGGAAAAGCAGATTAAGCGGATCCAAGCTCAAAAAGAAGCAAAGCAGCAGGCTGAAGAAAACCGTATTAGAGATTTAGAGCGCCGAGCGCAAAAAGCGCAAAATCAAATTAATAAAAACCAGAAAAAAATTAAAGATTTAGACCAGCAGAAAAAACAAGCGGAAGCCGAAGCGAAAGCCGCTAAAGAGCGTCAAGTCAAGGAGTCGGCTCGAGCAAAAGAGTTTAAGAAGGCGGCAGAAGCAGAACAAGCCGCAAAGCAGAGAGCTGAAAAAGAAGCGGCAGAAGCCAAGAAGCGTGCTGAAGAAGCTAAGAAAAAAGCCGAGCAAGAAGCGGCTGAACGCAAACGTAAAGAACAGGAAGCAGCAGAAAAAGCTGAAATTGAACGTTTTATGGCGGAGCAATTAGCGGCCGAGCAAGCTGCGTTGAAAAAAGCAAAACGTTCACAAATTTTGACTGAAAAGCAAAAGTACGAAAGATTAATTCATGATTCAATTAAAGCTAATCTTATTTCGGATGAAATTTACAAAGGTAAATCTTGTAAGTTGAACATACGCTTAGCGCCTAGTGGTTTTGTTATCGGTGTGCGTAAATTAGGTGGTTTCGAGCTGCTATGTAAAGCGGCGGAGCGAGCTGTTATTCAAACTGAAACGGTTCCTGTATCGAAAGATCCTGATGTTTTTGTTGAAATTAAAGATATCGACATTACTTTTGCCCTTTAACTGAAAAGTAAAAATAAAAAATAGAGTAACTATGAAGCGAATTATTACAGCCTTGAGTTTTTTGTGTGTGGTGTGTTTTCAGGCTCAGGCTAAGCTAGAAATTTTGATTACAGAAGGGGTTGAAAGCACTCGACCTATCGCGGTTATCCCATTCAAATACGAGGGTACGACAGAACTGCCCATGGATATTGCTGAAATTATCGCATCAGACATGGCTCGTAGTGGAAAATTTCACCCATTCCCCCAGATCAACATGCCACAAAAGCCTCATCTGGAAGCTGACGTCGATTATCAAGCTTGGTTAGATGCCGGGGTTGAAACTATCTTGATAGGGGAAGTTAAACAAACCGTGCTGGACCAATTTCAAGTACATTACACCTTGATAGATATTGTGCGTGGTCAAATTACAGGCACCAACTCCCGCATGTTAAGTGAAGGTGAACTCATTGAAACTAATGATCACATTTTATACGAAGCAGATGTTACGGCTGATTTAAGTCGTTTCCGTCAATTAGCCCATCATATCTCAGATAATGTGTTTGAAACATTAACGGGTATTCCTGGCGCATTTAAAACCCGTATTGCTTACGTGAAAGTGAGTGACTATAACGCAGAGCGCCCTTATAAATTAATGGTTGCTGATTACGATGGATTTGGTGAACGCGAATTAATTTCAAGCTCTGAACCTTTAATGTCACCTAGCTGGTCGCCAGATGCGACAAAATTAGCTTATGTAACGTTTGAAAATGCTCAGGCTCAAATATATATACAAGATTTGTATAGTACAGATCGTGACATGATCGCTTCTTTCCCCGGAATTAATGGTGCGCCACAGTGGTCACCGGATGGCACAAAAATGGCTATGGTGTTATCTAAAGATGGTGATCCTGAAATTTACGTAATGGATTTATTGTCTCGTAAACTATCGCGTATTACTAAACATAGAGCGATAGATACAGAGCCAAGTTGGTCTCCTGATGGAAAGAAACTTATTTTTACATCAGAACGGGGTGGTAAACCTCAGCTATATAGCGTAAATTTAGACACAAAGCGTGTTAAACGCTTGACATTCACTGGTGAAATGAACCTTGGGGGCTCATTTTCGCCAAACGGGCAGGAGCTTATATTAGTTAACCGCACGCGTGGTAACTATCATATAGGGCGTTTAGATGTGGGTTCAGGAGCGTTACAAGTGCTAACTAAAACCTATTTGGACGAATCTCCCAGTATAGCCCCTAATGGATCCATGGTGATCTACAGTACATTACATGATGGTGATCAGGTACTGGCATTGGTGTCAGTGGATGGTCGCTTTAAAGCTCGCCTACCATTAGGCGTAGGACAGTATAAATCACCAGCATGGTCACCCATGCTGTAACAATAAAAATTCAAACATTTGCTAAGAAAAGATAAAGGAAAATAAGATGCAGCCTTCAAAAACTTTAAAAGCGCTGGCGCTAGCTTTACCCATTTTGACTTTAACTGCTTGTGGTACAACAGGTGAAGATGCTGACAGTTCAGCCGCGACTAACAAAGCTGGTTCAGCTGCTGCTCAAGCAACTGACGGCACTGCTGGTGGTGCAAACGCAGTTTTATCCCCAGCGCAACGCGCAGCTAAATTAAAAGAAGAGAAAAGAAAGCAACAAGCTAAATTACGTCAAAGCACAACAATCAATTTTGAATTTGACCAAGCTCGTATTGGCGGTTCATATTTTGAAATGTTAGAAGCTCACGCAATTTATCTAAGCGAAAATAGCGGTGTAAAAGTCCGTGTTGAAGGTCATGCCGATGAGCGTGGTACACCTGAATACAACATCGCATTAGGTGAGCGTCGTGCTAAAGCGGTTGCTCGTCATTTAGAAAACTTAGGTGTTTCATCTTCACAGATCTCTGTAGTGAGCTATGGTGAAGAGAAACCTTTAGATCGTTCTCGTACTGAATCAGCTTTCGCAGCTAACCGACGTGCGGTACTAGTCTACTAATAGACCATGACAAAAAAACATCTTTATTTAGCACTAATTGGCGCGGCAACGTTTACAGTTGCAACGCCTTTTAGCTTTGCTAACAATACATTGAATGAGATCGATCAGCGAGTTAGTAAGCTTGAGCGTAATTTTGAAGCACGTAGTCGTGCGCAAATTAAGCTAGCTCAAGAAATTGACAACCTGCAAACTGAAATTAGCCAATTACGTGGAATTTCAGAAGAGCATGGGTATAAGCTGGGTCAAATTTTGCAGCGCCAACGTGATTTATATCAGGAGATGGAATCTCGTATTTCGTCTGTGGTAGAAAAAATAGAGTCAGCTGAACCAACCTTAACGCCATCGCCGATAGCGCCTACGGCGACTGTTACGCCAACAACCGACGTTACCTTATCGACAGATCTGTCTGAGAATGACGCGTACGAGCGAGCGGTTAATTTGGTATTAAAGGACAAGCTATACGATAAGGCGATCCCTGAATTTCGTAAATTTATTGGTGCTTTTCCTAGTTCAACCTATTTACCGAACGCACATTATTGGTTGGGGCAACTTTTATACAACAAAGGTGAAATTGCAGATGCTGCACAACATTTTACCACTGTAATTGAGCATTTCCCTGAATCTAATAAGCGTTGTGATGCTACATTAAAGTTAGGTATGGTTGCGCAAAAACAAAACGAAACTGACAAAGCGCGAAATTTTTATCAGCAAGTCCAAACTGATTGCGCGACAACGAGTGCTGCGCGGATTGCTAAAAATCGTATAGCATCACTGTAATTATTACTGATTTGTAAATATTCTCTTGGCTTTTTGTATAAATAAGAGTGTTTTTTAATCACTTTTAAGAAAAGCATAAAAAAATTGAAATAGTTGTTGCACTGCCAATCTAAATCAGTATTATACGCCTCCGTTGCCACGGGGGCTTAAGCAAAACCTTGGTAAACATTTGAAGAATGGGTCATTAGCTCAGTTGGTAGAGCAGTTGACTTTTAATCAATTGGTCGCTGGTTCGAATCCAGCATGACCCACCACTCTTCAAAAAATCCAATATTAAGTGGGTCATTAGCTCAGTTGGTAGAGCAGTTGACTTTTAATCAATTGGTCGCTGGTTCGAATCCAGCATGACCCACCACTTTCTAAAACACTCCGCACAAATTTATAACGTCTTCTTTTTTATTTAACTCAGTGTTTTTCTAACTTGGTTGCTGTATAATTCGCGCCCGATTTACGGATGAAGTACACCACGGTCAGAATATAACTAGGTATTATTCAAATGAGCATTATTGATTTTAGTAACTCAGCTTATCCTTTTCCTCCTAAGCCAAAGCCATTAACGGATTTGGAGAAGCAAGAATACAAAACGCGTATTAAACAGCTATTGGCTGAAAAAGACGCCGTGTTAATCGCTCATTATTATACCGACCCTGAAATTCAAGCATTAGCCGAAGAAACCGGTGGTTGTGTATCAGACTCATTAGAAATGGCACGCTTTGGTCGCGACCATGCCGCTAAGAATCTAATTATCGCTGGTGTACGCTTTATGGGCGAGACAGCTAAAATTCTTAGCCCAGAAAAGCGTGTATTTATGCCAACCCTAGAAGCAACTTGTTCGCTTGACGTAGGCTGCCCTGAGAAAGAATTTACCGAGTTTTGTGACCAACACCCTGATCACACGGTTGTCGTTTATGCTAATACATCAGCAGCCGTTAAAGCTCGGGCTGACTGGGTAGTCACATCGAGTATTGCCCTTGAAATTGTTGAGCACTTAGATGCTGAAGGCCACAAAATCTTATGGGGACCAGACAAGCATTTAGGCCGTTATATTGAAAAGCAAACAGGCGCAGATATGCTTAAATGGAATGGTGCTTGTATTGTTCATGATGAATTTAAGCATCAAGCTTTGGTAAAATTAAAGCAAGATAATCCTGATGCCGCTATTTTGGTTCATCCTGAGTCGCCGGATGAGATTGTCGAGTTAGCAGATGTGGTTGGCTCAACCAGCCAACTGATCCGCGCTAGTCAAGTAATGGATAATAAAAAGTTTGTTGTAGCTACTGACAAAGGCATTTTTTATAAAATGCAGCAATTGTCGCCAGAAAAAGAGTTTATTGAAGCTCCAACAGGTGGCCAAGGCGCAACGTGTCGTACATGTGCACATTGCCCTTGGATGGCAATGAACGGCTTAGACGCAATTGAGAACGCTTTAACAGCCACAGATGCTAGTCAGCACGAAGTCTTTGTTGATCCAGAGCTTCGTAAGCAAGCTTTAGTATCATTAGATCGCATGCTCGACTTTGCTTCAACTTTAAATATGAAGCTTAAAGGCAACGCTTAATCTCGGTTTAAAGTTGGCCTTATGATAGGCGATGAATTATTCGCCTATCAAACCAATAAAGCTTATTTAGTGCTTGCTTAGGGGGCAAGATTTCCCTAACATAGCGCGACCTCGAAAGAGGACATATTTACAGGACGTAAATACCACGGTGAGATGGCTGAGCTGGCTGAAGGCGCACGACTGGAACTCGTGTAAGGGTTAACGCCCTTCGAGGGTTCAAATCCCTCTCTCACCGCCACTTTATCCCTCCGCAAATTCATAAAATAATCCATATATTTCAAATTCTTACAAAAAATTGGAAAGTTCACATTCGCTTTGGAATTTCAATTGGGAACTTTTTGGGACCTTAACATGTGTGTTTAGCAACATTGTGTTTATAATATTGTCCAGATAAAACAATAAGGACAGACGCAGTGTTTAGGAACTATAAATGTGGTTTAGCTATTGTGTTGGCTCTAATATCAAACTTGAGTTTGGCAGAGGTTAAAGTTAAGGCTAAAAGCAATGTTGAGCATCACAAAGGGACTTACATCTTACCTTTCTCTTACAATTCAGAACTAAAGGATTCAGTTAATCAGTCGGTTGAAACTGAATTTCAGTTTTCATTGAAATATCAAGCAATGAAAAACCCATTGTGTAATGTTTTTGACTATTGTCAGGCTCATAAACTGTTTGTTGCCTATAGCCAGCGTAATTATTGGCAAACCTACAACCGTCAAGAGTCGACTTATTTTCGTGAAACCGTGCACAGCCCTGAAGCATTCATCCGTTTTGTCGATACAGGCTTGTTTGAAAAGTATGGCTTGTACCAAATCGATGTTGGCTTTATCCATAAATCCACAGGACAAAAGCCACCAACGTCTCGTAACCTAAACCGCTTTTTTAGTGAGTTTTATTGGGGAGAGGATGGTTCACAGTTTTCCCTTGCAACTTGGTATACGTTTGATCAGCAAGGTGCCAGAGAAAAATACGATCGCAATATGGGGGTCATTGAGCTTGGCTATGAATATTTTAATACTCACTCTCGTATTGAAACTAAGTTGAGTACAACATTGCGTGATTATAACGGTGCGTTAAGAGTGGGTTATTCCTATAATTTAAATAATACCATGGCGTTATATGTTCAATATAATGGTGGCTATGGCGACTCTATGATTGAATTTGGGCGCAAGGCAAATCGTTTAGGTATCGGCGTACGCCTTAAAGATTGGTAATTTTGCAATTTATAGTCTTCTCGCTCAGATTTTATGGTTCATTGTCTGCGCTTACTCTCGACTTTGGCTCCTGCGTCGT
This sequence comes from Saccharobesus litoralis, assembly GCF_003063625.1. Taxonomy (NCBI): domain Bacteria; kingdom Pseudomonadati; phylum Pseudomonadota; class Gammaproteobacteria; order Alteromonadales; family Alteromonadaceae; genus Saccharobesus; species Saccharobesus litoralis. The sequence continues at coordinate 5,291,041 of NZ_CP026604.1, read as the reverse complement.
TCTAACACCTAAATCCATTTAGGCGGCCCCAATCACATAATAGAGCATATGCTCATGGGGTCTCGAAGCTTGACGGCTTTGCTTACATGGATGTAAGTACTTAGCGTGAGCAGGATGCGGAAGCTGCCCCTAAAACCCGATCGCTTTGACTATATTATTTCAATTTGAGATTGTAACAGAGCTCGCATTTATCGGTTTTACGGCGGTTTTGTGGCCCTGTTATCTGCATTTATCAAGCTCGTTGTAGGCTTTTGCTTAAACAACAAACAAACTTCCATAAATACCTGATTTTTTAGCATAAGTCATTTGCGCATGTTGCAAGTTTGTGAAAAAATCAAACGACTTCCAGATTTTGTAATGTGAGACAAATGTGATTGATGCCGAAGGTTATCGAGCTAACGTCGGTATAGTCATTTGCAATCGATATGGTCAAGTCTTCTGGGCGAAACGGTTAGGGCAGCATTCATGGCAATTCCCTCAAGGTGGGGTTGATGAAGGTGAGTCACTAGAACAAACGATGTACCGTGAGCTTTATGAAGAGGTCGGGTTACGCAAAGAAGATGTTGAAATTCTTTGTTATACCCGCAACTGGTATCGTTACCGTTTACCAAAACGGTTAATTCGTAAAGATTCTAAGCCTGTCTGTATTGGTCAAAAGCAGCGTTGGTATTTGTTGCGTTTGAAATGTAAAGAAAAAGACGTAGATCTTGCACGGTCTTCTCATCCTGAGTTTGATGATTGGCGGTGGGTGAGTTATTGGTATCCAGTTCGACAGGTTGTATCGTTTAAGCGAGATGTGTACCGAAAAGTGCTAAAAGAGTTCGCATCTGTGGCTATGCCTTTCCATAAAAGAAAAGATAATAGAAAGCGCCGGAGAAACCCGCGTAAATGATCACTACGCTAAAGCGCATTGTAGAAGAGTTTGCGCAACAACAAGTATTAGAGAGAGCATTAACCGATGTCGTGTCAAAAGTGAAAGACGCGATGTCGACCGAGTGCTGCTCTTTGTACCTTGCTGACCACGAAAAGCAACATTACATATTAATGGCTACTGATGGTTTGTCAGTTAATGCCGTTGGTCGTTTAGCCATTAACTTTAACCAAGGTTTGGTTGGTTTGGTTGGGCAGCGAGAAGAGCCGGTTAACGTAGCGAATGCTCATACCCATCCTAGGTTCCTATTTGCCCCGCAAGTTGAAGAAGATAAGTTTAATGCTTTTTTAGGTGTGCCGATTATTCACCAGAGAAAAGTATTAGGGGTGATCTCAGTTCAGCAAACAGATTCTCGAGTATTTGCTGAAGACGAAGAGGCTTTTTTATTTACATTAGCGGCGCAATTAGCGGCAGCTATTGCTCATGCTGGTGTTAAAAGTCAAATTGAGTCGCTTTCTGGCTCTGGCAGTAAATATGTTAACCAACATATTTTAGGTGTACCCGGTGCGCCAGGCATTGCACTTGGTTGTGCTTTTGTTTCACAGCCTTCGATTAGTTTTAGCTCTGTCTTACCTCGGCGTACCAAAAATGCGGCTAAAGAGGCTGTTAAATTTCAGCAAGCAATCAAAGTTACGCGTAAAGAGCTCGGTGAATTATCAGAGCGAATGACGGCTATGTTACCGTCGGAAGCGTCAGCTATTTTCGATGTTTATAATCACCTATTGAGTGACGCAAGCTTAGGCGAACAAGTTAATGAGCATATCCATTCGGGATGGAGTGCGGCATCTTCTTTAAAGTTTGTCATCGAAAAAACCATTCGTGAATTTGCCGCCATTGAAGACGATTACATTCGTGAACGCATGACTGATATTCGAGATATTGGGCAACGGGTGCTGGTTAACCTGATGCAAAAAGATATCGCGAAGCGTAAAGTGCCTGATAACTTAATTTTGGTTGCTGAAGAAGTCACGGCGAGTATGTTAGCTGAGATACCTCGCGAAAAAATAAAAGGCATATGTTCGCGTAAAGGTTCGTCTAACTCACATGCCAGTATTTTAGCGAGTGCTTTGGGTATTCCAGCCGTGATGGGCTTGGAAGATCTGCCTATTAGCTCGATTGATGGCATGGCACTGATTATCGATGGATACAGCGGCAATATTTATATTAATGCTGATGATTCTATCGAGCGAGAGTATCGTCGCTTACAAAGCGAGGAGCTAGAGTTAAATGATAAGGTTAGAGAGCTCGCCGCCGATCAAGCGGTGACTAAAGACGGCAAGGTGATTGCTCTGCATATCAACACTGGGCTAGCGGCAGACTTTGATGTAGCTAAAGGCTTAGCGGTTGATGGTATTGGCTTGTTTCGGACTGAAATTCCGTTCATGGTCCGTCAGCGCTTTCCTTCTGAATCTGAGCAGGTTGAGCTCTACCGCCACGTATTAGAAAGCTACCCAGATAAACCCGTTTGCATGCGAACGTTGGATGTAGGGGGCGACAAACCCCTACCTTACTTCCCGATAGAGGAAGACAACCCGTTTTTAGGTTGGCGTGGCATTCGCTTGACTCTTGATCATCCAGAGATCCACTTGATTCAAATGCGCGCTATGTTGCATGCGAGTCGTCACACCGGCAACTTGAGCATTTTATTGCCCATGGTTACCTCAATAAATGAAGTGGAAGAATCGCTACGGCTATTGAAGCAAGCGCATAGTGAACTATGTGAAGAATTAAGCTGTGAGATCCCTTGGCCTAAAGTCGGGGTGATGTTAGAGGTGCCGGCAGCCATTTATCAAATTGGCCAGTTATCGACATTGGTTGATTACTTTTCGATTGGTACCAATGATTTAACGCAATACTTGCTAGCGGTTGATCGTAACAATGCCAGAGTGGCGAGTTTGTACGATTATTATCACCCCGGTGTACTACAGGCATTGCACTTTGTGATCCAGCAGTGTCAATTGCATGGAACACCAGTAACAGTATGTGGTGAGATGGCCGGTGAGCCGATCGGCATATTATTATTATTAGCCATGGGGTGTAATAGCTTTAGCATGAGTGCCCAGAACTTGTTAAAAGCTAAGTGGATTTTAAAGCACATATCCAGTGACGATGCTTGCCAATTTTTAAAAGAAGTCGCAATTTTGTCAGAGCCTGCGCAGATCAGAGATGTTATTGTCAGTAAGCTTGAGCATGCTGGCTTAGGTGGATTTATTAGGGCGGGTAAATAAGCATTTTTACGTAATGGATTTTTATACACTTGCAATCATATTTTTAGTAACAGGTACTATTGCTGGCTTATTAGCGGGTTTTTTAGGTATTGGCGGCGGCTTAATTGTCGTGCCGTTACTCACTTTTGCTTTACCTTTGGCTAATGTGCCTGAGCATTATGTGATGACAATGGCAATAGGTACGTCACTGGCTACCATCATTTTTACAGCCATTTCTACCTTGGTTGCTCATCAAAAGCGCGCCAATATTATATGGCCTGCGGTATTTAGTATTTTTCCAGGTGTTATGTTGGGCAGCATGCTAGGTGCTGCGGTAGGCTCGCAAATGGCAGGGCAATCACTTATGGTTGTCTTTGGTACTTTTTGTGTCGGCTTGGGGTTATATACTAGTGTCGGTGAGCGCTGGTTTCAACCTGCATGGGACTATAACCAAAGTCGAAACTGGTTGTCGTTAGTTGGTTTTTTAATTGCAATTGCATCCGCTATTGTTGGGATTGGTGGCGGTACATTACTTGGTCCTTGGTTAGTTTGGTTAGGACTGGAAGCGCGTAAAGCCGTTGGTACATCTGCTGCTTGTGGGTTGTTTATCGCAATTTTCGGTGCAGCCAGCTACTTAATTACGGGATCTCAGCTTGATGATCTACCGCAATATTCGTTAGGACATATCTATCTTCCTGCTTTCTTCGGTATTATTGCCACCTCAATGTTAACAGCGCCTCTAGGGGCAAGAATGGCGAGTTATTTTTCAGCCAAAACGATTAAAATTTGCCTAACTATCGCCTTATTTGCCGCTGCTAGCAAAATGTTCTTAAGTGTGTAATGATGCGGCGCCAAAATTGGCGTTAATCATGACTTTGTTGTCACTGTAGTCCAAACCAAGACTATAACGTATTCAGAATTAAACAGGATTTTTTATGGCTGCCGAACCTTGGCAATTTCCGGCAATTGACCCGGTTATTTTCTCACTTGGCCCAGTGTCATTGCATTGGTATGGGCTTATGTATCTCATTGGCTTTGCTGGCGCGATGTATTTTGCTAATTCACGTGTGGGGCAGCATGACTGCTATTGGAATAAAGAGCAGATCAGTGATTTACTCTTTTATGGCTTTCTTGGGGTTATCTTAGGTGGGCGCATTGGTTATGTGTTCTTTTATCAGTTTGAACTGTTTTTAGAAAATCCGCTTTATTTATTTAAGATTTGGGAAGGTGGTATGTCTTTCCATGGTGGGTTTTTAGGGGTACTTGTCGCTTTTGCTTGGTTTGCAAAAAAATCCAATACTACTTTTTTACAAGTGGCGGACTTTATCGCGCCTATGGTGCCAATTGGCTTGGGTGCGGGACGTATTGGTAACTTTATTAATGCAGAACTGTGGGGAAGAACAACTGATGTGCCTTGGGCTATCGTTTTTCCTGGAGCAGGAGAGTTAGGTCGCCATCCATCTCAGCTATATGAGTTTTTCCTAGAAGGCTTGGTATTATTCTTATTCTTAAATTGGTTCCGTCAGTCACCACGTCCTGTTGGTGCAGTAGCCGGTTGTTTCTCGTTGGGCTATGGGGCATTTCGATTTATTGTTGAGTATTTCCGTGAACCTGATGCACATTTACAAGACTTTATGAATGGTTATATTACTATGGGGCAAGTATTGTCTTTACCTATGGTGATTTTAGGTTTGGTTATTTTAGTATGGGCTTATCGTCAACCCGTTAGACAAGGTGAAAAGCAAGCATGAGACAATATTTAGATTTATGTCAGCGGATTGTTGATGAAGGTCATTGGATCGAAAATAAGCGTACTGGTAAGCGCTGTTTAACGGTTGTTAATGCTGATCTTGAATATAATGTTGCTGAAAATGAGTTTCCATTGATCACGACTCGTAAGAGTTTTTGGAAAGCCGCTATTGCGGAGTTTATCGGTTACATTCGCGGTTACGATAATGCAGATGATTTTCGTAAGTTAGGCACAAAAACATGGGACGCTAATGCTAATTTAAATGATGCTTGGTTAGCTAATCCTCATCGTAAAGGTGAGGATGATATGGGACGCGTTTACGGCGTTCAGGGGCGTACGTGGGCTAAACCTGATGGTGGCCATGTCGATCAATTACGCAAAATTGTAGATAACTTAAAACAAGGTATTGATGATCGAGGAGAGATACTGTCCTTTTACAACCCTGGTGAATTTCATATGGGGTGCTTGCGTCCTTGTATGCATACACATACATTTTCTTTGTTAGGTGACACTTTATATTTAACCAGTTATCAGCGGTCTTGTGATGTGCCGTTAGGTCTTAACTTCAATCAAGTTCAAGTGTTTACCTTTTTAGCCTTGATGGCGCAAATCACCGGTAATAAGCCCGGAATGGCTTATCATAAAATTGTGAATGCACATATTTATGAAGACCAACTGGAATTGATGCGTGATGTGCAGCTTAAACGTGAACCTTTTCCATCTCCTAAATTAGAAATTAACCCAGATATAAAATCGCTAGAAGATTTAGAAACTTGGGTGACCATGGATGATTTCAAAGTGACTGGGTATCAACATCACGATCCAATCCAATACCCTTTTTCAGTTTAGATTGAATAATTACCATAAGCATAGCGGTTACGGCCGTTATGCTTAGCTTGGTATAAAAGGCGATCGGCAGCGTCAATCACTTCCAGCAACTGGCTGTTTGGACAAGGTTGGTGATTAACCGCTCCAATACTAATGGTTAAGTAAGGTTGAACAGGAGAGGTTTGGTGAGGGATGGCTAAATCGTTAACGGCTTGCTGACAAGTGGCTAATACGTCTTCGTTTAATATTTGAGTATTTTCGGGAAAATAAAAGTAAAACTCCTCGCCGCCACATCGGTAGATGCACCCATCATATTGATAAAGTGCACGTTTTACCGCATTGGATATCTTTCTTAAAACAATATCCCCTTTTACATGGCCATAAAAGTCGTTGTACTTTTTAAAGTGATCAACGTCGACCACGCCAATATTAATTTTTTGTTGGTTAATCATGGCGTTTTGCCAAACAGCATGACTATCAGTTTGCCATTTTCGCCGGTTAGGCAATTCAGTTAGGCTATCAAAGTTAGCAAATTTTTCGAGTAGCTTGCGCTGACGCACAATTTCAAGATGGGTATTAACGCGAGCAAATATTATCGAGTGACTGAAAGGCTTATGAATGTAATCACAGGCGCCTAATTTTAAGCCTTTAGCTTCGTCATCTTCACCGTGTAATCCGGTAATGAAAATAACGGGTATATGCGCTAAAGCATGAGAGGCTTTGATTTTTTTTATCAGTTCAAAGCCGTTTTCGTCGGGCATCACGACATCAAGTAAGATTAAATCAGGGATGATCTCTAAGGCTTTTTGATAACCTTGCTCGGCATTTTTTGTCAGTATTACCGTGTAATGGTCACGAAAAATGGATGATAAAACTTTTAAATTCGCACTTTCGTCATCAATACATAAGATCGTATGCGCTTTGTCACTAGTACGCCGTGGATTGAATTGATGACTGGAGCTGTCCATACACTTCCTAACTTAAATAACCCTATAAGTGATAGGGTATATTAAGTTAGCGTAAATTTAGCCTAAAATCTAGTCGTGTCTATTACAGTTAAACTATAAAAATTGTAAGAGCAGTTTTAACTTAATAATTTTTTTAGTGCAGCAAAAAAGCCTTTTCGCTCTATGACTTGATAACGTTGACAATTATTTTTATCAGCGACTTGATTACAAATGTACATCCAGCGTCCCCCGCCTTGGATCGAGACGTCGCCATATGAATCCAAAATAAAACCATCAGTTATACCTAAGTAGCTCGGTATATATACGCTTTCAGTAACGATTTTTAACTTTTCATATTTAATCAGTTGCGGGTAAGGCAATGTATACAAGATTAACAAAGCCAGCACACCAACAATGATGCGCTGTTTAATGATATCAGCTTGAGTCTTTTCTGGTTTGACTTCTGGCTCTGGCGTTGCAGCCTTTTGTAACGCTTGCATTTTGGCATTGATCGCCGCTTGCTGTCTTTCTAGCGCGGCTTGTTGTTTTTTTATAGCCAGTTGCTTTTGGTATTCAACAGGGTCCAGCAGTCTTTGTTTTTGCTCTGGTGTTGTTTTTTTACCCATGTGAGCTCCTTGTTATTTAAATACCATATCACTGTTTGCGACAACAAAGGCAAAGCTAGCATAAACCGCTTGATTTTGTTGCATGTCTTTTAAACTTAGTTTATCAAAAGTATCGTTGGCTGTGTGATGGTAATCGAAGTAGTTTGTTCCGTCTTGCACTAGGCTAACAACCGGTACATTGCTTTGCGCAAGCAAGGCGATATTGGGGCCTCCAAATGCTTGATTGTGGCCTCGTTGTAAGCCTAATGGCATTAAATGTTTGTACACATCATCAGCATGAGTAATGTATTCGTCGACAAAGCGAGTATCTAAGCGCCAAATTTTACCCGCACCTAAATCAGACTCAGCCGCCACAACAATTTGGCTTAATTGATTTTCATACTCTTTAAGGTAAGTTTTGGCGCCGCGTAAACCCATTTCTTCACTAGCAAATAATACGACTCTTAAGGTGCGCTTAGGCTGACCTAGCTGTTTAACTAAGTTGGCGGCACTTAGCACGGCACCGACACCAGAAGCATTGTCAATTGCCCCCGTTCCTAAATCCCATGAATCTAAGTGAGCGGCCAATAATACGATTTCATTCGGTTTTTCACTGCCAATAATGTCGCCAATAACATTGTAAGAGGTCTGCCAAGTTTTCTCATTGGTCTGTATATTCAGTGATATTGTGATAGGTTTTTCGTATTTTTCCAGTTTGCGAAGTAGCTCAGCATCGACAGTTGAAATTGCGGCAGCAGGAATTTTTTGTAAGTTCTTTTGATAGTACACCGCGCCTGTGTGGGCATACCTAGATTTAGCTGTCCCCATCGAACGGATTAAAAGTGCTTTAGCGCCTTTTTTCGCAGCTTCTATCGCCCCATAGCTGCGATTACGAATGGCTTTGCCGTAAGAGGCTGCATCTTTATTTTTGGTAATGGCTTGCGATAAATAGACTATTTTTCCCACAATGTTTTCTTTAGGTGCGGCTTGTAACTGCTCGATACCTTTGAAGGTGATTAATTCGGCCGATAAGCCGTTAATTGGTGTGGGCACAGAGCCACCTAAAGCAACTGCTGCAAGCTGGTGAGAAAAAGGGCTGGTAACATGGGCTCTAATCGTACCGCGTTGCCAAGCTCTTACCGGAACGGCTTGCTTGGCTATTTTATCGAAACCCAAACTTTGCATTTTTTGCTCGGCCCAAACGACGGCTTTTTTATCACCTTCACTGCCTGCTAATCGTGCTCCGACTTCGGTTGTTAACGAATCTGCTAAGTCATACGCTAACGTACTTGTGAGTGCTTTTTCTTGAAGAGTTGATAATGTTTGACTGGTGATCTCATTAGCTTTCGACAAGCTGGAAAATAAGCTAAGGGTAATAATAAACAAGACAAAAGTGATGTTACGAACAAGGGCGATCATTGAATTTGGGCTTTAATTGTTATATTTGGTTTTGCCTAAGTTTACCTTTTTTGGTTACACTCAGGTATAGGTAGAATGAAAAATACTCTCGAGGCATTATGACAACGACGTTTCCGCCGGTAGACTTTACAGAAAAAGCATCTCAGGCCGCGGCTCTATTAAAAGCTTTGTCTAATGAGCATAGATTAATGGTTTTATGTTTGTTGCTGACCCAAGAAATGAGCGTGGGACAAATTAATGAACACATTGAACTGAGTCAATCAGCGTTAAGCCAACACCTTGCTTGGTTAAGAAATGAAGGGTTAGTTAAAACGCGTAAAGAGTCGCAAACGGTTTACTATACATTGGACAGTAAAGAGGCTAAAGCCATTATTGGTACGCTGCATTCCTTATATTGCGAATAGTTTTTCTTTGTTTTTCAGATACAAAAAAGCCGCTATAAAAGCGGCTTTTCCAAATCAAGGCTAAATAAAAATTATAAAGCTTTAATTTTCGCGCTTAGACGGCTCATATGACGAGCAGCTTTGTTTTTGTGGATTAATCCACGAGTTGCAAAGCGGTCTAAGATAGGCTGAACGTCTGATAATGCTTTTTGTGCATTCTCTTTTTCACCCGCGTCGATAGCTGCGATTACTTTTTTCAAGTAAGTACGCATCATTGAACGACGGCTAGCGTTGTGTTGACGACGTTTTTCAGACTGAATAGCGCGTTTTTTAGCAGACTTAATGTTAGCCAAAACGAAACTCCTAAACGAAAAATCAGGTTACCCTTTTTGAGGGCGGGGAATATGCCTGTTTTAGCTAGCAAAGTCAATGAAAAACTCAAGATGCTATCGATTAATTTTTCACCTTGTCTAAAAAACGCCTGAAAAGCGTATTTTAAAATGGGTTTAATAAGAGAAAAGTTTATTTACGTCTAGGCGCATATTACCTGAAACGCTAGAATAGCGCGCGTTCAATTCTATTTATTTATATAGGTTTAGTTTGGCTAAGAAATTACTGCGTTCAGGGCTGATATTTAGCTGTATGACTCTTATCTCCCGCGTGTTGGGTTTGGTGCGTGATATGGTTGTTGCTCACTTGATGGGGGCAGGAGCTGCGGCTGATGTATTCTTCTTTGCCAATAAAATTCCTAATTTCTTGCGGCGCTTATTTGCTGAAGGCGCATTTGCCCAAGCTTTTGTTCCTGTGCTTACCGAGTATAAAGAGACTAAACCTCATGACGATGTTCAGTTGTTAATTGCTCGTGCTGCGGGCACGCTTGGCACTATTTTATTATTAATTACCATTTTAGCTGTTATCGCCACTCCAGTATTAGTAGCCTTGTTTGGTTCAGGTTGGTTTATTGATTGGCTTAATAATGAACCTGATGGTGCTAAATTTGAGTTAGCCTCTGTCATGCTGAAAATTACGTTTCCTTATCTGTTTTTCGTGTCTTTGGTGGCGCTATCAGGTGCCATACTGAATACCTACGGAAAATTTGGTGCAGCGGCTTTTACCCCAGTTTTATTAAATATCACGATTATTTTATTTGCTTTATATGCTGATTTTTCCCAGCCTGCTTTTGCCCTAGCTTGGGGGGTGTTTTTTGGTGGGTTAGTGCAACTGTTATTTCAATTACCATTTTTGTTGAAAGTGGTTGATAAGCAATCATTATTTAAACCGCGATGGGGCTGGCGAGATCCGGGGGTAACAAAAATTCGTACCTTGATGATCCCTGCTTTGTTTGGTGTGTCTGTTAGTCAAATTAACCTGTTGTTTGATACGTTTTTAGCCAGCTTTCTACAAACAGGATCGATTAGTTGGTTATATTATTCAGATCGACTGTTGGAGTTTCCTCTGGGGTTATTTGGTATCGCTATTTCAACTGTCATTTTACCGCAGTTATCTAAAGATCATGTTAACGCTCAAACCAATAGCTTTCAGCATACAATGGATTGGGGGATTGCTATGGTTTGCGTATTAGGATTACCCTCAGCTGTTGGTTTGGCGTTGTTAGCAGAGCCTATGCTAATGGTGCTATTTATGCGTGGTGAGTTTGATGCACTTGCGGTATCGCAATCAGGCAAAAGTTTAGTCGCCTATGCTTTTGGCTTGTTGTTTTTTATGATGATTAAAGTGCTCGCGACGGGGTTTTTCTCAAGACAAGATACCAAAACACCGGTAAAAATAGGTATTCGTGCCATGATCGCCAATATGGTATTTAACCTTATTCTGATCTTTCCATTGGCCCACGTAGGGTTAGCCTTGGCGACCACTTTATCGGCTGTGTTTAACGCTGTCTATTTGTATATTACGCTACGCCAGCAAGGTGTTTATCAATTTAGCCGTATGGTGAAGTTACATATATTACGCGTCGTGATCGCCGTAATAGTTATGGCTGCTGTCATTGTTTACCTATTGCCAAATCAACAAATTTGGTTAGGTTGGGACACAGGACAACGCGTTTGGCAACTGATGTTATTGATTGTTATGGGCGCCGGTATTTATTTTGTTAGCTTGTTTGTGTTGGGATTCCGGCCAAGACACTTGAAACCACAATAGATCTCTTGGCCTTCACAAGCTATAATCCGAGCCCGAAAAATTTACTCGTAGGGTCATGGAGCTACTTCGGAATATAAAAAGTGTGACAGCGGCTCACCACGGTTGTGTATTAACGATAGGCAACTTTGATGGTGTTCATAAAGGCCATAATGCTGTTTTAGCACAAGTTATTAAGCAAGCGCAGATTTTAGGCTTACCATCGGCTGTTATGGTTTTTGAACCACAACCGGCAGAGGTCTTTAGGCCCAAAACAGCCCCTGCAAGACTGACCCGTTGGCGAGACAAATACCGTTTGTTGCAAGCGGCTGGTATTGATCGCTTATTGTGTTTACGGTTTTCAAATGAATTTGCCAGTTTGACTGCGCAAGCATTTATTGAAGATTGGCTGGTGCAAAAGCTTGGCGTTAAATACTTAGTCGTTGGTGATGACTTTCGCTTTGGTAAAGGGCGGCAAGGATCGTTTTCTACTTTAAAACAAGCGGGCGAACGTTTTGGTTTTACTGTTGTTGATACCGCCTCGCTACGCTTAGGTACCCAACGGATTAGCAGTACCTTAATCCGTCAGGCAATAGAGCAAAGTGATTTTGAACGCGCAAATACGCTACTCGGTCGGCAATATACAATAAGTGGCAAGGTCGTACATGGCGACAAAAAAGGTCGTACTATCGGTTTTCCAACGGTCAATATATTATTGCGTCGCTGTGTATCGCCAGTATCAGGAGTATATGCGGTGCAAGTCATGTTTGACGGTAAAACCTATGCAGGCGTGGCCAATGCGGGAACTCGCCCTACAGTAAATGGCACGCGTCAGCAATTAGAAGTGCACTTATTTAATTTTAATGGTGATTTGTACGGTAAAGAGTTACATGTCGCCTTTAAACAAAAAATCCGAGACGAGCAAACTTTTGCTTCGTTTCAAGCGTTAAAGCAACAAATTGAATTGGATGCGCAACAAGCGAAAAGCTTGTTGTTGGCTTAAATATTTAATGAATCGCCAGCAATAGCTGGAGTGATAAATCTGGATCGACTGATTTAATGAGTGATTACAAACAGACTTTAAACTTGCCTGAAACCGACTTTCCAATGCGCGGTAATTTGGCACAGCGTGAACCTAAAATGCTTCAAGAGTGGAATGAAAAGAAACTTTATCAAGCAATTAGAACGGCGCGTGCCGGCGCTGAGCAGTTTGTGCTACATGATGGCCCTCCTTATGCCAATGGTGATATTCATATTGGCCATGCCGTCAACAAAGTATTAAAAGACATTATTATTAAATCAAAAACAATCTCTGGTTTTGATGCGCCTTATGTCCCAGGTTGGGATTGTCATGGCTTACCGATTGAACTCAAAGTTGAGAAAAAAGTAGGTAAGCCAGGTCACAAAGTGACGGCTGCTGAGTTTAGAGAGAAATGCCGAGCTTACGCGCAAACTCAAGTGAACGGTCAGCGTGAAGACTTTAAACGCCTTGGCGTTTTAGGTGACTGGGATAACCCATACCTAACCATGGACTTTACATTTGAAGCTAACATTATCCGCTCGCTTGGCAAAATCATTGACAATGGTCATTTAGAAAAAGGCTTTAAGCCTGTTCATTGGTGTACAGACTGTGGTTCAGCCCTCGCTGAAGCAGAAGTGGAATATCAAGATAAAACCTCGCCTGCCATAGATGTGCGCTTCACTTTAGTAGACGAATCTATCGCTGCTAAATTCAGCTTAGCGGATGAATCAAAAGCGGGTAGCGGTAAAATTTCGACTGTGATCTGGACAACCACGCCTTGGACATTGCCTGCTAACCGTGCTGTTTGTATTCACCCAGATGTTGAATACACCTTAGTGCAAGTGGAAAATGGCGAGCAAAGTGAGCGCTTGATCTTAGCTAGTGATTTAGTTGATAGCGCCATGGACCGTTTTGGTTATGAGCACTATCACGCTTTGGGTTATGCCAAAGGCGCTGCATTAGAAAATGCGCAAGCGCAACATCCTTTCTATGATTTTACCGTACCTGTGATTTTAGGTGAGCATGTTACTACGGATTCGGGTACTGGTTGTGTTCATACAGCCCCTGGCCATGGTCAAGACGACTTTGTTGTAGGACAAAAATATAACCTAGAAGTTGCTAATCCTGTTGGTGCGAATGGTGTGTATTTAGAAGGTACACCATTGTTTGAAGGTAAGCATGTTCTTAAAGCTAATAACGATGTCATTGAAGTATTAAACGAAAAAGGGGCTTTGGTACATCATCATGCTTACGAGCATAGCTATCCACATTGCTGGCGTCATAAAACGCCTATTATCTTCCGTGCAACACCACAATGGTTTGTGGCGATGGATAAAGCTGGCTTACGTGAAAAGTCGTTAAAGGCGATCAAAGATACGCAGTGGATCCCAGCTTGGGGTGAGCAACGTATCGAAAATATGGTTGAAGGCCGCCCTGATTGGTGTATTTCTCGTCAACGCACATGGGGTGTACCGATTGCGTTATTCGTGCACAAAGATACTGGCGATTTACACCCAAATAGCAAAGATTTAATTGCGCAAGTCGCTGATAAAGTTGAACAAAAAGGTATTCAAGCTTGGTTCGATTTATCGGCTGAAGAGTTGATTGGCGATGATGCTAAAAACTACGTAAAAGTATCTGATACATTAGACGTATGGTTTGATTCAGGCGTGACTCATGCTTGTGTTGTTGATGCTCGCGATGACTTTAACAAGGCGGCAGATTTATACTTAGAAGGTTCGGATCAGCACCGTGGTTGGTTTATGTCGTCATTAATGACAGGCATCGCCATCAATGATGAGCCACCATACCAGCAAGTGTTAACGCATGGTTTTACTGTGGATGCTCACGGTAAAAAAATGTCCAAGTCTTTGGGTAATACGGTTGCGCCGCAAAACGTTGTAAACAAACTAGGCGCGGACATTTTACGTCTTTGGGTTGCATCAGCTAACTATACAGCTGAAATGACAGTGTCTGATGAGATATTAAAACGCTCAGCCGATGCTTATCGTCGTATTCGTAATACTGCGCGTTTCTTACTGGCGAATCTTAATGGCTTTAACCCTGCAACTGATATGGTTGCGGCAGACGAGTTGATCGCATTGGATCGTTGGGCGGTGGCTAAAGCCCAGCAAACGCAAAAAGATATTTTAGCGGCTTATGACGAATATCAATTCCATGTTGTTGCGCAAAAGCTTATGCAGTTCTGTTCTATCGATATGGGTAGCTTCTACTTAGATGTTATCAAAGACAGACAATACACAGCTAAAGCGGATGGTTTAGCGCGTCGCTCGTGTCAAACCGCTATGTATCATATTGCGCAAGCCTTAGTTCGCTGGATGGCGCCAATAACTAGCTTTACCGCGCAAGAGATCTGGCAAGAGTTGCCGGGTGAAAAAGACGAATATATCTTCACTCAACTTTGGTATGACGGTTTATTTGGTTTGGCAGAGGGCAGTGAGTTTGACGATGCGTTTTGGTCAAACGTGATGGCGGTTAAGCCTGAAGTGAACCGAGTGATAGAGCAAGCACGTAAAGATAAATTACTTGGCGGTGCTTTAGAGGCGGATGTCACGGTTTATTTAGCTGATGACTTACTAGCACCATTACAAAAATTAGCAGATGAGTTGCGTTTTGTCTTAATTACCTCAGCTGCTAAAGTGGCACCTTTAGCTGATGCGCCAAGTGATGCGATTCAAACCGACAATGATGCGATTAAAGTTGTGATAACTAAGGCTGATGGTCAAAAATGTGACCGCTGTTGGCATTATACTACCGATGTTGGCACGCATGCTGGGCATGAAGCTATTTGTGGCCGTTGTGTTACCAATATCGAAGGTGAGGGAGAGGTTAGGTCTTTCGCCTAAATTATTGCGCTTTACTGAGTGAAACACACAGTGAAATAACGAAGGTCGACCTATGTCGGCCTTGTTTATTTATATTGATAGTTTATTTATATTGATAGTTGAGTTAATCAATGCATATTTTTACCCAAACAGGCTTACGCTGGATCTGGATTGCCATTGTGGTGTTAGTTTTAGACCAAGTGACTAAACTAGCAATACTAGACAGCTTCCAGCTATACGAACGTGTTAACTACACTTCGTTTTTTAATTTGGTTTACGTACAAAACTTTGGTGCTGCATTTAGCTTTTTATCTGATGCGGGAGGCTGGCAGCGGTATTTCTTTACAGGGATCGCAATTGCTGCGGTTGTGTTGTTAAGTGTATGGATGTACAAAACACCAGCGGATAAACGTTTAATGCCTATCGGCTTTAGTCTTATTTTAGGCGGCGCGCTGGGTAACTTGTACGACCGTATTTCGTATGGCTATGTCGTCGATTTTTTAGATTTTTATTATCAAAATTGGCATTGGCCAGCATTTAATGTTGCGGATATGGGCATTGTTGTTGGCGCCGGACTGGTTTTATTGGACTCATTTATCAATCAAGAAGATGAGCAAAAAAGCAACCCGTCGACATAAAACCACGAATTGAGACAGATTTTTATCATGAATGAAACTATACAAGCAAACAGCCAAGTATTACTGCACTTCTCTATTTTACTAGAAGATGGTTCCGCTGCTGAAAGTACCAAAGTACATAATAAACCGGCTAAGTTTGTCATGGGCGACGGTTCATTAACTCCAAGTTTTGAAAAGTGCTTATTAGGCTTAAGTGCTGGAGATAAGCAAAAATTTACATTGCAACCAGAAGACGCATTTGGTCAACCGAATCCAGATAATATTTATCATATGGACAGAACTAAATTCTCGGCGGATGCTCCGGCTGAAGTAGGGGCTATTCTGGCTTTTACTAATCCTGATGGTAGCGAGATCCCAGGTATTGTGCGTGAAGTGGCTGGTGACTCAGTGACGGTTGATTTTAATCATCCATTGGCTGGTCAAGTCGTGACATTTGACGTTGAAATTTTAGAAGTCAGCGCGGCGTCTTAACGTATAGGAGTGACATGATGAAAGTTGAATTAGCTAATCCTAGAGGTTTTTGTGCGGGCGTAGATCGAGCCATTAGTATTGTCGAACGTGCCATTGAATTATTTGAGCCGCCGATTTATGTGCGTCATGAAGTAGTACACAACAAGTATGTAGTTGATGGGTTACGTGAGCGCGGAGCTATTTTTGTTGATGAGCTGCATGAAGTGCCAGACGATAGTATTGTTATTTTCAGTGCGCATGGTGTGTCGCAAGCAGTGCGTAATGAAGCCAAAAGCCGAGATTTAAAAATATTTGATGCAACCTGTCCTCTTGTGACTAAGGTGCATATGGAAGTTAACCGTGCTAGCCGCAAAGGCACTGAGTGTATTTTAATTGGTCATCATGGTCACCCAGAAGTAGAAGGTACCATGGGGCAATACTCAAACCCTGAAGGGGGGATTTACTTAGTTGAATCAACGGATGATGTGCTAGCCCTTAGTGTGAAAGACGCAGACAATTTATACTATTGCTCGCAAACGACCTTGTCTGTAGACGATACATCAGAAGTGATCGATGCCTTGCGCGAGAAATTTCCGAATATTCAAGGG
This sequence comes from Saccharobesus litoralis, assembly GCF_003063625.1. NCBI lineage: Bacteria > Pseudomonadati > Pseudomonadota > Gammaproteobacteria > Alteromonadales > Alteromonadaceae > Saccharobesus > Saccharobesus litoralis. The sequence goes on along the minus strand of NZ_CP026604.1, from coordinate 5,274,272 downwards.
CCGCGCAAAGACGATATTTGTTACGCCACGCAAAATCGTCAAGATGCGGTGCGCCAACTCGCGGCAAGTAATGATGTTGTTTTAGTGGTTGGTGCTAAAAATAGCTCAAACTCTAATCGCTTACGGGAATTAGCCGATAAGTTGGGAGCCCAAGCGCATTTAATTGATACCGCAGACGACATTCAAGCTGGTTGGCTGGCAAATGCCAAAGGAGTCGGTGTAACGGCCGGAGCGTCTGCACCAGAAGTATTAGTACAACAAGTGATTGAGCGATTAAAATCATTGGGGGGCGTTGATGTTAATGAGAGCCAAGGCATTGAAGAAAATGTCGTATTCGCTTTACCTTTAGAGCTAAGATAATCCTTGGTTTTATAACGTTAACTTGTTCTCAGATCCTAGTATAAAATATAACCTTTCAATTGGCCTGCTGCTAAACTGTTGAGATTAGTAGTGGGTTTCTTGCCTTTGTTTGAACGCTGATACCAGTTTGCAATAAGGTAGCAACCTTCACATGGGTTTTATCTCTAACTGCGCTAATAAAACACTTCGGAGTATAGGTATTCCGTATACATGCCAGTATCGCTTGTGATAGTTTTATAGTTTAAGTATTTGTAGAATAAGACTTATTTTTTGAGGTGTTAGGTAAATGCGGCGATTGCGTCACTCAGGTTTTTCTTTGATAGAGCTAATGATAGCTATGCTAGTGTTAACGACTGGTGTAGTAGGCTCTATTGCTATCCAAAGTACCGCTAAAAAGAATACCTTTGATGCAACCCAACGCGCACAAGCGTCTGCTTTAGTACACGATATTATCGAACGCATCCGTGGTAATAAAAGTCAGTTGTCGAGTTATGCCGGAACCGACTATGGTGCTAAAACCTTTAATGATGTTAAAGAGTGCCATAAAACTGAAGAAACCAGTTCAAGTACTGTCAGTTGCACTCCAGCTGAATTGGCTACCTATGATACTTATCAATGGGATGCGCTATTAAAAGGTACGCATGTCACCAAATCAACTACATCAGACGGCACCACGACCAGCAGTAATGTCGGCGGACTGATTAATCCAACAGGATGTATCATTGTTACCAAAGCTCGCAATGAAGATAATACCGCTGATTTACAGCAAGCAGGCTCAGTGACAGTCGTTGTCAGTTGGACAGGGCGTTTTACTACCAAGGATGCTAACGATTCTGATGGTTATGATTGCGGTGGTTCGTCAACAAATAAACAGCGCCGCCAAGTTTCGGTGACAGCCTACATATTTTAAGGTGACGAGCAGATGAAAAAAAATCAGGGCTTTACATTAGTTGAATTGCTGATCGGCGCAGTACTTAGCTTAATTGTTTTTGGTGGTGCAATTAGCTTATTTATTGCCTCAGATGAAGTCACTGATTCAACTATTCAAAATGGTGAACTGCAAGAAACCGGAACTTATGCGCTCAATTTATTAACCAAAGATATCATGATGCATGGTTATTTGGGGTTGGCGACCGGTGAAGCATCCACTATGCAAATTCACAATAATGCTGCCGTTAGCCAAGATTGCACAGGCGAGCCTGGAAATAACGGTACTTTTCCTAATGCATCAGAATTTAATTTTCGTACCATTTTCATGATAACGGCAACGGGTGTTGACGATTATGGCTGTATTCCTGATGCCAAGGCGTACAGTACTATTTTACAAATAAAGCGTGGTTTAGGGGAGTCAGTGGCTGAAGGTGAGGAAGAAAATACGCGCTATTATATTAAATCAACGCCTGCTGGTGATGTGTATTTTTATGCTGGTAATGATCAAGCTTCGTTAATGCCAGACGCCGAAAGGGTCAGTGTGATGGAGTATCAAAATTATATTTACTATGTGCGGGAAGAAAGCCAAGGTGATATTACGGTTCCAATTTTAGCGCGTTATCAGCTCGAAAAAGATGCGACGGCTGCAGCAAGTGGGGGACAATTAGTGAGTTATGACTTGGTTGAAGGCATTGAGTATATTAATGCGTTAATGGGGGTTGATAGTGATAATGATGGTGTAGCCAACTTTTATTTACCTGTTTCTAATATGAATGATTCACGCGAGTATTGGGATGAATCAGAGCAAATGACGATTGTATCAGCCAAATTATTTGTACTCGCGCGCTCGATTGAGCCAGACCATCGTGTAGAAAATAACCTGAGTTACGATCTCGGTGATCGTATTTATACGCCTAATGGTGATAAATACCGCAGAATGTTGTTTACCAATACAGTGTATATCGCTAATAAAGGTTTAGGTTGGGAGATTGAATAATGACTTGTCATCGTCTTAAGCTTCAAACCGGCGCTGCTTTATTCGCGGGCCTAGTTTTTACTGCGTTAATAACCGCGTTAGCTGTTTCTGTACTGAGTAATAGTGTAATGGACCAAAAGATTGCAGCGGCAAATGCTGAGCAAATGAGCTCGGTCGATAAGGCAATGGGCGGCGTAGCACAAACCATATATAAAGCCTTGTACAAACAGATTAATGGTACTGATTTTTTTGCCCATAACAAAGCAATGTCGAGCACTAAACTGGAAGATGGTCTGTACTTTACATCAGACATTAATGTAACAGATGACTTATCAGCAGAGACGTCAGCGACAGGTGGTTGTGCTCGGGAAAAATACGGAGATGATGCTAGTACTATCAGTTGTAAAAACTTTACGGTAACTGTGACCAATAGTTATGGAAAAAATAACTCTGCTACTACAACGGTCGAAGCCGGGATCAGCTACAAAGCCAACAATAGTGATGGATAAATGAGGCAATAACCCAATGAATAGTCGCCTAGTCAGTTTAATTATTTCTTTTCTTCTGCCTTTTGTTGCCATTGCCGAAGATATTGATTTATACGTCGGTAGCTCAACCGGCTCTAGCGGCAGCGCATCACCACAAATTATGATTATCTTTGATAACAGTGGCTCAATGGCATGGAATGCGACGGTGAAGGCCTCTTATGATCCTTCAACAAAGTATGATGGAGATATTTCAGGTTATTATTCAGAGCGCTTAACCTATTTTGTAACGGGTACTTTAATCGACGCTACCGCTATTCCTAAGCCTGATGATGATAAATCAAAATTGAGGCGTTTTAATCGCTTAATCAATGCCTGTGATGAATCACGCATTCCTTTGTATGGTTTATGGAGAAAAAATGGAGCTAATTATTATGGTGATGAACTTTGGGCAGCCGACGCTGATTTAAGTGAATATACCTTAGTCGAAGGTGGGCAAGGGTTTTATGTCGATCGCATAGTTGAATATAAAGGTAAAACTTGGCAACAAATTAAAGAAGATAGCGGTGCAGATAAAAGCTCTTTCGTAGATTGTTATGGTGATGTAGAGCAAAGTAACCAAGCCAACCCAGCGCAGGAGAAAGATGGTAATAGCTATGTTGATTTGCCTGATGGCTATCCGGTCAATTATTTGGGGAACAAAGGAAACAACAGTACTTACCACTTGAGTGATAGCGGTGCTAGTGACAGTGATTTTGAAGCAGCTGATTTTAGCGACGTTGAAGTGACAACGCTCTATGATGTTAACTATTTGGAATGGTATCACGCTTCAACTGATGAAGTCGGAACCGAGACTAAATCCCGTCTTGAAGTTGCTAAAGAGTCGATTACTAATTTAGTAAACGCATCGTCAGATTCCATTGAATACGGTTTATCCTTCTTTAATCTGCAAGATGGAGGTCGTATCGTGAATGCTATCGAGCCCGATGATGTGACAGGCGTGATTGATATTGATGGCTTATTAACTAATGTTGATGATGTTAGTGCTGATACTTGGACGCCATTGTGTGAAACCACTTATGAGGTTTATCGTTATTTTGCGGGATTGAGCGTTTATTACGGTGATGATGATCCAGATAAAGATCCTGAAAGGGATAGTGATGCCGAAAGCCCTGCAGGCACTTATAAATCACCTATATCTGAAGGCTGCCGAGACCAAGTTTACATAGTACTCATTACCGACGGTGAACCAACTCGTGATAATGGGGTTAATACGACGATTGCCAGTATGATTTCAGGTGATTCGGAATTAACTAATAATGGTGTTGTGGATGGCAATTATTTACCTGCTCTTGCTGGTTGGATGTTTAAAAATGACATTAATACCAGTGTGGCCGGTGATCAAACCGCTGTAACTTATACCATAGGTTTTGGCGAGGATGCGCTTGCAGCAGCACCAGTATTGAGTAAAGCGGCTGAGTTAGGTGGCGGTGAATATTATGCCGCCACGGATGCCACCGCGTTAGCACTGGCGTTACAAAATACCATTATTCAAATTTTACAAACGAGCGCATCTTTTACCTCACCCGCTATCGCAGCGAATAACTTTGACCGTACCCGCAGCCTAGACTCGATTTATTTCTCAATGTTTTTGCCGGAAGAAGGGCCTAAATGGCGCGGAAATATTAAAAAATTAAAAGTTATCAATAGTGAAATCGTTGATGCCAACGGTGAAAAAGCCATTAATACCTCAGGCAATATTGACGATGATGTTGTGACGTTTTGGGGAGGTACTAGCGACTGTAATTCGGGCACGACGTGTGCCGATGGCAATGAAGTTGACAAAGGCGGCGTTGCTGAAATGTTAGCTGAAACCAGCGTTAGTAATCGCACTCTTTATAGTGATATAGGCACGTCTGGCGCATTAAAAACCTTTAACTATAGTAACGTATCTTCCTTCTATGGCGCTGATTTAACTGATTATTTAGGTGTAACGGCTGGAACTGAGGAAGCTCATATTAAGTGGGCAATGGGTTATGATATAGACGATTATGATAATGACACAGTTACAGATGAAACCCGTGAGGACATATTTGGTGACCCATTACATTCAAAACCGTTAGTGATTAACTATGGCGGTAGCACCGAGGCGACGCAAGATTTACGTATTCTAGTTGGGACTAATGCCGGTGCATTACATATGTTCAAAGATAGCCCGAACGCGACCAGTGTCAGTGAAAGTTGGGCGTTTTACCCTAAAGCATTTTTTCCTATCATTGATGACCTACGTTTTGATACGACAGGCAAAGAGTACGGAATAGACGGCTCGCCTGTGGTCTACACTAATGATAAAGACAATGATGGCATTATAGAATCGAGTAATAATGAATCTGCGATTGTCATTGTTGGTTTACGTCGCGGTGGGCGTGATTATTACGCATTAGATATTAGTAATCCAGATAGTCCAACTCTACTATGGCATATCACAGGGGGGAGCGGTGATTTTACTGAACTAGGGCAATCTTGGAGTAAGCCAGTTGTGGGTTACATTAATCACAAATCACATACCAATGGTGATCCTGTACTATTTTTTGCAGCCGGTTATAACGGTGATAGCGACACGGGAGCGAGCACGACTAATCCAGGTAGAGGGGTTTTTATTGTCGATGTTAAAACCGGAGCGTTAGTTTGGAAAGCGACTTCAAGTGCGACTTCGTCCGGTAATAAAAATACCAAAGGTGGTTTTGAACACGCAATACCTGGGCGCCTAGCCGTATTAGACAGTGATGCTAATGGCCTAATTGATCGTGTTTATGTTTCTGATGTTGGCGGTTATGTGTGGCGACTTGACTTAGTTGGCAGTGATCCTTTTTCTACTACAACGCCATGGACAGTACAAAAGCTGGCTTCATTGGGGGGAACGGGAACATCGGCTCGTAAGTTTTTTGCTGAACCTGTTATTGTTAGAACTATATTTACCGAAGTGAAGCAACTTGAGTTGGATTATGGCACCAAAACTGAAACAGTGACTAGTAAAAAAGATGTGCCTTATGATGGTATATTGATTGGTTCGGGCGATCGGGCTAATCCAAATGATACGAGTGTCAATGACATGATGTTTATGATCCAAGATCGCGATATTGTTACCCGAACCTTTGTCGAACCTGATGATTATGAGCCCATTGACCTAGATGACTTGTATGATTTCAGTAGTGATCCATTTACTGGGCAAACGGCTAGTCAATTTGAAGCTAAACAGATCTCACTTGGGTCGTCACTGGGTTGGAAGTTCGATTTTTCAAGTTCGGGTGAAAAAGTCATGTCACCATCGCGGGCATTGGGCGGGATCGCCTACTTTACGTCTTTTGTTCCTGCCACAAATTCATCTAGTAATAGTTGTGAGTTAAATGCAGGTAAAGGCTATTTGTACGCGATAGATTATCATTATGGTACGCAAGCTTACTCTTGGAAAAGTATCGATTTAGGTGAGCGAGTGCCAGATACCCCAGTGTTATTTAGCGGTGAAGACGCCAGTGGTGATGCTAACTTAACGCTGATAGGTGTGGGTAGTGGTGAAGATTCAACAGGTACAATTGATTTAAAAGAGGTTAAGGCGAACCCTTGCTTGAGTGGTGAAACCTGTGATCCGACGAAAGACTACAATGCATTAGAAGTCAAACGAACTTATATTGCAATTAAAGAGGATGGTAATTAATGAAGCAAGGTTTTTCATTAATCGAATTAATGGTGTCAGTGGCTATTGTGGGGATATTAGCGGCCGTAGCAGTGCCTGCTTATACTGAGTATTTAGCTCAAGGCTATCGCACCGAAGCCATGCGTGAGTTGGTAACTGTTGCGAACTTACAAGAGCAATACTTGATTGAAAATCGAACTTACACCACAGATATGAAGGAGCTAGGTTACAGCGCCGATCCTTATTACTCAGAAAATGATAGATACACTATTGATACCAGTGCGGTATCGAGTATTGCCTCTGATTACATTATTACGGCAACGGCGACAACGTCGCAATTAGCTAATGATCCTGAGTGTAAAACAATATCGTTGAATTACTTACTAGAAAAATCAGCTACGGATTCAGATGGTAATGATTCTACTAGTGCTTGTTGGGGTAAATAATATGCAACGTTTATGTATTTGGTTGGGGGCTGTGCTAATTTCATCGCCCTTGTCTTGGGCTAGTCAGGCAGAAACGTTCAACTACAACGTCACGCACAAATGTCACCTTGAGTATCGAGTCAATAATCGTAAACGAGAGACTATCGTGCAGCGAGATGTTGATCCGAAAATTGTTAAGGCGTTGATCGCTGAGTTAGCTGCTGGTTATATATATGCGGCAGACGGCAAAACGAAATTAAAAGTTAGTAAAGTTTTTGAATGTGTGCCCTTGACCAGTGAGTTTCAATCGGTTATTGCTCGTGATCTTGAGAGTAAAACGCCCTATTAGCAGCTTTAATAAAGGTTTTAAGAGCAAGTTAAATGTGAGTTATTATCCGATGGGCTAGTTTCGTCTAGGCCATCACCATCATAGTCTTGGGTCAGTTTAGACCTCCCCATTGCATTTATTACTACACCTCGTGCGAAGTTGGTTTCAACAAAGGGACAGAAAGTGAACGTGACGGTTGCACTTGCTCGACCGTTAGCGCTATAAATCAATTCATCTGCGCCATTACTAATACTCAACGTTCCATAATCAAAGTCGGCATTGACTCGTAATTTAGTGTCATTGGCTGAATCAAATTGACCGTTACCATTGATGTCTAAAAATATTGTGTAGCCGTTGGCCCAACCATCTTCATTACAAGTCGTTGTTCCTAAATTGCAGATAACCACGGGCAATTGATTACTAACAGCCATGCTTCGTGCATAAACTAGATCTTTGCTTAAATTAAATATATTGGAATTAATACGGCTTTGGACATAGGTTGCTGATAATGACGGCAGCGCTAATGACATAATGATCCCAACTATGGCGATTGTGACCATTAATTCAATTAAGCCAAAGCCTTTTTGTCGATAGCACATTTTCTTAAACATCTTACTCAGTATATGGTGTTAAGTATGGCGCTATTAAGCGAGCATAGAAAGTAACGCTTTCAAAAAAGTGACATATTTATCAACTTTTCTTTGATGTTTCTTTTTTATTGAGTGGATTTTTGTCTGGGGCTTTGCTAGTTTTAAGCAGTATATAGCAAAAGGATTTGTAAACGATGAAGGGATTTTCACTCGTTGAGCTTATTGTTGCTCAATTTTTACTGACAGTTAGTTTATTGGCCTCTCTTGCTGTCAATGCTAATACTCAGCGTTTTTCACTTGATACCACTCAGCGGATCGTTGCACTTAAATATGCCTCTAGCGTATTAGACCAAATAGCATCGAGTCAATCAGATACAGCCGCTTATCAAGCTCATGGCCTTGGTGGTGCAATTATACCTATCAATCATTCCTGCATTAACACACCTTGTTCAAACCGCCATTTTGTAAACTATCAATTAGCTTTATTTAATAATCAATTATTGGGAAAAGGGGAGAAAGGGCGAGTGAATGGTTTAGTTAAACCAATCGCTTGTATTGATGTTCACCCCGAACATTATTTAGTGACGATAATTGTCTCCTGGTTGAGTCGTTCAAGTATTAATAGTTCGTTAGATGATATTCCTGCTACATGTTCGTTGTTAAAACACTCTCAACTGCAAAATCGTAAATATGTAAAACTGACTCGCGTGATCCGAGGTCACTGATGAAACAATATTACGCATTTAGTTTGGTTGAGTTATTAATTGGAGTTTTGGTTTCAACTATTGTATTTACCAGCGTGATTAATGTGTTAATTGCTAATGATGAAACAATTCATGATGCAAGTGAGCGTAGTGAACTGCAAGAAAATGCTCGATTAGCATTAGATTTACTGGCTAGAGATATACAAATGGCGGGGTATTGGGGGAAATACACAGGGAATAATTTTAACTCTTCATTGACAGGCCATTTCAAATTGGATGGCACATTTAACCCTGTAGCGATGCGTGCTAAAAGTAATGACTGTTACTTTTCTCATATTGATAGTAGTAATAATGCAACATTCTCCCAAAATAACTCACCTTTGCCATTTATGTTTATATGGAGCGGAACCAAACGCAACAAAGACAAAGTGTTAAACGATTGTATTGGTAAAGCTAAGCATGGTACGGATTTTATTCAAATTAAACGAACCTTGGCGCAACAGTTTCGCCCTTGGATGAAGCCAAGTTTATCTCACAGTCATTATTATTTGCTTAGTCGCGAAAACGAGGCAATTCTATTTGCTGGGAACGACAGTATCCCCAGCTTTAATGATGGAACGAATCAAAATAGTTTAATTGGTGAATATCAGCATCACGTTTATTTTATTGAACATGAAACTATCCAAAAAGATTCGAAAAACTCACGAAAACTAACCTTGCCAGTTTTAAAAAGAAAGTATTTGTTTAAAAACAAATCAGCGGCTCGAAGTGAAGGTCGGCTGAGAAGTCAGCCGCTCGTCGAAGGGATTGCCAATATGGGCTTTTTGTTTGGTATGGATAGAAATCAAGATGGCAATGTCGATTCGTTTGATTCAGCGTCCAACTTAACATTAACCGATTGGCAAAATGCTCATGAGCAATTAGTTGCCGTTAAAATCTTTGTGTTATCTCGAACGTTGTTGCCTCGTCTACGTTCTAGCCGTAATGCTTCGCTGAAATTTGACTTAGGAAATAAAGTCGTCAAGTTTGGCAAAAATAGTTTAGAGGCAAAATCATATGCTTGGCTCGTCATGAGCAGAACGGTTAAGAGGATAAATTACAATCAGGATTAAATTAAGGATGATATCTATATCTTGTATCAAAGGAGCTGCGTTAGTGATGGCAATGATTTTTTCATTTGTGCTGGCGTCGTTGGCGGTGACTTTAATGCAGTCGTCTGTTTTGCAACTAAAAATCAGTCACGCTTACTTTAACAAAGCTCAGCATGAACAATCTAGTTTGGGGAGTGTCGATGAATTTCTGAATCGAATCAAGCAAGGTCAATACAAAGGACAGCTAGTTAGTAATCAAGCTATTGGTAAACATGAATTACCTATATCAAAAACCATTGTTGTGGCTAACCCTGAGCAAAAAGTTTTGACAGATTGCGCAAGGCAAAAGTATGGCCACGATTTACAAGTTAAGTGTTATCCGTACCAACTGATTGTCGAGTCAGAAAATAACCGTGTATTGGAAGCTTTATTAGAATATGAAAGGGTTAGCGATGATTAATCAATTCAGTATCAGAGGGTTTAATTTAGTCGAGCTCATGATCTGTGTCGCGATATTAGGGATTATCGTATCGTTAGCTGTACCGAGTTATATTCACTATATAGCTCAAGCAAATCGTACAGAGGCGTTAAAAGAGCTCGTTAGAGTGATGAATATGCAAGAGGGCTACTATACGGAACATGGGGAATATGCTTTGTTATTGTCACCGGCATTTGGCTTACCGAGCGATGAACATGGTTTTCTGTACCTATTTGATAGCGGTCATTATAAAATGCGCGCACAGTCGCAACAAACTAGTTTAGATGTCACGTTGGTTATAAAAGCGCAAGGCGCACAATTACAGCATGATAGCCAATGTGCTGACATGCGTTTGTCAGCATCGGGAAGAAAGTCTTCGCGTGATCATAAGGGTAATGTCACTACGCAAACGTGCTGGTATACCAATTAATGATTTACGTAAACGAAAGCGTAAATAAAAACACCAACGCAAATTAGGTCTCACAGCGTAAATCTGAATTCATGTTCGAGATGGATTTTTCGTGGTAGCCGTCGTTGTCGATATCTGAACTTTCACGGATCCGTCCATTTAAGTTAATGATCACCGCTTTGCTATAAAGTCCTGTTTTGTCTTGATTGTGACAGTATTGAAAGGTGCCCGAAGCACTGTCTAGCATGCCGGTCGCGTCAAATGTTAAATACTTTCCGCCTGTATAACTCAAGGCACCTTGGTTTAGGGGTAATTTCCCAGCCTTTAATAATGTATCGGTTGTCGCTTCAAACTCACCTAATTTGCCACTGTCAATGAAAATACGGTAGCCGGTTTGCCAATTTTTACTGCACTTTTGTGAGTTGTCGAGCGGACATAAAGTCACGCGCTGGCCTTGGGCTAGACCAATATGGCGAGCATAGCTTAGGTCTTGTTTTAAGCTACTGATCACATCAAACACGTTATAGTGCATACGTGCTTCTGTCATGGTGGGTACAGCCAGAGTCATTAAAATAATTAAAATGGCGGCAGTCATTAGAAATTCGATTAGCGTAAATCCATTGCGCATCTGAGGGCTTCCTATTCCTTTAGTTGATTTACCATACTACAAAATATTGTCCCCTGTAAAATAACGATATTTCGATAGATGGTTTGGCATTATTGTAAAAGCTTGGTCAATCTGCAGGAATTATTCAGCTTAATACTAGAGATGTTGGTTTTTGTGGACTATAAATACATAACAGTGCGTTAAAAAACATTATAACAAAACTAATATTGGGTAGATGTAATGTATCGTTTTGCGAAACACATTTTGCTGGTGATAACGGCGACAGTGATGATGCCGGTATACGCGAATATATTACATGCTTTACCTGTCGCTGGTTTAGATGCTGCATTTGTCAGTATTGATTCCGTTCAAACCGCTAATTTAGCCTCATCACCTCAACCTTCTACTATTGATAACTTTCGTACAGAATATGCATCGACAGTAATACGAGAACCTAAGTTAACTCGCCGCTGGCAGCGTAGTAAGCAGCAATCGCTAGATATTGCGTTGCAAACAACGTCGACATTTGCCGCTGACAGTCAACCATTTGATAAATCAGTCTCATTAAAATACCACTTAGATCATAAAGCTGCGTTAAGGGCGTCATTTTCGCAATTACAAATTCAAACTGCTGTTGCCGGCAAAGATACCTTATTTGAACGAAACAGTATGGCTTTTGGCGCAGATTTTAATCGGGTGTTAGGCTCTGCTGTTTATGCTGGGGTTGCCTTGAAGCAGTTTGATATTTACGAGCTAGACTCACAAGGCGCTTCAAATCAAGACACTAAAGCATTGGCCGTCAGACTAGGTTATGGCTTTGGTGACAAGTTAACCTTGTATAGCGCATTTCAAGTGACTAAAGAAGAAGAGTCGTATCGTCAATCGCAAACAGATAGTCATGTCGATGGTCAGGCAGTGTCAATTGGTGCGCTATATAGTTGGAGCGATAAAGTCGGGGGCTATGTCGAAGCAACAGTAGATGAAACTTTACATGAAAACCTAAATCAAACGCCGTCCTCTGAGCGTGAAGAAAGTGTATTTATCGGTATTCAAATAAACCTCTAGCCAGTGTTAAATTCCATTGCACAAATCTTAATCATGCTGTAAACTCCGCGCCCTTATCAGCTATCCAAATCCGTTCCTTGCCTCCATAGGCAGTCCAGCTGAGCTGTTCTCGGGGCTTAATAACCGTAAGGAGCAATAATGCGTCATTACGAAATCGTATTTATGGTTCACCCTGATCAGAGTGAACAAGTTCCAGGCATGATTGAGCGTTATACTGACGTAATCAAAAGTGCTGGTGGTCAAATCCACCGTTTAGAAGACTGGGGCCGTCGCCAGTTAGCTTACCCAATCGAAAAATTGCATAAAGCACACTACGTTTTATTAAACGTTGAAGCGCCTTCTGCAGCGATCGACGAATTAGAAACAGCTTTCCGCTTTAACGATGCGGTATTACGTAACTTAGTTGTACGTACTAAAGCAGCTGTGACTGAAGCTTCTCCTTTAGTTAAAAAAGAAGAAACTGCTCGTCCTCGCAGAGAAGATGCTGCACCGGCTAAAGAAGCACCAGCACAAGAAGCTGCTGAGTAAGTGTGAATGATAATTCGCTTGTTATTTCTGGTTTTGTTTGTAAACAGCCTGCAATAACGACTAGCCCTGCCGGAATCGTTCATTGCCAGTTTGTGTTAGAACACGAATCTGAGCAAATAGAAGCCGGGTTACCCAGACGCGTTTGGTGTCGAATTAAAGTGGTAGCAAGTGGTGAAGAATTTATCTCGCAAACAAATAATTTACAGTCTGGTCATCGGGTGCAAGTCCACGGATTTATCACTCGAGTAGAAAGTAAAAATGGGTTAGCTCAACTCGTTTTACATGCCAGGCAAATAAACCGATTTGATTAGGAGAAGCCAAATGGCTCGTTTTTTCAGACGTCGTAAATTTTGTCGTTTCACGGCAGAAGGCGTTAGCGAAATCGATTATAAAGATATCGCTACTTTAAAAAATTATGTTACCGAAAGTGGTAAAATTGTACCTAGCCGTATCACTGGTACAAACGCTAAGTATCAACGTCAATTAGCTCGCGCAATCAAACGTGCTCGCTACTTGTCATTGTTACCTTATACTGATTTACACGCTTAATTATTAGCCCCATAGTTTAGAAAGGTAAAGTCAAAATGAATATCATTCTTTTAGACAAAATCGCAAACTTAGGTGGTTTAGGCGATCAAGTAAGCGTTAAAGCAGGTTACGCACGTAACTTCTTATTCCCACAAGGTAAAGCAGTTCCAGCAACTGAAGCTAACGTAGCTCACTTTGAAGCACAACGTGCTGAATTAGAAGCTAAATTAGCTGAAACATTAGCTGCTGCTCAAGCTCGTGCTGATAAGTTAGGTGCATTAGGCACAGTGACTATTGCGACTAAAGCAGGTGACGAAGGTAAGCTATTCGGCTCTATCGGTACTCGTGACATTGCTGATGCTGTGACAGAAGCTGGTGTTGAAGTTGTTAAATCAGAAGTACGTTTACCTAACGGTGTACTTCGTGAAGTTGGCGAGTTCGACATTGCTATTCAAGTTCACGGTGAAGTGACAGCGACTATCAAATTAGACATCATCCCTGAAGCCTAATTTGTAAAGCTAACCTGATTCAAGACAGAAACCCCGCTATATGCGGGGTTTTTGCTTTTAGGGCTAATAAAACGAACTTACATTTTTAGTCATTAACTATCACTTTGATTTATGGCGTTAATCTGCTTTTTTATTGGCTTAAGCTTTTCTATACTCTCTATAAATAAGTGAGTGACGGCATGCTTGCTATTTTTGTTTAAATTCGACATGCTGTTCTAAAAATGACCAACAACTATTATAAAAAGGCGTAATGAATTCTATTTCAGGTTGCAGGGAGACTAAGCCGGTTTAGCCGACAAGTGCTTAGTATGCAGATAGCTAGTAAATCCCAAGTTAAGGGCTGTTGGCTGCTGTTGGTAACGGTTGTAAGTATGTTGCTAGGCAATCTTGCGTCTGCAAAAAGCCCAGATGAAGCCAGTTTACGCGCTGCGGTTGTGCTAGGTATTCTACGTTTTACGGAATGGCAGCCGCCCATCGACTCTTCAAAGCCCATCACGATTTGTTTTCTTGGTGATGTCCAATCAAAAGATAAGCTAGTTCAAGCCAGTAGCAGAGTGACAGTTAAAGGCCACGCTGTTGATACTAAAAATGTTATATCACTTCCACAAACCGATGTCTGTTCGGTGCTGATTATTGGTGACGAGTGGTCAGGGCAATATCCAACAGGGGTTGGCAGTCAGCTTACGGTTTGTGATAGTTGTCGTTTTGGTAATCAAACCGCGATAAATCTAGTTAAACGTAATCAACGAATTGGCTTTGAGATAAACATGCCTTATGTTCAGGCTAATAATATTTCTTTTAGCTCGTCACTTTTAGAATTAGCGAGTCGCATTAATCGATGACTACTATGACAGGGATCAGTAAGTTTAAGCGGTTTGAATTTAGAGTGGCTAAAGTCGTGGTGCTGACCTGTTTGTTGGCTCTGGCTATCATTAGTATCAGTGTTACCGTTGTTGAAAATAATCTGGCCAAAAAGCGTTTAGTTAACGATATATCCGTGATTAGTCAGATTGTTGCTAATCGCTCGATTGCGGCGCTGATTTTCTTTGATAATCAAGCCGCAGAGGTGAATTTATCAGTTGGCCGCTTTCATAACTCAATAGAGATGTTTTGTTTGTATGATGGCAATGGTGATTTTTTTAGCCATTATACAAAACAGGGGTTAGTCGCTAGTTGTGAGGAGCGCTTTGACAAAATGGATTTAGCGCTAATTGAACACGAATTTGATACGGCAAAGTTAATTGTGCGGGTGCCAGTAACCGATCAAGGTCAATCTGTTGGTTATTTATATACGCGATCTAACTTGGACTATATTGGCAATGTATTAAGCTATTTGTTACTAACCAATGGTATTGTCGTTATTATTGCGCTGATCCTTGCGTTTTTATTAGCGCGGCGCTTATTGTCGGTCATTTTAGCACCGTTACATCATCTGCAAGAAACGGCAATGGCTATCATTCATGATCCGTTTTCAAATTTACGAGCAAAAAAGGAAAGCGATGATGAAGTTGGGCTTTTGGTTAATGCATTTAATCGCATGCTTGATAGTCTTGCCCAAGAAAACGCAGCGGCGTTAGCGTCGGAGTCCCGTTTTAGAGTATTGGCCGAAAATGCGCCGATTGGCATTTATGCTCGCGAGTTTGCCAAAGAAGGTAACCCTGAGTCATTTAAAACGTTTACCAATCGGCGTTGGCGAGAGATCACCAGTTACGATAACTTTGAGGCCGTAGCACCATTCGTCAATAATCTACCGCAAAGCCAGCAACGGCTTTATCACAATTGCTTAGAAAAAGTAGAACATCGCCAGCAAGCGCAAATGTTGGAATACCAATTCATTTGCCCTGTTTCGCAAACTGAAATGACGTTTATTGAGTATTTTGCGCCGTTAGTGGATGCCAATACACAAAAAGTGACAGGTATTATTGGCTCGCTAGTTGATGCAACTGAATTAAAAAATGCCCAGCTTGAACTAGAAAAACTGGCTTTTTATGATCCGCTAACCGATTTACCCAATCGGCGTTTTTTCCGTGATCACTTACATTTTAGTTTGGAAAATGCGCGAAAACATGAACACGCAATTGCTGTACTCATGTTGGATTTAGATCACTTTAAAAAAATTAATGATACCTTGGGGCATGACGCGGGTGACGAGTTGTTGGTTAAGTTAGCCCAATGTATTCGTCAAGCTGTGTTTAATGAAGATGTGGTCTCTCGTATGGGCGGCGATGAATTTATGATCTTGTTACAAGATATCAATGAACCCAGTCAAATAGACAAAGTTGCCACTCGCATAGTTAAGGCCATGCAGGAGCCGATTGGTATCTATAGCCAAACATTCGATATTTCAGCGTCAATTGGGGTTGCCGTTTACCCACAAGATGCCTCTACCGCAGAGGAATTAGTGAAAAATGCTGATATCGCTATGTACAAGGCCAAAGAAAATGGCCGTAATCAAGTCGCTTATTTTTCTTCAGAACTGGATAACGAGCTGAAAGAAAAAATGCGTATTGAGCGCAAATTGAAAAAAGCCATTGCAGCTGACCAGCTCGAAGTTTATGTACAGCCACAATACGATTTAAAACGAGGTTGTTTTAATTGGGGGGAGGCTTTGGTGCGCTGGATTGACGAAGAGGATGGTTTTATTCCTCCGATTAAGTTTATTACAATTGCCGAAGAGACTGACTTAATTAATCAAATTGGTCGAGCTGTCATCGATAAAGTCTGCTGTTTGATTAGCGAGCATGGCGATACGCTTGCGGCTATCGGTATTAATGGCATTGCAATTAATTTATCGGCACGGCAGTTTTTCTCATCTGATTTGCTAGACGATATTCAAAGTGCACTCGGTAAATATGCTATTTCGGCTAAGCAATTAGAATTTGAGTTAACTGAATCTTTGGTGATGGAAGACACAGGCAAAGCCATTAAAATTATGCAGGCATTGCGCGATTTAGGTTGTCGTTTATCCATTGATGATTTTGGCACAGGGTATTCGTCCTTGGCTTACTTAAAACGCTTTCCTATTGATTGTGTCAAAATCGACAGGTCGTTTATTATGGGAGTGCCGAATGATAAAAACGATGTGGAAATTTCATCGGCAATCATTGCTATGGCCCACAAGTTGGGGCTAGAAACCATAGCCGAAGGGGTTGAAACGCAAGAGCATATGGATTTTCTTAAGCAACAGAAATGTGAATATATTCAGGGTTACTTTATGTCGCGTCCTTTACCGATTAAAGATTTATTGGCATTGCCACAAAGCCAGAAGTAGTCATCTGTTTTGCTACAGCCCTGCGTTTTTTTGTTAATCTGGTTATACTGCTAGGCAAACTTATAAACTAAATTAAAAATAACTTAATCCACACATGATTATTCAAACCGAAACTGTTGATTTAACCACGCCAACTGGTGAAATGCGTACCTATGTTTATCGCCCAGTTGCTGAGGGTAAATACCCTACCATTATTTTTTATTCAGAAATCTTTCAGCAAACCGCACCGATTGCACGAACCGCCGCCATTATGGCAGGGCATGGTTTTATTGTTTTGGTGCCAGAAGTGTTTCATGAGCTTAATCCAATTGGTACTGTGCTCGCTTATGATGATGAAGGCAAGGATAAGGGCAACCAAGACAAATGGACTAAACCGTTGGAATCACATGATTCAGATACACAAGCTATGATTGATTATGCTACGCAGTTAACCTATAGCAACGGTCGAGTCGGGGCTATGGGTGTGTGTATTGGCGGGCATTTGGCCTATCGGGCTGCGTTAAACCCTAAAATTGCAGCGGCTTGCTGTTTGTATGCAACAGATATTCATTCCGATACGTTGCCCGCAGAGCAAGGCAACAATAGTTTTGAGCGTACGCCTGATATTAAAGGTGAATTAATGATGGTGTGGGGTAAACAAGATCCGCACGTACCTAATGAAGGTCGCTTTAAAATACACCACAAATTAATTGACGCTGGTGTTAACTTTACTTGGCATGAATTTAACGCTCAACACGCTTTTATGCGTGATGAGGGTGATCGTTACGATCCTGAGTTGGCTCTGCGCGTGTATGGTATGGCGGTCGACTTATTCAAACGTACCTTGTTGAACTAACGAGCTAACCCGCCGCTAATGCAATTTGATTTCGACCAAGTTTTTTAGCATCGGCTAATGCTTGGTCGGCTTGTGTTAGCCAGTCGTTATATTCCATTTGTGTCGCTGAGTACTCAGCGACACCTATTGTCACCTGCAAGTGACTACCCTCGATCGCAGGGATGAGTAAACTATTAATTTTATGACGTAGCTTGCTTGCTAAGGTGAGTGCTTGGTAGCCTGATGTGTCGGTTAGCAAAATGCCAAACTCTTCACCAGCATATCGCCCCAGTTCATCACATTGCCTTATGTTTTCTTGAATGCAACTGGCGACCATTTGCAATGCTTTATCGCCGGCCATATGGCCAAACTTATCGTTAACTTGCTTAAAGCCATCAATATCGATTAATACAATGCTAGCTTTGTAATTATGTCGTTCACATTTTATGTGTTCACTACTGACTAATTCTTCCCAATAATGGCGATTATAAAGTTGGGTTAGGCTATCGAGTCGACTGGCTCGGTCTAATTTATGCCTTTGAACGCGCAGCCGACGCGATAGGTTATAGGTCACGTAGCCTAAAAATAACGGATAAATGAGCAAAACAGGCACAGCGGCATACATATGGGTTAGCGAAGGTTCTATATTGAATTGCAGCCCGTAAATTAAACAGCCCACTACAATGCCCGCCAGCATCATAGTTAAACCGCGAACAAATAACTTACCGCCACCGGCAGAAATATTGTTAAAACTCATCCAAGCAACAATTAAAATACTAGGCAATAAATTAAAGTGCATGATGGGCAGCCAAAAGGCAGCAAATAAGGAATCTAACTTTAAATTACGAATTTCTGCATCATAGGGTTTTACGGCATAGCGAGATAAGGTAAAAGCAACATGGGGCCAAACAAAACCGTTTATGAATAGTAGCAGCCACCAATACCAAGCATGTCCCAAGCTTTGTAATACGGCCGCCATTGATATAGCACCCAACCCAGAGCCAAAAACACGTGGCATATATAAACGTTTAACAAAGCCGATCCCTTGTTTGTATGTATTGGCTGGCATATGGATTAGGTCAATTCCCTGAGGAGATTTCTTTAATTTTATCAGTAAGTTCCCACCTTGCAAGTTACCGTAAGGGGCAATACTCAATAAAGGAACCGCTTAAGCTTGTTATATATTCAAGTTGAGCATGAATATTTTTTGCTAGTTAATTTTAAATAGGCTTTTATAATCTCACACTATGAAGAATAAGCCTTAAGAGCCGTCTAAAGTGAAAGTTTCATTTGAAGTGGTACCCAGAACAGAAGATGCCACTCGTGAACAACTAGAGTTTGTTCAGCAACACCTGCCTCAGGTCAATACCATTAACGTGCCAGACTTACTGCGTTTGCCAATTCGTAGTTGGGAAGGGGCAAATTTTATTGATCGCAATCAATACGATTTTATTCCACATGTTAGAGCGATTGACTTTAATCGCCCAGAAAAACGTCTACAAAAGCTCATTCATGCCTACCAATTAGACAAGGTGTTAATTGTGTCGGGCGATCCACCACCCGATATGTCGCACCGAGTGTACGACACCAAGGTATTGGACTTGATTGCCGATATTCGCGCTGATTTTCCCGACATTAAAATATACTGTGGTTTTGATCCTTATCGCTCAAGTGTTAAACAAGAAAAAGAGTACATACAACAAAAATTTGATGTTGGCTGTGACTACATCTTGTCACAACCGTTTTTCGATATGCGTTTGCTAGAAGTGTATTCAGACTTTTTACCGCCAGAAAAAACATTTTGGGGGATCAGCCCTGTTGTCACTGAAAAGTCACAAGCGTACTGGGAACGTATGAATCATGTTGTATTTCCATCGAGTTTTGATGCTAGCTATGAATGGAATATTGATTTTACCCAACAAGTGATAGAACATAGTGCCAAAGTCGGTTCGCATATTTACTTTATGCCGATCCGTATTGATCTCGAGCGTTATTTTAAGCCGGTAGCTGCTGCGTTAGCAAAAATTTAAATCCTTGGAATATTGTGCGACTTATCTCATGATCATAAAGGGGATGAGTCGCTTGCTCCCTCGATGCTAGCAACTTGATTTGCTACGCAAGCAATAAGTCTAGCTAATAGCGATTTGTTGCTGTTTTACTCCCGTATTTTCCTTTATAATCCGCGCCAATTTTCACCCTGTCTTTTAGCAGCTCTAATCTTATTTAGGTAACCTATGGCTAATAAAACTGTCTTATACGCAAAACACCTTGAAGCTGGTGCCAAAATGGTTGATTTTCATGGTTGGGATATGCCGATCCGCTATGGATCTCAGCTTGATGAACATCACGCCGTTCGCCAAAATGCAGGTATGTTTGATGTGTCACATATGACAGTAGTGGATGCTAAAGGTGCGCAAGCTAAAGCTTATTTACAACACTTACTTGCTAATGATGTCGCCAAGCTTACCCAAAAAGGTAAGGCGCTATACAGTGGTATGCTGAATGAAAATGGCGGTGTGATCGACGATTTAATCGTATATTACTTTGCAGAAGACGATTACCGTTTAGTGGTTAACTCAGCAACCCGAGAAAAAGATTTAGCTTGGTTAAATAAGCAAGCGTCAGGTTTTGATGTACAACTTACTGAGCGTGATGATTTAGCCATGATTGCCGTACAAGGCCCAAATGCTAAAGCTAAAGTGGCAGAACTATTAAGTGATGAGCAACAAGCCATTATCGCCGACATGAAACCATTCTTTGGTCATCAAGCAGGCGAGCTATTTATTGCGACTACAGGCTATACGGGTGAAGCCGGTTACGAGATTTTATTAGATAACGAACAAGCCGAAGATTTTTGGCAAGCCTTATTAGATAAAGGTGTGGTGCCTTGTGGCTTAGGTGCACGCGATACATTGCGCTTAGAAGCTGGCATGAATCTTTACGGCCAAGACATGGACGAAACCATTTCGCCATTAGCCGCTAATATGGGCTGGACTATCAGTTGGCAGCCAGCAGAGCGTAACTTTGTTGGCCGCCAAGCATTAGAAGCCGCGCGTGAGTCAAATACCATGCAGTTAGTTGGCTTAGTGATGGAGCAAAAAGGCGTTTTGCGTTCAGGTTTAAAAGTCATTACCGATAAAGGTGAAGGCGTTATTACTTCAGGTACTTTTTCTCCGACTTTAGGCTTTAGTATCGCATTGGCGCGTATTCCTAAAGATGCGGCTGAGACGGTTGAAGTCGAAATGCGTAAAAAGCAAGTTGCCGTTAAAGTGGTTAAACCAAGTTTCGTCCGCAACGGTAAATCCTGCTTGTAGTTGATATAGATGATAGGTCGCCGACACTGGTTCCAGACAGTTTTCGGTATTCCCTACATCCATGTAGGTCGAAATTTATTTCGCCAAAGGCTTTATTAAAGTAACAATGGCTTTTTTAAAGTAAATGTATTTTAAAAAGTGACCAATTTTAGCTATAACTAGAACGGGTCATTTAAAAGAACAATATTTAAACAATTTATTAGTACGGCGTCGTTAAGTCGCCTCTAAACAGATAAACACTAAGGAATTAACATGAGCAATATTCCACAGGAACTCAAATACACCAGTACTCATGAATGGGTGCGTTTTGACGGCGAAGGTGTTGTGACTATTGGTATTACTGAGCACGCCCAAGATTTATTAGGCGACTTAGTACACGTTGATCTTCCTGATGAAGGAGACACATTAGCAACAGGCGACGATGCTGCGGTTGTTGAATCAGTTAAAGCCGCATCTGACGTATACGCGCCAGTGGCAGGTGAAGTTATCGAAATCAACGAAGAACTTGAAGACTCACCAGAATTAATCAACTCAGACGCATTTGGCGACGGTTGGTTATTCAAATTAAAAATTGAAGATATGTCAGAGCTAGAATCTTTATTGGATGCAGAAGGTTACGCAGGCTCTATCGACGAAGACGACGAATAATCGTCAACCCTATTTAAATAAACCTCGGTGTCTGGAATGGATACCGAGGTTTTTTGTTTAAAGATTGCAGGAAAACCCCAAGAATGACCGAACAACTGTCTTTGCAACAACTAGAAAAACGCGACGAATTTATCCAACGTCATATAGGCCCTGATGAAGCCGAGCAGCAACATATGCTGGCCACATTAGGTTTAACTTCACTTGATGAGCTTATCGAGCAAACCGTGCCAGGTAATATTTTGCTAGATAAAGCCATCGACGTAGGTGAAGCAAAGACAGAAGTGCAAGTGCTAGCGAATTTAAAAGCCATGGCGAATAAAAATAAGCTATTCACTTCACACATAGGCATGGGCTACTACAACACCCATGTGCCTAACGTTATTCTGCGCAATGTATTAGAAAACCCCGGCTGGTATACAGCTTATACGCCTTACCAACCTGAAATCGCTCAAGGTCGTTTACGCTCATTGCTGACTTTCCAGCAAATGGTAATCGATATGACCGGCATGGAAATCGCCAACGCGTCTTTGTTAGACGAAGGCACGGCGGCAGCCGAGGCCATGGCATTAGCTAAACGCGTTAGCAAAAACAAAAAATGTAACACCTTCTTTATTGCAAACGACGTGCATCCGCAAACGATTGACCTAGTTAAAACCCGTGCTGAAATGTTCGGTTTTGACATTGTTATTGCCGATGCGGCTACTGTGGTTGAGCACAACGTATTTGGCGCATTATTCCAATACCCGAATACCACAGGTGCGGTGACAGATATAAGCGACTTAATTGCTGATGTACAAAGCAAAAAAGGTATTGCTTGTGTCGCGTCTGATTTATTGGCGTTAACCTTATTAAAATCACCAGGTGAGTTAGGTGCTGATGTCGCATTAGGTTCAGCCCAGCGTTTTGGTGTACCTATGGGTTATGGTGGCCCACATGCCGCTTTTTTTGCCACTAAAGATAAATTTAAACGTTCATTGCCAGGCCGTATTATTGGTGTTTCAGTCGATAGCCGTGGCAACGAAGCCTTGCGTATGGCATTGCAAACGCGCGAGCAACATATTCGCCGTGAAAAAGCCAACTCGAACATTTGTACCGCACAAGTGCTATTAGCTAATATGGCGGTGTTCTACGCCATTTATCATGGCCCTGAAGGCTTAAAAAATATTGCCCAACGCACTAACCGTTTAGCAGATATTTTAGCCAAAGGCTTACAAGCAAAAGGTGTTGAGTTAGCTAACGACACTTGGTTCGATACTATTACCTTAAACCTAGCTGACAATAAACAAGCCATTGTTGAGCGTGCACTCGCTAAGCAAGTTAACTTACGCACCGACTTAACAAACCAAGTGGCTATCTCGCTAGATGAAACCACTACTGCGGCTGATATTGCCGTTTTATTTGATATCGTGCTAAGCGAAGGTCATGGCTTAGATGTAACTGAGTTAGATGCGCAAGTCACCAGTGCTGGCGACAGCTCAATTCCGACTGAATTAGCGCGTCAATCAGCTTACTTAACGAATGAAGTTTTTAACACGCATCATTCTGAAACTGAAATGTTGCGTTACTTAAAATCGTTAGAAGCCAAAGACTTAGCGCTAAACCATTCAATGATTTCATTGGGTTCATGTACCATGAAGCTCAATGCAACAGCCGAAATGATCCCAGTAACTTGGCCTGAATTTGCCAATATGCACCCATTCGCACCGGTTGACCAAGCGCAAGGTTATCAAGAGATGATCAGCGAATTGTCAGAATGGCTAGTTAACGCTACGGGTTACGATGCATTAAGCATGCAACCTAACTCGGGTGCACAAGGTGAATACGCTGGCTTGTTAGCTATTCAAAAATATCACCAAAGTCGTGGCGATCATCATCGTAACATTTGCTTAATTCCAAGCTCAGCACACGGTACTAACCCAGCCTCGGCACAAATGGCGGGTATGAAGGTAGTCGTAACCAAGTGTGACAGCGACGGTAATATTGATATGGACGACTTGCGCGAAAAAGCCGAGCAAGTCGCCGATAGCTTGTCTTGTATCATGATCACCTATCCATCAACGCACGGCGTTTACGAAGAAACCATTCGTGAAGTGTGTGATTTGATCCACCAGCATGGCGGTCAAGTGTATATGGATGGTGCCAACATGAATGCTCAGGTCGGGGTGACTTCACCAGGCTTTATTGGCTCAGACGTATCGCACCTTAACTTACACAAAACCTTCTGTATTCCACACGGTGGTGGCGGACCCGGTATGGGGCCAATCGGCGTTAAATCTCACTTAGCACCGTTTTTACCGAATCACCCAGTGATCACCATTGAAGGTACAGGTGAAACCAATGGTTCGGTTTCAGCAGCACCATGGGGTAGTGCGGCTATCTTGCCAATCAGTTATACCTACATTGCCTTAATGGGTAGCGAAGGTTTACGTAAAGCCACCCAAGTGGCTATTTTAAGTGCTAACTATATGGCACAAAAATTAGCTGACGACTTCCCGATTTTATACCGTGGCCGCAATAACAAAGTGGCACACGAATGTATTATTGATATTCGCCCATTAAAAGAAGCCTCAGGCATTACTGAGATGGACGTTGCCAAGCGTTTAATGGACTACGGTTTCCATGCTCCGACTATGTCATTCCCAGTAGCGGGCACCTTAATGGTTGAGCCAACTGAATCTGAACCACTATGCGAAATCGACCGCTTTATCGAAGCGCTATTATCTATCCGTGCTGAGATCGCTAAAGTCGAAAATGGTGAATGGACAGTGGAAGATAACCCACTGCACAACGCGCCACATACCATGGCTGATTTGGTAGACGCTAACTGGAACCGCGCATACGACCGCCAATTAGCCGTATTTCCAAGCGCAGCCTCAGCCGCCAATAAATTCTGGCCAACGGTTAACCGCATTGATGACGTATACGGTGATAGAAACTTAGTTTGTAGCTGTCCGACTACTGAGAGTTATGCGGAAGAGTAAATTGTAGCTCGACGCTTGCCTGCATGGAAAGCAGGTACTTAGAATTTGTCTGGAACAAAATTCTGTGCGTCGACAGGCTCTTGATTATGAAAAAGGCGCTAGCATTGGTTTGTTAGCGCCTTTTTTGTTTTTGTGGTGACTTTGCAACGTTGGATGAACGTTGAATGCGCCTGTGGCTTATCGAACCTACATTTTACGTAGGTTGGTTAAGTGGCGAAGCTAAACTATAAGATGGGTAATGTACCCTTGTAGGTTCAAATTTATTCGAAAAACACCGAAGTGTCCGATTACGCAGATTTAACCACCGCCAACGATGGTTGGATGAGAATGATTTTTCACGTGTTGGGTTATGACTTTAATTGGGCCATTTACGGGCGATAATAACGTCCGACTAAGCTGTGGAATAAAGCTTGGCTATACTTAGCGAAGAATGAACGCAAGCCAAGTTTTTGCGTCCTTTGTTAGGCATACATTGCATCCAACTGCTCAAGGAACTTTGTTTTTATGGCACCCTCAATAACCATTGCTTCACTAACTGGTTGATTAGGTGAAATCTTGCCTGTTGTATAGATAATTCCTCCACTGTTAGAGTCTTTATTAATTGCATACTGAACTAACTCAATAAGAGACTTCTGCGTGAGAATAACTTCTTTGACATATCTCGAACCAGAACCAATGGCAGGAAATTGATCAGGATTAAGTAAAATATTTGAGCCGTAATTATAGTAAAAAACTTTAACTTTACCGTCGATAACAAGCAACAACTCTAGCAATGTGTGATTTGATGTGGCTTGTTTTTCAGTTACATAGCTACCAATAATTGATGATAGTTCTTGAATTAGTTCACCAATATTTTCCATGGATAGATTAACAAAATGGAAAGCGAAAAAATCTTGAGCTAATGCCATCAAGTTAGATGCTCCAGAACATCCACATATAAACTCACAGTTGCCGTTTTTGTATGTGATTACTTTGGGGATATTGGGAAAGCCATCAACACCCGAAAAATTATTTCCATACTTACTATCTGAGGCCATTGCACCATCAAAATATACAACCGTGGTCATGTGTACTCCATTATTTTTCGTATACCTAATTTAATAGTGCGCAATTTGCGCGCTTTTCTACCAAAACACTTGCGTACTTTTATACTTTAGTCATTTTTAGCAAATTACCTAAATCGTTACCAGTAAAAGCTTATTTAAGTTCTTAGTTAACTCATCGGAGGGCATAAACGACCCAGTTGCGCATTTGTGGAAATATGGGAGCGAATTACAAATAATGTATAAATACACAGATATAAGAAATACAAATTTTATGAAATAGAACATAGCATTTCAAAATGCTAATGTCCGCTTTGTGCTCTTTACTGCCCTTTAACTTTTATGCTTGCTCTTTTTGAGTAAGGAGCTGTGAGTACAACGAACCGCACCGTTCTCGATGTAAGCCTAATACCGTAATGTCTATTTGATAGGCTTAACCCTGCAATATGGTCGTGTTGCGATTCGCTGCGCTCAGGGCAACCTACGGTTAATTTTTCCAAACCTGTTTATGATCGTTTTCTTCTACGCCTAGCGAGCGAATTGGGTATAATACATACAAATACCTTTTCTTGGCTTGCAGCATGAGCGACAACATCAATTATCACAATAACCCTTTGCACGGCGTTGGCTTAAAGCAAGTTTCAACGGAATTGGTAGATCAATACGGATTTGAAATACTGTACGCATACCTAAATATTAATTGTTTTAATACCAATGCGAGTATTGCGTCTAGTATTAAATTTTTGCAAAAAACTGATTGGGCGCGTGAGAAAGTGGAAGCGTTTTATCTTTATCAGTACAAAAATTTACCACGCGCTTCTGCTGAGCAATTTGAGCTGCCGCCTCGCGAGCGGATTGTACCGGACGATCAAAAACCCGGAGAGCCAGCCGAACTTAGTTTTACCGACGCCAAACGTTTAAAACAAAAGCGTGCTGAAAAAGCGGAACAAAGAAATAACAACCAAAGAAGGCAAGCATCTAAAACATCGCGCGGCAAACAAAAAGCTCGAACGGCTAACAAAGACTCTGATCCTTGGGCAAATTGGCCATAATAATAGCCATCGCCATTACTCATAAAATCACCCTTTGCAACGTTGAATGCGCCAGTGGCTTCTACAGGATGTAGTAAATGCCGTGGGCGTCTGGAACAGAGCACGGTAAACCTAAATTTTACGTAGGTCGGTTAAGTGGCGAAGCCACGCCACCCGACATAAACACCATACCCGACATAAGCACAACACAACCCATTTAATACACTTAGTTACAAAGACATTAAAAGCTGTTTTACCTCTGCGTATCTTTGCTTTTCACAACTGGCCCAACCTTGCAGGTTACGCGCTTTGATTTTGGTAAAAATGGGTTGGGTTAAACCGCATAAAAATCGACAAGTAAGTTCGTGACTAACCACAATATTATGATCAATTGCTTGGATCGCATTTTGTAGGGTGTTTTTGACTTGCGCTAGGGTTTCTAAGCTTGGTAATGGTGGTGTAGGGGCCAAGGGTAATTTGGCGATCTGTCCTTGGCATACTGAGCAATGTCCACATTGAGACGGCGCTTGTTGGTCGTCAAAGTAGCGCGCAAGGTTATAACTCAGGCAAGAATCCAGTTCAAAAAAACGTACTAACGTGGCAATGCGTTTGATCTCTGATTGTTCTTTTTGACTAAAGTAGTCGGCTAATTGCTGCGCTAAATTCGGCGCTTGTAAGTTACTCGGGTTAACTTGATAAACCTCTGTCATACCGCTGGCTTGTAATTCAATTAAGTTTTTTTGTTGTAGATATTCCAAGGCGGTTAATACGCGTTTGCGATCACTCGGGTAGGTTTGTTGCAGTAAATCAAAATTAATGACGCCCCATATTTTTTTGAAGGTGGTGGCGGCAAATATGGCTTGAATAAATTGTTGGCGCTCGTCTTTAAAGTTGGCAACAATGGTTTGGGTGTCAACTAAACATTTGATTTTATATTCGGCAAAATAGCTGTATTGGGCTTGCAGTACGTTTTGTAACTCCAACTGGACTAGAATAGTTTTTAATGTGAGTTGGCGTATGTTGGTACGAGTACTCAAGTTGTATAACTGCATTTCCCAGTTATCGTTTGGACTATTTTGTTGAATATCATCTAATAACGTGTTGATGCCACTTGGCTCTGGGGTATCGCCATACACAAAATTTTCGACCGTATTTAAGCCGTCTAAATTGGCTAAGGTTAAACAATTTGACGCTTGGCCATCGCGTCCGGCTCGGCCGATCTCTTGACTGTAGTTTTCTATCGATTTGGGTAAATCGTAGTGAATAACAAAACGAATGTTGGCTTTATCTACGCCCATACCAAAGGCAATCGTTGCTACCACAATATCCACTTGGTTGCGCATAAAGTCTTGCTGTATGGTTTGGCGAATATCATCTGCTAAGCCGGCATGATAGGCCGCCGCATTCAAATTGTGTTGCTGTAAAAACTCGGCGACATGCTCGGCGGTTTGTTGCAGGGTAACGTATACAATTCCCGCGCCTTGTTGTTGGTTAATGGTTGCCAATAGTTGTTGGTTTTTACTGCTTTGTTCAACCCCTTTAACGCTAAGGTTGAGGTTGGGTCGGTAAAAGCCGGTTTGTACTATGTGTTTTTCGTTAATGGCAAATTTAGCGGCCATGTCACGTTTTACTTTTTTAGTGGCGGTGGCGGTGAGTAGCAAGACTAACGGAATATTAAGCTGTTGTTGGTATTGTGGCAGTTTTAAATAATCGGGGCGAAAATTATGTCCCCATTCAGATATACAATGCGCTTCGTCGACCACCAGCATAGAAATAGGGATTTGACTAATAAACTGACGAAAGCGTTCGTTTTTAAAACGTTCAACCGACACCATGAGTATTTTGATATTGCCGGCTTTAATATCGGCCATGGTTTGCTGTTGTTGTTGATAGTTTAACGTTGAGTCTAAACTGGCGGCGGCTATATTTTTACGGGCTAAAAATTCGAGTTGATCTTTCATTAATGCCAGTAAAGGCGAGATCACTAAGGTTAAATGCGGTAATTGCAGGGCTGTAAATTGATAACACAAGGATTTACCCGAGCCAGTCGGAAAGATAGCCAAAGAAGAGTGTCCGTTTAACAGTTGGTTTACCGTTTGTGCTTGGCCTGGTCTAAATTGTTCAAAACCAAATTGTGATTGCAGTTGGCTAAGTTGTTGTGCGCTCAATAGTGTGTCTTGCATGTGGTTTCCTTTAATTCCCTTTTGTCGTTATAGTCTTCTCGCTCAGGTCTTATGGTTCATTGTCAGCGCTTACTCGCCCCAATCACATAGTAGAGCATATGCTCATGGGGTCTCGAAGCTTGACAGCTTCCCCTAAAACCTGATCGCTTTGACTATATTAGCTCAAGTTGTATGGTGTGTTATACAACCCCTTGTGGTAATTGCTCAAATTAACATGCTTGTCGCGCATTTTCATCTATTCAATGAATTGCCATGGATCTAAAAATAAATCGGCGTAAAATGCCGTGTTAGTTTCATTAATTTTATCATTCAATATCTGCTTTTATGTCTAACCAAATTTTCTTTATTTTTGATAGTCACTGCCCTTGGAGTTACGCAACTACGCCTTTACTGCAAGCGATTCAACAAGCTTATCCTGATATGCCGATCCACCTGTTACATGCTGCTTACTATGACGGCGGTGAAAATATTGGCATTAAAACCATAGAGCAAGTGGAAGCTGATAGCCATGTGTCGTTTAGTGCTAACTATCATGCGCAGCGCAAAATTGGTGCTGACTCGACGATTTGTGCCAACCTTATTGCGTGGGCGCAAAATAAACTGCCACATCAAGTGTTAGATATTGTTTGCATGATGCAGGACTTACATTTTCAGCAAGGCCTTACATTGCGAGAGGAAGATGACTTTGCCGATTTAGTTAAACACTTTAAATTATCTGCGCCGAAAAAAGCGTTTGCAGGTGATAAATTATCTAAAGACGCCGAAGAAAACCTATTGGGTGTCGAAGAGTTACAAGAGGTGATTGAAACGCAGTCGATCCCTGCCTTGCTTTTGGCAAAAGGAGACGAGCTTATTTTGCTTAATCATCATTTGTATTTAAAACATCCTGAGAAAATAGTGGAAGCGGTAGAGCTAGAACTGGCGGATCACCACTAAAAACACCATTGGACGCTATGTTAACGCGGTGGAGGGTTATATAAGCCTCCAAATGTAGCGTCGTCGTTGTAGCAACTCATAAAAGCATCAACAACATAATGATCGTACTTGATACCTCTATTGAGTTTTAATTCGGCAATGGCTTTATCGGCTCCTTGTGCATAACGGTAAGGCCTATCACTCGCCATTGCATCAAATGTATCGGCGACAGCTATTATTTTTGCTTCAATACAAATTTGTTTGCTGGTTAATCCTAGTGGGTATCCTGTGCCATCTAATCTTTCATGATGTTGGTTAATCATTTCAAAAATAGGCCAAGGCGATTTAACCCCTTTAAGAATAGCTGAGCCATTAGTGGTATGCAGTTTTAGCAGTTCGTATTCAACGGCATGTAATTTGTTTACTTTATTGAGAATTTGGGTTGGTATGGATATTTTGCCAA
This sequence comes from Saccharobesus litoralis, assembly GCF_003063625.1. Taxonomy (NCBI): domain Bacteria; kingdom Pseudomonadati; phylum Pseudomonadota; class Gammaproteobacteria; order Alteromonadales; family Alteromonadaceae; genus Saccharobesus; species Saccharobesus litoralis. Next base: position 5,243,902 of record NZ_CP026604.1, on the reverse strand, counting down.
TATCATGGATGAGTGCACCAATAACCAAACCTGTAATTTGCTGTTGAGGAAGCTCTAGTTTTTCTGCAATGCGCTCGGATATTTTTGATACTTTTTGTTGATGATGGGTGGTGTATACATCATGCATTTCTAGCGCTTTTGATATGGCCTCCAGCATATCAATTAAGATTTCTTCATTGGGCGTTTCATTGAATTCCCGTTTCATTGCTTCGGCTTGATCTTTAATTTGTTCTATTTTGAACGAGACCTTAGCCACGGTATCTTGAATAATTTGGTTTATGTAGCAGGCTGTTTCTTGAGTGTACGCAGATATAGCATTACCTACGCCAATGACGGCAACAATTTCACCTTTTACTTTAACCGGAAAGCTCATATGACGTGTCAGGGGAAAGTGGCCACTGGGCAATCCGGCATTCGAGGCTTGGTTTGGGTAATCGTTGTGAATTACGTAATGATCTTGGCGAATGCAGTCGGCCCAAATGCCAGCTTCTTTAATTGGGTAATGACTATCATGGGTTGTGGCGCACATATCCAGAACTTTTTGTGACCATACATTGAGTTTAATTTCTTGTGTATTGGCGTTGTAAAGATGTAAATAACCTATCTCGCTTTGGCTAGCTTTTACGATTAATTCTAAATATTGTTGAGATACGTCACGAGTTGATGTGAATTTATGCTTAAAGAAAGCCTGAAATTCCGAGTTGAGTTCCTGATCCATTAGGTTTTTACAACGGTTAAATTGAGTCATAAACTTGAGTTAAATACAACCTGTTAAAAAATACAAGATAATCACGATGGCTGTTAAAAATATCATGTCACCTCATCCAGTTACGGTGGAAATGGATGATAAATTAAGTGTAGCTAAGGAAATCTTTGACAATATAGGTTTTCATCATTTACTTGTTGTTAATCAAGATAAATTGTGTGGCGTCGTGTCGGATCGCGATATTCTTAGGGCCATAAGCCCCTTTATCGGCTTAGCGAGTGAAAAAAATCGTGATGTAGCGACATTGAATAGGCGTATACATCAAGTGATGACACGTAAGTTAGTCACAATTGACCCGTCAGCGTCTATTGCGCATGCTGTAACATTATTTAATCAGCATAAAGTCTCTTGTTTGCCAGTGGTAAGCCAAGATGGCCAGGTTGTTGGTATTGTTACATGGCGCGATGTACTCATAGAGCTAGAGCGACAAATTAAAAGAAAGGGCTTTTAAAGAAAAAAGAGCCGCTTCAACTGAAGCGGCCTAAGATCATCTGCAACACAATACAGACGCACACACACTACCCCCGAAGGGGACGAGAGTCCATTCACAAGACGAGAGAGTAACCTCTCAACTTTATTCTTTGAGCCAATTAGCAAACTCAAAGAACCTTTGCCTAACTAGGGACACGACCCCCTATATACAACTTAGGCAAACCATGAGCGTTGTTAGGGTTAGCCTAACGACCGCAATTCTGTTTTATAGTCTTCTCCCTCAGGTTTTATGGTTCATTGTCTGCGCTTACTCTCGACTTTGGCTCCTGCGTCGTTCTAACACCTAAATCCATTTAGGCGGCCCCAATCACATAATAGAGCATATGCTCATGGGGTCTCGAAGCTTGACGGCTTTGCCTACATGGATGTAGGTACTTAGGTTTCGTCTGGAACTAGAAACCTGCCCCTAAAACCTGTTCGCTTTGACTATAACAACTTGCTTTTCGATATCACTAGGTTGGTCGCTAGCTAATGAACTATAAGCTAAAGAGCATAGGAGTAATAAGCTGGCATAACGTAGTTTCATAACCTGTGATTCTCACTGTTAATAAAGTGGTATATATATAAACATATGATGTTTGTATATTCAAGCCTTTTAATCGAAAAATTGCTAATTTTTTGTACAGTTCTTAGTTGGTCAAGAGGGAGGGACCCTTTCAATTTATTTTTGATTACTTGCAACCACCTTGGTAGATAGAGCAGGGCTATGCCTGCATGGAAAGTGGGTGCTAGGATTAGTTTGGAACAAAAGGTCGTACTTCGATCAAGGTCGCAGATATTAGGCAACATCGCGCCTAGAAACCAAGTGCGGAGCAGCTATGCAACTATTGTCGAAATTAATTTCGACCTAAATGGACGTGGGGAATGCCGATAAGTGTCAGGAGCAGCCCACGGTTAAAAAACGAACGTGGGCGAGTGATAGAAGGCTGAGCGGTTAATTAATTATAATTTAACTTATTCGTGTACTTTAAACGCATTCACATAGTTATTGAGCGTTGAGCCAGTATTTTCTAATTGACCGCATGCTTGTACAGTGGCGTCGGTTTGCGACATCATTTCTTCAGTATCATCTTTAATACCGTGCACTCGTTCATTGATCTCTGAAGCGACAACGGTTTGTTGTTCAGCCGCAGTCGCTATTTGCGACGATAACCCTGAAATTTTATCTAACTCTTCACGCAATACGTCAAATGCGGCCACACTGTTAACAACGACATCGACTGCTTGTAAGCCTTGTTTCTGTAATTCGCCCATACTGTTGGTTGTCGCGCGCGAACCTGTTTGTAAGGCTTCGATTTGTTGGCGTATTTGCTCGGTTGATTCTTGAGTGCGGCTGGCTAGGTTACGAACTTCATCTGCAACCACTGCAAAGCCTCGGCCTTGCTCACCCGCTCGCGCTGCTTCAATTGCGGCATTTAAAGCTAATAAATTAGTCTGCTCGGCAATACTTTGGATCACTTCTAATACATTGCCGATAACTTCGGTTTCTGAATTGAGTTGATTTACTTGCTCTTGGGTGCTGGCTAACTCGGTGACGAGTTTCTCCATGATCTCTTTACAGGCATTGGCATTTTCTGCACTTTGAATTGAGCTGTCATGCGCAGCAGAGACAGCACCTGCGGCATTTTGTGCTATGCCTGCGACTTCTTCGATAGTTGCGGTCATTTCGTTAACCGCAACCGATACATTATCGGTTGCTCTTGTTTGACTCTCGGCTCTATTTTGATTTTCATGCATGGCCTGTGACACTGAGGTTGTTAGGCGATTCATGGTGCTGACCTCGTTACGAACACCAAGTAGAGCCTGATTAAAGCTTTCTTGTAAGATATTAAACGCTTTTGCAACTTCAGCTAATTCATCTGAACCGGCCACTGGCATTGCTTGGCTAACATCTTTTGAGGTGGCGACATGCCCCATTTCACGCATTAAGGTTTTTAATGGAGCGTTAATAGAGCGAATAATGAGATAGGAAATAAAGGTAATCGCTAAAAGGACGAATACCACTAGAAAAATATTCCAATTGACACTGGCTGTAGCTTGCTCTAATTGCTTTTGGGTTTCTTGTGCAATGCGCTTTTCAACATAAGCAATGACCTCGCGCAGCGTGTTCATATTTTGGCTGGCTTTATCAAACCATACATCAGGGTTCATATCGTATTTTTGACCACCCATTTGCAATAGTTTATGACGCATATTGTACAGCTCCTTTTGTAAGTCGCTGTCCATGTGTTTTTCTGTGTAAACTTGCATCACGTCGGCGGGAGCATAGGTGCGCAGCCTAGCGTTGGCATCTTGTAACTGACGCCAATCACCCTTGTTGTTGCCTATGGATGTATAGTCAATGGCATCTTGATTTAGCAGGCGTATTTTCGAGCTGCGTTCCGCTGAATAAATATTGTCTATTTGCATCAAAGCAGCATAAGCACTGGTGAGTAAGCTTAACTGTTCATTGTTGGCGGCTAAACGAACCGTACCATTGACGATAGCCAGTGCTCTGCTATTAGTTGTGATATAACGATTGATTACCCACTTTTTGTTTTCGTCCTGTAGCTGTACTTTATCAATATAGCCACGTGCGTCGAGGGTATCTTCAAAGGTATTCACTGTATCGGAAATCAGTTTAGGGATACCTTCGAGTTGGTTAAACTTGTCATTATTTGCTGCTACATAGCGCTTGTAATTTGAGATAGTCGCATCAACTTTTGTTCTTTGATTAGTCAAACGCTCGGCATATTTGTGTTTATTACTGCCTACAGGGTTACCTGCAATATAACCATACGAATAGTCGCGTTCTGATTGCATTTCTTGCAATAGCCCACCTGTTTGCCTCACTAAGTCCATGGCAATAGACAATTTCTGCATGGCTGTTTGTTTAGCTGATGCTTGACCAAATTGGTTAATGGCAAAAGCGCAGACGATCAGGGTAGGGAATAGCACTAGTACCAAAATACGAGTGCGAATTTTTAAATGATTGAGAATATTCACAGGCGTTCTCGCTCGTTTTAACTAAACCACATCCTAGTAATTTATGTTGGTTAACATTGTATGGCGTTTAAATCTGACTATAACATATGATTTACATAAGTCCATATAGGTTTTTACAATGTAAAGATATGATGTTTGCATTTTGGGTTGCCAGTAAATCTGTCATTGTCGTTTGTTTGACTGTTTTTAATTGTTAGTTAGCTAAAAATATTAGGTGGTATTTTTGCTTAATGCCATTTCGTTTTTTATATAAATCCATTTGGTTGGTTTTTAAGCAAATAAAAACTTGTATTGGTTGATAAATAAAGTTACAAAATATTAACAATATTTAGGCGAGCTATTTACGCATGTATTAGACAGGAAATAATAATGACAAATCAGAAAAAGTTATCTTATCAGTGGCTTGCGGCCATCGCCTTCCTTTTATTATGTGGGTGGGCATCAGTAGAGCTGATGTAGCTTTACTTTGTTTATTTTAAAAAACAAAAAACCACAGCAAGCTGTGGTTTTTAAGCATTATGTAAATAGACTAGGTAGTCTATTTATTTAATTATTCGCCGTCGAATGGGTTGCGCAATACGATAGTTTCAACACGATCAGGGCCGGTTGAGACGATATCAATTGGTGTTTCACAAACTTCTTCTAAACGTTTGATATAATCTTTGGCTGCTTGTGGTAACTCGTCAAAGTTTTTAACCCCAAAGGTATTTTCGCTCCAGCCAGGTACGGATTCGTATACTGGCTCAACTGCAGCATATCCTTCAGCGTCAAGTGGAGTTACATTCGTCACTGTACCATCAGCTAGTTTATAACCAGTACAGATCTTAATCTCTTCTAGGCCATCTAATACGTCTAACTTAGTTAAACAGAAACCTGTGATAGAGTTAAGTTGAATAGCACGGCGCATTGCTACAGCATCAAACCAACCTGTACGGCGTAAACGACCTGTAGTCGCACCAAATTCATGACCTTTATCACCTAAGTGTTTACCTACAGGATCTTGTTTGTCTTGGCCGTCATATAATTCAGTAGGGAAAGGACCTTCACCGACACGCGTGGTATAGGCTTTAACAATACCTAAAACATAATCTAAGTGAGTAGGGCCGAAACCACAACCCGTTGCAACACCACCAGCGGTAGTATTTGAAGAGGTTACAAATGGGTAAGTACCATGGTCAATATCAAGTAATGTACCTTGCGCACCTTCAAACATGATGCGATCACCATTACGACGCGCTTGATCAAGTGTTTCGGTAACATCGATTACCATGTCTTTTAATATTGGCGCTAATGCTAAAGCATCGGCCAATGTTTTGTCATAATCGACAGGTTCAACTTTGTAATATTGAGTTAAGGCAAAGTTGTGGTATTCCAATACTTCTTTTAACTTTTCAGCGAAGCGTTTTTCACAGAATAAGTCACCAACACGTAAACCACGGCGAGCGACTTTATCTTCGTAAGCAGGACCGATACCACGACCCGTTGTACCAATCTTTTTATTACCACGAGCGGCTTCACGCGCTTGGTCTAAAGCAACATGGTAAGGCAAAATAAGAGGACAAGCTTCACTGATTTTTAAACGTTCACGTACCGGTACGCCACGTTCTTCAAGCATTGTAACTTCTTTCATCAATGCTTCAGGCGAAAGTACAACACCATTACCGATAACACAGGTTAAACCATCGCGTAATACGCCAGAAGGAATAAGGTGTAATACGGTTTTCTCGCCATTGATAACTAATGTATGGCCTGCGTTGTGACCGCCTTGGTAGCGAACAACGTATTTAGCTTTATCAGTTAGAAGGTCTACAACCTTACCTTTACCTTCGTCACCCCATTGGGTGCCTAGTACTACGACGTTTTTACCCATTTTTAAAAAATCTTTTGTCAAAATAAGGGCGGCGATTCTATCAAGATGTTGGCATAAAATCATCAACAAAGCAGGAACAGATCCAAACTTTTGGCTATAAAAGCTAACCAAAAATTGAAATAAAACACCTAAACGAAAATTGAACCGCAGTCGGTTAACGAAGTTTTAACTTAACCACAAAAATAAACAACCAATGATAAGTAACATGGCACCAGTTTGTTGCAGTTGACGTACAGGCATTTTCGCCATCTTAGCAAGATAGTCAGCCCAACGGTTGGGGAATAGAAAAGGGCCAAGACCTTCAATGATGAGTACTATACCTATGGCGAGTAAAATGGTTTCCATCTCGATACCCTAACGTAAAAATTTAAACGCTCAAACAAAAAGAGCTTACTGCAATAGTAAGCTCTTCTATTAACCGATGTTGGTATTGTGATTATTTACCCGTTTCTTTCAAATATTTGAAGAAATCACTGTCAGGCTTAACAATAAGCACATCGCCCTTGTTATTAAAGCTGGCTCTATAGGCATCTAAACTACGCAAAAACTTATAGAACTCAGGGTCTTTATTATAAGTGTCAGCGTAAATTTTAGCGGCTTCAGCGTCACCTTGACCACGAACCGTACGTACATTACGTTCGGCATCCGCTAGCATAATGGTAACTTTCTTATCAATATCTGCTTTAATGAATTCGGCTTTCTCTCTACCTTCTGAACGGTGCTCTTTGGCCACAGCGTGGCGCTCTGAACGCATACGAGCAAAGATATAGTTACTCACTTCACTTGGTAAATTGATCCGCTTAACACGAATATCAACAATTTGAATACCTAAATCCGCCGCACTTTCAGCGGTTTCTTTTAGGGCTTCTTGCATCAATTCATCACGTTCACCCGACACAATTTCGGCAATGGTTCGGCTACCAAATTCACTGCGTAGGCCGTTATTGATTTTTTTCTTCAATAAGGCTTCGGCGCGCATGGTGTCGCCACCGGTTTTTAGGTAAAAGGTTTCGAAGCTTTCAATGCGCCACTTAACATAAGAATCAACAATTAAGTCTTTTTTCTCAGAGGTAACAAAGCGATCTGCCTCATCATCCATGGTTTGAACACGAGCATCCAATATGCGCACCGTTTCGATAAATGGCCACTTAAAGTGAATACCTGGTTCGTGTACTACAGTTGAATTATCAACATCACGCTTAACTTTACCAAACTGAATAACAATACCACGCGTACCTTCGTTAATAACGAAAACCGATGTGTAAACAAAAAAAGCAAAGATAGCGATTAAAACTAGGCTTAAGTTTCTCATGGCTTAGTTTCTCCCACTGGTATAACGACCGTTATTGCTGTAGCGGCCTGAGTTATAGCGATCATTCGAGCGGTTAGGCTCTACCGGTAACCCTTGAGTCGTTGTTGACTGACTAAAAGGTGAACTTGATTGAGGTGTATTAGAGCGTTGCTGTTGCATGATCTTATCTAGTGGTAGATACATCATGTTACCGCCCCCTTCAACATCAACCATAATTTTTGATGTGTTGCTGTATACAGATTCCATTGTTTCTATATATAAGCGTTGGCGCGTGACTTCAGGGGCTGCTTGATACTCAGGTAGCAGCTTTTCAAAGCGAGCGACTTCACCTTGCGCTTCTAAGATAACACGCTCTTTATAGGCTTCCGCTTCCTGTTCCATACGACGTACCTTAGCACGTGCAGTCGGCTCAATTTCACGAGCGTAAGCATTGGCTTCGTTGACAAATTTCTCTTCGTCTTCTTGCGCGGCTATCGCATCATCAAATGCTTCTTTAACTTCTTCCGGCGGACGTGCAGGTAGGAAGTTGACGTCGACGACTTCTAAACCCAAGTTATAAGGTTCAACTATGTTTTCTAATAGTTCGCGAGTTTGTTGACGCACTAGCTCACGACCCGTCGTTAAAATATCGTCCATATTTGTGTGGCCGATAACTTGACGTAAGGCTGAATCAGTTGCTTGGTGTAGGCTAAATTCTGGGTCGATAACGTTGAACTTGTAAGCTCTAGGATCAAGAATGCGATATTGCACATCCATTGATACTAAAACGACGTTTTCGTCTTGGGTGAGCATTTCGCCATCAGCCGTTAAAGAATTGACTGACTCTACATCAACCGGAATAATACGGTCGATTAATGCAGGTTGCCATTTTAAGCCTGGCTCAATAATGCTATGGAACTGGCCAAAGCGTAAAACCACACCACGCTCAGCTTCTTTGATAGTCGCAAAGCCCATCCATGCCCAAATTGCCAAAGCAATAAACAGTGCAATTACGATACCTGCACTGCTTGCACCATTGGAACCGCCGGATGAACCTGATGGGGAACCCCCTTTGCCACCAAAGGCTTTTTTCAGTTTCACTACCGTATCGCGATAGATTTCATCTAAATCAGGTGGCCCTTGATCGTTGCCACCTTTTTTATTTTTACCCCACGGGTCTTTATTATTGCTATTACCCGGTTCATTCCAGGCCATAATCAGCTCCATTATTAAATGTTTGAACTTTATACGGAAAAATATCTAGTGAAGGATCGCTGCTTGCGCAAAAATCATTCAACATCTTGATTTATTACATAATTAGCTAGGTTTGTATCACGCTTTGTTAAGCGTTGCCAGTCTGTTAAGCTCATTTTTACTCTAACTAGCCAACTGCCGTCTTCGGCATAGCTTTCTTCTTGAATACACTCTAGCTCATAAAATACTCCACGCCAGCGGCTATCAGCCGGCGGGATTTTTAATTCATGATGCGCCATTTGTTTTGCTAAACGCTCAGCAATGGCCTGCATTAGCAGTTCAGTGCCTTCTCCCGTTTGGGCTGATAGCCACACGCGGATCGGCATACCATCTTCGTTACGATCGATATGCGCATCAATCTCATCTACCATATCAATTTTATTGTAGACAAGTAGTTGAGGGACTTCATCAGCTCCGACTTCATCGAGCACAATTTGCACCGCATCAATATTTTCAGCACGGCGCTCATCAGCAACATCGACCACATGCAATTGAATATCAGCTTCACGTGTCTCTTGTAATGTTGCTTTAAAGGCTGCTACCAAGTCGTGTGGTAAATGGCGAATAAAACCAACCGTGTCTGCCAATATTATGGGGCCAACATCGTCAATAACCAACTTACGTAATGTAGGGTCTAACGTCGCAAAGAGTTGATCTGCCGCATAAACGTCTGCTTCGGTAATGCGATTAAACAAGGTTGATTTACCCGCGTTGGTATAGCCAACCAGCGAAACGGTAGGTAAATCGTTGCGTTTTCGGGCGCGTCGGCCTTGTTCTCGTTGTTTTTCTACTTTCTCTAGGCGGCGCATAATGTTTTTCATGCGGCCTCGAATTAAACGTCTATCGGTTTCAAGCTGGGTTTCCCCCGGACCACGCATACCTATACCGCCTTTTTGGCGTTCTAAGTGGGTCCAGCCTCGGATCAAGCGCGTAGAAATATGGCGTAATTGCGCTAATTCAACTTGCAGTTTACCTTCGTGGGTACGTGCACGTTGCGCAAAAATATCCAAGATCAGGCTAATTCTGTCTAAAACACGACATTTAACGAGAGATTCTATGTTTTTTTCTTGTGAGGGGGATAAAGCATGATTAAAAATCACTAGCTTAGCCTCCAATGCAGCCACTGCATCAGCTATTTCTTGTGCTTTACCTGAACCTACAAAAAATTTAGGGTGGGGTGTTGATCTTGAGGTGGTAATGACAGCAAGAGTTTCGACACCAGCCGAAGAGGCCAACAGTTTTAATTCCTGTAGGTCTTCTCTTGCTACTTCGTCATCTAAGTCAACGTGTACTAAAACCGCCTGCTCACCCGATTCATAACGATCAAACAAGCAGGTTACCTCTTAATAATATGTTACTCAGCAATATTTCCTTCACCCGATTGATTTTGCATATTAGGGTTAGTTTGGAATGGACGTGAAGGCACAACAGTGGAGATTGCGTGCTTATACACCATTTGTGAAACGGTATTCTTCAGTAAAATGACAAACTGATCGAATGATTCTACTTGTCCTTGTAGCTTAATACCGTTAACTAAATAGATAGAAACAGGGATACGCTCGCGACGTAGTGCGTTTAAAAACGGATCTTGTAAAGATTGTCCCTTTGCCATAGTTGGCTCCTATTATTGTTATTAGACCAGAAGTATTTATATAGTCTTCTTGCTCTGGGTTTAAAACTTAACTGCCATCACTTTTCTCTACCTAGCCTACATCAAGTAGGAGCTTAGGTTTCGCTTGAACTTTGAAAGCAGCGCCTAAAGCCTGAGTGCCTTGACTATATATCAAACTTAATTATCCACTTAGTTTAGGCGACTAAACGCTAGTGGTAACTAATTGTTTTGATTCATTAATATTATGAGGAAAACCTTATAATATCCAAATTTTAGGAAAAAAAGCGCAAAATGCTAGTCAAATTTTGCTTATTTTCACTTTCTAACCAATTTAATTCCTGCCAACTGCGTAACCAAGTCAATTGTCGCTTGGCTAATTGACGCGTTGCTACTATACCGCGAAACACCATTTCGTCATAGTCGACTTTACCTTCTAGGTAATCCCACATCTGTCGATAGCCGACACAGCGTATTGAAGGCATATCAGCATGAAGATCGCCGCGTTCATATAACGCCCGTACTTCTTGTTCAAATCCTTGTGTAAGCATTTGTTTAAAGCGTAATTCAATTCGCTCGTGCAGTACAGCTCTATCTTGGGGCGCAATGGCAAATTGCAAGGTATTATAGGGCAATGCGTCTTCTTTAGTTTGTGTCAGTTCTGTTAATGTTTTACCACTGGCATAGTACACTTCTAATGCGCGATTTATTCTTTGCGTATCGTTGGGGTTAATTCGCTGTCCAGCAACTGGGTCAATGCGCAATAGCTCGTTGTGTAAGGCCTGCCAGCCATGTTGCTCGGCTTGTTGTTTTATTTGAGCGCGTATATTTTCATCCGCTTCGGGTAATTCATTCAAACCTTGTAACAAGGCTTTGTAGTAAAGCATGGTGCCACCAACTAACACTGGTGTGCGATGTGCGGCTAGGCTTTTTTCAATTAAAGCCAGTGCATCTTTGCGAAAATCAGCTGCAGAGTAAACTTCACTCGGGTCAAGAAAATCAATTAAAGCATGTGGTGCTTGGTTTAATTCTTCGGCATTGGGCTTGGCTGTGCCAATGTCCATGCCTTTGTAAACTAGAGCTGAATCGACACTTATAATGTCACAAGGCATCGCTTGGTACAGGTCTATTGCTAATGCGGTTTTGCCAGAAGCAGTCGGACCCATTAAAAAAATGACCTGAGGTTTATCTGTAGTTGCTGTCATTAAATAAAATCATTTAGGTTGGTGCGCTAAGCAAGCAATGCGAATAATCGATTTGCTTGGCGTGTTGTTTAATAAAGGTAGCAAAATCTGGCAATTTTAGGTTGTGGTAGTCGTTTAATAATTGAGTAATTTCAGACCAACTCGGCAAGTTTTGTTGTTGTTGAACAAGATTAGCCAATAATTTTATGCTGTGATCTGTGCTTATTGGCGTGTCCTGCTCGGGCAATTGTAAAAGCCAGTCGCCGATAATGCTGGCTAAGTCTAACTCGCGCAACAAGGCTGGAACTTTTTGAATCACTAAAGTGTCTTTTCGTGGCTGATTGATAACAAATTGCAGTTGGGTTAAACAGGTTTGATGCACTAACCATTTATTTAAACAAGTTTGATCAACTTTTATCGCTACAGGCAACAATAAAGGTTGTGCTATGGCGTCGGGTTGATTGCAAACATATTCTAATTTAGCGCCAATGATAGCTAACTGGAGTTGAGCTATCGGCAAACAATATAAGTTGTCTGCATACTTGGCGAGCAAATAATGCTGTTGCAAAGTCGTTAGTATTTGTACATCACTGAGTTGGCTACTGGCCTTTATATTGATGTTCGTTTTAATGTTCGTTGACTCAGCTGCGTCGAGCGGCTCTGCGGGTGATGAAGCCGATGTTTTGTCTAACGCTTTAGTATCTGATAATGGTGCCACTAGTTCAGCATAATGAGCGATTTGTTGCTCTGTGCTAACACTAGTCTTGGGTGAGTATTCAGATTGCCATTGAGCTGAATTGCCATGGCTTGGCCGGTTCGAGCTATTGGTATGATTGGCGTGATTGGTATAAGGGCTATTGGCATAGGAAGCTGAGCCTTGCGCTGAAGGCGCAACCTTGTCACCGTCAATATTACGCTCTAGGTTTAAGCTTGGCTCTGATGACGAGCTTGTCGCCGACGAATTGGGCAAAGTGCTATCGGCGAGCTCCCGCTCAAATTGACTTGCTACTTCTTGCCCTGGATATAACTGACCGGCTTGATAACCTGTGTCTAATTTGTTTTGTTGTACTAAGCTCTGTTGTCCCGAGCTCTGTTGCACCAAGGTAGCTTCGGCAATGGCGTTATCCACTAATTCATTGTTAAGTGCCGCGTAAACGGCTTGATAGATAAAGTCATGAATTAAGCGAGCTTGATGAAAGCGCACTTCGTGTTTAGCAGGGTGGACATTGACGTCTACTTGTTTGGGGTCAACTTCAATATACAATACGTATGCCGCATGCTGCTCACTTGTAATGCGACTTTCATACGCTTGGCGGATCGCGTGATTAATTAACTTGTCGCGCATCATGCGGCCATTAACATAACAATATTGAATATCGCGTTGCTGGCGGGCTATGTGAGGTTCACCTAACCAGCCTTTAATGGTAACTAAATCATAGCTACTATCTAATTCAACACAGTGTTCAATAAAGTTGCCACCACACACGGCTGCTATACGCTGTAATTGTGCTTTGTCTTCTCGTCCGGTTCGGTAATTTTTGTGGATTTTTCCGTTATTGGTTAGCTTTATTTGTACGTCAAAACGGCTAAGCGCAATACGTTTAATGACTTCTTCAATATGAGTAAATTCGGTTTTATCCGTGCGTAAAAAGCGGCGACGGGCTGGGGTATTAAAAAATAAATCAGCGACTTCAATGGTTGTACCTACAGGGTGAGCGGCTGGCTTGATGTCTACCGCCATTTCCTGACCTTCCGCCGTTGCTTGCCAAGCTTCGGTTTGATGTTCAGGGCGACTGGTGAGTTTTAACCGACTAACCGAGCTAATACTGGCTAATGCTTCACCGCGAAAGCCTAAGCTTTGAATCGCTTCTAAATCATTCAGGCTGCTGACTTTTGATGTGGCATGACGGCTTAGCGCGAGACCGAGCTCTTCTTTGGCAATACCACTGCCATTGTCGCGAATACGGATCAATTGGCTGCCACCGGCTTCAATATCAATATCGATCTTGGTTGCGCCGGCATCCAAGCTATTTTCGAGCAGTTCTTTAATTACGGATGCGGGTCGCTCGACGACTTCACCCGCCGCGATTTGGTTAGCGAGTTGCGGCGGTAAAATTTTAATTGGCATTAGGATTGAGGAATTTTAAGTTTTTGGCCAATACGCAAGGTGTTGGTACGGAGCCGATTGGCTTTTTTTAAGGCATTAATACTCACATCATAGCGAGCGGCCAACACAGACAAAGAATCGCCACGCCGCACAATATATTCACGCTCATTGTATAAGGACGCATACAATGTTCCATCAGGTGGATTGGCGCGGAAATAGTTGTTTACGGCTTTAAACAACGCATTGGCTAGTTTTTGCTGATGATCGCGCTGGTTTAATAAGCGCTCTTCTGTTGGGTTGGAAATAAAGCCGGTTTCAACCAAGATAGACGGAATATCCGGTGACTTCAGTACGGCAAGACTCGCGGCTTGCGGCGCTTTTTTATGCATTTTAGTTACGCGTTTCAATTCGCCAATTATTTTGTTACTTATCTCATAACTTGTGGCGATTGAGTGCTCCATTGACATATCCAACAAGGCTTTAGCCAGATATTTTTCGTTAGCTGTGTCACTGATAACTTCAGCTGCACCACCAAGTAATTCGGAATGTTTTTCTTTTTGTTCAAGCCAGCGACCGATTTCACTGTTGGCTCTGCGCATAGATAGCATCCAAACCGACGCCCCACGAGGTTGTGGTGTTGTAAACGCATCAGCGTGGATGGAAACCAGTAAGTCAGCTTTGCTCTTTCTTGCCAGTTCGGAGCGTTTGTTTAGGCCAACATAATAATCACCAGTGCGGATCATGACGGCTTTCATGCCTTTTTGTTTATCAATTAAGGCTTTAAGCCGCTTGGAAATTTGCAGCGTGACTTTTTTCTCATAATTGCCTTTCGCACCAATGGAACCAGGGTCTTCACCACCATGTCCGGCATCTATAGCAATAATTAAATCGCGGTTAGTGGTGTTGGTTGCGGTTTTGACCGGTTGATTGACGGTTTGCTTGCCTTCTAGGTCAACCACTAAACGATCGCCATAAGGTTGAGTGGGGGCTAATGCGAAAATATTGGCGTTGAGTGGCTGAGCAAGTTCAATCACGACTCGCCGACTATTTTTTATTTTTGGCGTGCTGTAGCGGATCTTTTTAACTAGTTTGCCTTTGGCCGCGACGGAGGTTAAATCTAACCCTTTACCAGTGTCTTTAAAATCGAGCACCAGACGATTCGGGTTGGTTAAAAAGAAATGTTCAACGCTTGGTTTGTTGGAAAGATCAAATACGACACGGGTTTTGTCGGGGGACGGCCAAATTCGAACACCATTAATTTTGTTCGCTGCATTGACGCAAAAGGTCAAAAGCAAACTGAAAAAGATCAAACTGTGAGATAGCCACTTTTTCATGATGATTAATGTGTTTAAGTTAGTGCCGAAAGTATTTTTTCGCCGCGCGCCGAGTTTGCGTTTAAGCGGATCGCACGATGGTCGTCAACATATTGCATATTAACCAGAATATCGGCAGGTTCCAACCAACCGACGCCTTTTTCCGGCCATTCTATTAAACAAAGGTTATTACCACTGAAATAATCGCGTATGCCCATGAATTCAAGCTCTTCTGGATCGGCTAGGCGATATAAATCAAAATGATAAATATTGACTGACTCGAGCTCATAAGGTTCCACCAAGGTGTAAGTCGGGCTTTTTACATTGCCTTGATAATTAAAGCTTTGAATGAGACCGCGACTAAAGGTGGTTTTGCCCGCCCCCAAGTCGCCTTCTAAATAAATAATACAAGGCATTTCAAGTGAAGCTGCCAATTTTTTGCCAAACGCAACGGTTGCGTCAGCATCAATAAGTTCAAAGTATAATTCTGTCATAGCCACTAAAATGCTTGGTCTCGTGGCGAGCTGGATGAATTAAACCATCTAGCGCAATGCTTACGGATTGACCAATGTTCGAATATGTGCAATTAAATCACTGGCTATCATACCACGTTCTCCTGTTTGTGCAGCAAGATCCCCCGCAGCAGCATGCAAACAAACGGCTAATTCGGCGGCTTGAAACCTTGAATATTGATGAGCTGGTTGTTGGGCTAGCATAGCGGCACATATGCCTGCTAACACATCGCCCATGCCGGCACTCGACATGCCTGGGTTACCCGCAGTGCAAATATGAGTTTGCTGGCTGGAAGTGATGAGTGTTCCTGCGCCTTTTAAAATACTAATGCCGCCATAGCGAGCCGATATTTCGTAATTGGCCGCGTAACGGTCTAACTCTATTTTGTCGGTATTTTGCGCCATTAAACGTGCCGCTTCGCCTGTATGTGGTGTCAAAATCCACTGGGTATTTTTGTGTGGATGTTCAGCCAACCAATTCAAGCCATCCGCGTCTATCACCATGGGTTTATTTAGGCGACAGATATGGCTCATTAAACCATTAGCCCAACCTGTACGTCCCATACCTGGTCCTGCTAATACCACATCGGCTTTATCTATCAGCTCTTGACTGGTCTGCTCAAGGCCATTGACACCAAATACCATGAGTTCAGGGCGGCCGTTGGCAACTTGTAATACATTGTCTGGGTGAGTAATAACCGACACTAAGCCTGCACCCGATCGTAAGCAGGATTCGGCAGCCATTTTTATCGCCCCCGCCATGCCTTTGTCACCACCAATACACACAACATGGCCAAATACACCTTTATAACTGGCGCGTTTACGTGCGGGTAATAAGCTGCGTAGCTCACTCCATTCACTGCGGCGATAATAAGGCTTATTTTGTTGCTCAAAGGTATTTGCCACCGTTAAGTCTGCAAAATGCAGAGTGCCTACATGGTCAGCCGCTTTGGCGGTTAATAAGCCTGACTTAACACCAATAAAAGTGACTGTGTGGTCTGCTATTATCGCGTTGCCTAAAATGGCACCGGTTGTCGCATTTAAACCCGAGGGAATATCAACGCTAATGGTTAATGCGCTGGCTTGATTGATGTTATCGACAATGGTTGACCAACTGGCTGCCAAGGGTCTTAGTGCGCCTGTGCCTAAAATGGCGTCAATAATAACGTCGTATTGGTTAAATTGAATTTGCTCTGATGGCAGTACGTTGCGGCCTAGCGCGATATAATCGTTGTAAGCGGTTAGTGCATCCCCTTTATACGGTGGGCAATCGGGCATAGACATCACATCGATATGCCAGCCAGCGAGTTTGGCTAACTTGGCGATGACAAAACCATCCCCCCCGTTGTTACCTGCGCCGCAGACAACTAGCATTTTTGCTGGTTGGCGATAAATCGCTTGCACTAAACTAAATGTAGCTTGGCCGGCATTTAGCATTAACTGATAAAGAGAAAGATTGTTGGCGATAGCCGCTTGTGCCTCTTGATTACGCACTTGTTCTGGAGTGTAAACCGCTAACGGTAAAGATGACGTTATCATCACATTGCCCTGATTTTTTTAAATAAACTTTGCGTACGTTTTATGTTGTCTTTGTAACATAAAAATGAACGTGGCAAAATTCTCTGATTATTTTCTTGGATCTATCCCTAAAATGACATTAACGGCTGAACAACTCGTACACATTAAAAGCCAAATTAAAGCTATGGCGCAAACGTTAGGTTTTCAGGCGTTGGGGGTAAGTGATATTGATTTATCAATTGAAGAGCCTCGTTTACAAGCTTGGTTAGATAACAATTATCACGGAGAAATGGATTATATGGCGCGCCACGGCATGATGCGCGCCCGTCCTGCCGAGTTGCAACCTGGCACTTTGCGCGTGATTTCTGTGCGCATGGATTATTTACCCGAAGAGGCTTATTTCGCCCAAGATCTCAAAGAACCAAACACGGCCTTTATTAGCCGCTATGCCTTGGGGCGTGACTATCATAAGTTGATCCGCAATCGTTTAAAACGCTTAGGGCAACAGATAAGTGAAAAGCTAGAACAAGAATTAGGCTTTCGGCCTTTTGTTGATTCCGCCCCCATTTTAGAAAGACCACTTGCCGCTAAAGCCGGGTTGGGCTGGGTTGGTAAGCACTCACTTTTGCTGGATGAAAAAGCCGGTTCTTGGTTTTTTCTAGGTGAGTTGTTAGTTGATTTACCCTTGCCGGTTGACGAGCCAGTTCAAGAGCAATGTGGCAGTTGTGTGGCTTGTATGACCATGTGTCCGACCCAAGCTATTGTGGCGCCATACGTCGTCGATGGCCGACGCTGTATTTCTTACCTGACAATTGAACTGCAAGAGGCAATTCCTGAAGAATTTCGACCGTTAATCGGTAATCGAATCTACGGCTGTGACGATTGCCAGTTAGTTTGCCCATGGAACCGTTATGCCGAGTTAAGCTGTGAGCAGGATTTTCAAAAAAGAGGTAATGTTGCAAGTCAGGACTTACTTACCTTGTGGGCATGGGACGAAGATACTTTTTTAAAGAATACCGAGGGCTCGGCCATTCGCCGCATTGGTCATCAGCGTTGGTTACGTAATATCGCGGTCGCACTAGGTAATGCGCCATACTCTGCGGCGATTGTCAGCGCATTAACCAGTAAGCGAGTTGAGGTGAGTGAGCTAGTGGTTGAGCATATCGATTGGGCTTTAGCTCAGCAGGCAGAAAAACAAAAGCAACAAGTTAATCTGGATAAAAAAACACAACGCCTGATCCGCATTGTGGAAAAAGGCTTACCGCGTGATGCTTAGCTAAATGTTATACTTGGTAATAGGCGGTCGAATTATTTTTGTTTGGCTAATTGATGAAAAGTTTGAGTCATATCTGCGCTGAAATACTGCAACATCGCCTGTAACACTTGCTGGTGATAGTGACTTGGATTATATGCGGAATTTGTTGTTTTGCTTACTGTACTTGATGGTCGATTATGTGCAGGACAGACTGTTTAATATCAACTGATTTATACTCAGAAAAAGGCGCTTGACCTGCATTAATATCGGGTTTTGTTTTAACAACAGTAGAACGCGCTTGTTGATCTGTCAAATATTGGCGGTTGCGGCAGAATAATACTCTCCCGCGCTACAACAGAACAGCGCGAGAGAGCCAGTTTTGATAATTGAAATATTACAGCATACGTACTTCGCGCTGCGGGAACGGAATAACAAAACCGTGTTGGCGTAGAGTATCGAGTATCATTAATAATAAATCGCCACCGACACGATTTTTACCATCATCAATACCTTCCATCCAAAACTCGACAAACATATTGATGCCTGAATCACCAAAGCTGGCGATCTCGCAATCGGGTTGTTCTTCAATAGGTAGATGTTCACCGCTAATGACTGTTGGGTGGCTGGCGACGACTTCTTTTATTAGTGGGACGAGTTTGTGAATATCTGAATCATAGGCCACTGAAAAGTCGACGCGATAGCGTTGTTTTTTATCTTTATGGGTCCAGTTGGTAAAGGTTGAGCTGATAAACTTTTCGTTAGGTACGACAATGTCTTTACCGTCAAAGGTTTCTAAGGTGATGGCTCTGAGTTTGATCTCACGCACCAAACCTTCTTTGCCTTCTTCTAGCTCAACATAGTCACCCAGCGAGATTGAGCGGTCGAGCAATATAATCAAACCTGAAATAAAGTTTGAGGCGATTGACTGTAAACCAAAACCTAAACCTAAACCAACAGCACCACCGAATACCGCCAGTGTGGTGATATTGATGCCAATAATTTGTAAAAACGCCAGCGAAATAACCACGAATAGCACTATTTCATATAGCTTGGTGGCGACTTCTTTGGTGCGAAGATCCAAACTAGGTTGATTATTGATAGCGTTGGTGCCGGCTTTTTTGGATACGCCACCAACCCAAAATAATAAAGCGCCAAATATCAATACTTTAACAATGTCATAAGCGGATATGGATTTATCACCCACCGAGATGGCAATCGATTCCAGAATAGCGGTTAATGAAGACAGCAAGCCCAGCATGTGTAACAACAATACGGTTATCGTGCACCACTGTACCGCTTTGGTGGCGACGCTGCCTTTGACCATGTAGGAGATAAAACCATTGATCATAACTAGCGAAGCAAAGAATATGGCAATCGTAATTAACCAAGATTGCTTAAGTAATTGCTCGCCATAGTGGGCACTCATGCTTAAAAATAAAAAGGTTAAAATGGGAACGCTTAACGTTTGAATAGCGGCCAATACTTTAAAGGCTTTGCGTTCTTGTACTGTGTCGTCTTTACTAGCTTGTGTTTTGGTATTGGAAAAAACCATACGACTTAAAAACCAAGCTAAGCCGATAGATCCTATGATAAACAGCAGTTGGTAAAAAAACTCGCCCGAGCTAATGCTGGTTTGTAACATCTCCCACAGGCGTTTTATTTTTTCATTAATAACAGATATTTGCATGTAACTTAAGTCCATCAGAAAGACTATAGTCTAAGAATAGTAAGAAACGACACTATAGCGCTAATTTTAAAATTGCCTAGTGAAAAGTGGGTTATTGATTACTGTTTTATCACACCAAGCTAATGAGCCTGTTTAACCATTGTCGCCAGACATTTTTGTATAGTGTGGAATTTGACTAAAGCGTTTAAGCCAATCATTGATAGCTGGGTAGTCTGACAGGTCAAAGCCACCTTCATGCGCGACATGGGTGTATGCATATAAACTAATATCAGCAATTGTGGGTTTGTCCTCTATCAAGAATGGCGTTTTACCCAATTGCTGTTCCATGACAGCCAGAGCCTTGTGGCCACCGGTTTGTTTGGCATGATATTCAGCTTCACGCTCTTTAGGTAAACCTAAGTATTTATTGATATAGCGAGCTACAGCAATATAAGGTTCGTGACTATATTGTTCAAAAAATTGCCACTGTAGAACACGAGCGCGCTGTAATTTATCTGTGGGTAGGTAGTCTGTGCCGTCGGCTAGGTAGTTAAGTATGGCGTTTGATTCAGCCAAGTATTCGCCATTATCCAAGGCTAATAATGGTATTTTTCCATTGGCATTTTTCTGCTTAAACTCGACTGTTTGGCATTCCCCAGCCAATATATCCACATGTTGCCATTGATGGGGTATTTGTAAAAACTCGAGCAGTAGTTTGATTTTATAGCAGTTGCCAGACAGCAAATCGCCGTAAACAGTGTACATAGTATTTCCTTATCGTGTATGTGAACGAACATCTTAGGCGAAACGTAAAAATAAACAAAGGGGTATGTGCTGCAAAGGAGGGATGACTTAAGGTGAAATGCCTGTTTAGCCAAATAATGAGTGATAGTAATTGTGATTAGGCAAGCTATGTTTTTTGGCTCTGAATTAAACCAGAGCCAAAATGAGTGTTTTATGTTGCTTAGGTGCGATACTCTGCGTTTATACGCACATAGTCGTAACTAAAATCACAGGTCCATACTGTGGCTTGTTGCTCGCCACGGTTAAGTTTGACTGTGATGTCAATTTCTTCTTTATCCATCACTGCTTGGCCGTCTTCTTCTTGATAGCTTGCGGCGCGGCCACCTTTTTCGGCAACCAGAACATCACCAAAATACAATTCAAGGCTGTCGGTATTTAAATCTTCTAGTGATGCACATTCACGCGAGGCGTAACCGATGGCGGCTAATACGCGACCCAAGTTAGGATCAGAGGCGAACATAGCGGTTTTGACTAATGGGCTTTTACCAATTGAGAAGCCGATGGTTTTCGCTTCTTCAACGGTTTTGGCACCTTGAATTGAGACCGTCATAAACTTAGTTGCACCTTCGCCATCGCGTACTATGCACTGCGCTAGGTATTGTGCGGCTTCGGTTAGGGCCGCATATATCTCGTTAAAACCAGCATCTTCTCGGCTAGTAATCGCAGGGCTATCGCCTTGGCCAGTAGCGATAATCATAAAAGAGTCGTTAGTTGAAGTATCACCGTCGACCGAGATACAGTTAAACGACACGTCGGTGATCTCTTTGGTGATTTCATCTAGCAGGCTTTGTTCAATGTTGGCATCGGTCGCGATGTAAGCCAACATGGTGGCCATATTCGGGTGGATCATACCGGCGCCTTTTGACATACCTGTGATATTCACGGTATTGCCGTTGACATCCAAGGTCTTGCTGTAGGCTTTCGGCGCGACGTCTGTAGTCATAATAGACCAAGCGGCGTTGTGCCAGTTATCGGCATCAAGATTAGCCACGGCTTTCGGTAAACCAGCAAGCAAAGTGTCCATCGGTAAATGTTCTAAAATGACACCGGTTGAAAAAGGTAGCACTTGCTCTGGTGATATTTGCATTATTTCAGCCAGTTGCTGACAAGTTGTTTGAGCATCTTGCATGCCTACATCACCGGTTCCCGCATTAGCATTACCAGTATTGATCACCATAGCGCGAATACCTTGTTTGGCAGCAAGGTGCTTTTTACATAAGGTAACGGGCGCTGCACAAAAGCGGTTTAAGGTGAACACTCCGGATACTGAACTGCCTGCGGCTATTTCAATAACCAGCATGTCTTTGCGATTGGCTTTTTTAATGCCGGCTTCGGCCCAGCCTAAACGAATGCCCTTAATCGGGGTTAAAACTTGATCTTCAATTGCGGGTAAATTAACTGGCATAACTCTTCTGCTAGTGATTAATCCATTGGGTATCAAGTGATTTTACGATTAGGTACACCAGCATGCAAAAATAAGTTGGAATAGCTTATCGAGTTTGGGCGTTTTGAGGTGTGACGATTATTAAGAGTGAGTTTAAAAATTAGCTGCGGGTTAAAGGTTAACCACGAATTATAGATGTTGTAATTTTAAGTAAATTGGATTAGTTTTTTGAGTTGAGTGACCATCCATTGAGAACATGGTGTCGCGAGACAAATATAAACTGGCAGTTTTACAATTCATCAAATCATAAGAGAAAAAATAATGAAAAAAACTCTGTTAATAGCAATTTCCGTGTATGCAGCTAGTTTTTGCGCTCAAGCAGACTATTTAATGGAATTAAAAGATTCCTCGGAAAATTTAATAGAAAGTGCTTGTGTTAAGAGTTATAGCTATTCAAATAACTCAGCGAGTTTGGATAGTCCTAAAATAAGAAAAGTGCAAAAGTATTCTACTGAAGAAACCCTAACAAACATTATATATTTAGATAGACCTGTCTATCGTAGAGTAATCCCTGTAGACGGCATTTATAATTGAACGTTAGGAACATTCCCTGAAATTGATTTTCTCGTAAATGACGTAATAAATATGAGGCAGTCTGGCGGAAACAATACGTTTTCCGGTTACGATATTACAAATTACTATGCAGATATTCGCCTAAATGGAAATAAAAGCTTAGATATTGCTAGTTCATTTTCCCCTTCATTTGGTTATTTTGGTGAAGTCGTGATCGAATATACTAAAGTCAATGATTATGGGTTATCAGGAAATGATTCGTATAAAGAATATACGCATTATGTTTTAAGCTCAGATCCGGCAGATAATGTTGTAACCAAGGTAATTAATGACAACTTAGTTACCTACACGGGTGGTTATACGTATGATGATGTTACAGGGCAGTGTACAAACTAACAGTCGCATAATGTAAAGTGTCAAAAGCATGGCTTTAGTTCCTAACTAACTGAAGCCATGCTTTTATTCCCAAGTATCGCTGACTACAGGAGCATTAATGTTATGGAATTCAAGTATTTTAAAAATCCAGATAAATTTGCTTTTTTAACATCAGAGCCTGAAGCTTGTTCTGTTTGTGGAAAGCTCGAAGTTTGTTTTGATGCTGGAGGTTACTCGGGCATTAATAGTATTGATTGTATTTGTTTTGAGTGCCTTGCATCTGGAAAGCTTATAGATTTAGACATTGAACCAAATATGATATTTGATGATGGTTCAGAGGCGTCTAAGACAATAACATACAAAACACCTGCTTTACCTACTTGGCAAGAAACTGCTTGGCCAACAATCAAAGGAAGACAGCCTACATTCGAGTGCATTGCGTCGAAGCAGGATTTTTTGAACAAACAAGATTTTCTAGATTGCTTTATTGAAGATAATCAAACTCGTGAAGAGGTTGAATGGATTTGGGATACTCTTCCTGATAAAAAGTTATCTAGTTATGAGGATGCTAGTGATATATCAGTTTATCTGTTCAGTTTAGATAACAAGAAGTACTGGGTTTGGGACGCCAATTAATATTCATAACTAGTACGTCAAGTAGAGCTTTTAACAAAGCTAGGCATGATCCTTCATTAAGTATAACCAAGCTTGATTTACTCACTCTAAAAAACCTACTCTGTAATCAACACCGCTGGCGGCATACTACACGGTGGATTAATCGTCTTTGAATTGTATTCATCATTTTCACCATGCCAACGCGTTAATAAATTAACGATCCTTTCCGGTTTGTACTGAGCAAATGGCCCAAAGTTATTACGTTGTCGGTAGTCGCTTCTGGAGCAGATCAAAATTGGGTGATCTTATTTAGCAAAAACGGCGTAAAGCCTAGTTATAAAATACAAATACTCGAACGCCTATGACTAACGCAAAACTCATTTTCTTTTTTGATGGCTTGTGTCCTCTTTGTTTGGCTGAGGTGCGACAGCTAGAGAAGTTAGATACGGATAATAAAATTCGTATGGTCGATGTGTATTCTGAGCAATTCGAAAGTTTTAGCCAGCGTATTGATAAACTCGCTGCGCTTAAAAAACTGCATGGTTTAACGGATAAAGGTCAACTACTTGTCGGGTTAGATGTTACCTACCGAGCATGGCATTTAGTGGGGAAAGGTTTATGGTTTTCACCGATTAACTGGCCATGGTTAAGGCCGTTTTTAGATCTCGCCTATCGATTTTTTGCCCAACACCGAGCGTCAATTTCTTTGCTGTTAACAGGCAAACGCCACTGTGAAACCTGCCAATCGTCAAACCCTAAAGCAAAAATGCTTTCGTCAAAAGATCCAAAAGAAACACTATGACACATACTGATATTTTAGCCGATAGTTTAGTGATTGGTGCCAGTAGTGGCATTGCGCAAGCGCTTATCAAGCGTTTATTGGTTGCGCGTAAACAGGTTATTGCCGTTAGCCGTTGTGATTGTCCAAAAGACTTAGCAGCGGATAATTTAATTTGGCTTAAAACAGAATATGACGCGACTTGTATTGCGCGTACGACTAATCAAATCGCGAATTTAGTGGGGCGGGTCCATGATGTTTATATTTGTCATGGTGTTTTACACGATAATGAAAAAATGCCGGAGAAGAAGCTAGAGGATTTGGAATTTAGCTATATTGAGCAACTTTACCATTGCAACACTGTCGTTCCTGTTATGTGGCTAAAGCAAATATTACCTATTCTGACCAAGCAAACTTGCACCTATGTCACCGTGTTTAGTGCCCGTGTCGGCAGCATTGGTGATAATCAGTTAGGTGGTTGGTATGGGTACAGAGCATCTAAAGCTGCGCTGAATATGATGTTAAAAACTGCTAGCATTGAATTAAAACGCCGCGCCAAGGGCGTTAAATTAATAGCCTTTCATCCCGGCACCACAAATACACCTTTATCCAAACCATTTCAAAAACGGGTCGAAGAAGGCAAGCTTTTTACTCCAGAATTTGTTGCCAGACAGCTATTGGCTATCCAACAAGGTTTAGTGCCAGACGGTGAGCTGGCGTATATAGATTGGCAAGGTGAAGAGATAGCGTATTAGGGGGGCAAGGCATTGCTCGAATCCTATTGTGGATAACCCAGATTTTTGTCAGTGTGGTTTAGAAAGTTACCTTGAGAACTCTTGAGTTTGTGGGTGATCCCGCGGATATTGTTGGATAAACAGGTAAGGCTTAAGATCTTACCTGTTAATAAATTAACCTCAATTCTGGATAATAAATCCGTTTCTGGAGGCTCTTTGAACCAAGCTCTTGTAAACAATTGGGCGTTAAGTTCACTTGCAATAGGCTAGCTATTGACGCGTAAACTTGCCTTGCCCTCCATGGATGGAGGGTAAGGAGATAATGCATGGAGCAATTATCTTTGTTCTTGGCTCAAATTTCTCTCCAGAAATAGAAAGGAAGTTCTGTTGGTTATCAAAACTTGTTAACTAACGGAAATTAATAGTGTCGCAATTCTTAACCAGAGTTGAGGTTAAATTAAGCTTTAAGCGAGATTACATAGGATCGCCGCATTCAATTTTTGAAACTATGTTGATTCCATTACCTGATGCTGTTTTCTTCACCCATCCACCGGCAGGCGCGTTGTACTCTGCATAAGAGCCTTGATAAATGGTCTCGATTTCTTGTGTGCCAGGCATGAAACCATTACCCGTACAGAAAATAACATTAATAGGTAGTGACCAGCCATTTAATACAGCAGTTTCGGCAAAACGTAAGTTTTGGCCGTTAACGTTTACCGTAGGGTCAATAAATACGCCATTTGCAGGCGTAACTGGCTCTGGCGAGTAACAGGTGATTTTTGAAATGTAAGGTGAAGAATATTCGCCACCAAGAGTTTCACCCATTTTCCATTCGGTATTGGCGCTTTGTCCTACAGGTATCGCGTAGTAGTGGGGTTGACCACTGGTTTCAGGAAAAAACTTAAGCTCAGTGTTTTTGTAATACTGATAGCCTTTGGCTTTACAGAAAACATCTCCTGATGTCGCCACAATATTCAAGTTGTAACCATAGGGTGTTGTTACCATACGCGGCGAATCAAACACTTTTTCAGCCGCCAAAGCATTGCTTGACATAACTAAACCCGTCGCAATTGTTGATAGTGCCAGTATTAATTTATTCATTTTTTATCCTTTTAATTGTTAAGTTGTTTTAATGTTTAATAAAACATTTAATAGTTAACAATTATTTTGAGTGTGGATCAACCCCTTATTTATAAATTTATAAAGGATGGGCGATAAGCTACAGCTAAATTGTGCGGATTTCAGGTAGTGTCGGCTTCGCGTTAAAGCCTTTACGAAGCGGTTGGGGTATTTGTTGCGTCCCCCCAACTATTTACATTCTTGGGACAAGTTTTTAAAGTTCTTGCAAATTATCCAACCAAACTTGACCTTGTTGAATAATCGCTTGTTGTTGCTCTTTATCCATTTTATCCCAGTTGCGATACGGCATGGCGAGGCGTGGGTTTTTACCTAGGGTTGGACGATGGTTGTTGAGGAAAGTCCAATACAAGCTGTTAAATGGGCAGGCTTTGCGGCCTGTTTTTTGTTTAACATCGTAATAGCAGGTTTTGCAGTAGTCGCTCATGCGGTTGATATAGGCACCGCTGCTGGCGTAAGGTTTTGAGGCGAATAGGCCACCATCGGCATACAAGGCCATGCCGCGGGTGTTGGGCATTTCTACCCATTCAATGGCATCAATGTAAATGCCTAAATACCATGCATCGACTTCTTCTGGGTTAATGCCGGTTAGCAAACAAAAATTGCCGATTACCATTAGGCGTTGAATATGATGGGCGTATGCATAATCTAGCGATTGGTTTATCGATTGTTGCATACAGTTCATTTTGGTTTTGCCGTGCCAAAAGTAACTGGGCAGTGTGCGGCTAGCATTTAGATAATTGAGTTGTGAGTACTGCTCGGTATTTTGCCAATACACCAACCTAACAAATTCACGCCAGCCTAAAATTTGCCTAACAAAGCCTTCGATTTGGGCTAGGTCAATATTCGCATTTTGATGATAAGCGGCAAGCGCATGAGCAATCACTTGCTTAGGTGAAAGCATTTTACTATTGAGCGCAAATGATAAGCGGCTATGGTACAACGACCAGCTATGTGCCGATTGGCAAGTCATGGCATCTTGAAATTGACCAAACAGGGGTAAGCAATAACGACAAAAATACTTGAGTAATTCGAGTGCTTGGCTGCGGTTAATTGGCCAAAGTAGGTTATCTTCGCATTTGCCAAAACTCACAACTTGATGACGTTGCAAGCGGCTGAGAATATCCTTAACTGGGTTAGCGAAAACCAAGGGTTCAGGTAGCTGTTTGATATCGGCGGGTTTAAACGATTTACGGTTTTGCGCGTCATAATTCCATTTGCCACCAACCGGTTGTTGATCGTCCATTAAAATATCAAAGCGCTTACGTAACTTACGATAGAAAAACTCCATCTTGCTGCTTTTGCCGGGTTTGAGATAGGTATCAAACTCGTCAAAGGGTAAATAAAAATGCTCGGTGTCGTATTCAATTTTTTCACAAGCCAAGTTACGTAATTGGCGCAGCAAGCGGTTCTCATCAGGTCTTTGATATTCAAATATGCTGATTTGATGCTGTTGCATAATGGCCGCGAGCAATTCAGGTAAGTTTTTATGGGCTTGGCTTTCGTCTAGCGTTAAATGCAAAACTTGATGCCCCGCGCTTTGCAAGCCATTGGCGAAGGCCTGCATGGCCGCGAAAAACGCGACTATTTTCTGGGTATGATGTTTAACATAGTTAACTTCTTGGGGTAGTTCGGCAATTAAATACAATATATTCGGTTGCTTTTGTTTGTACCAAGAATGGCTCGCATTAAGTTGGTCACCCAATATTAGACGCAGCTTATGGTATTGCGTTGTCATATTCGTTTTGCCTTTTGTTTGCTTGAGCGCCGACAACGCTCTGAGCAGTATTTAACTTGCTGCCAGTCTTTCGCCCACTTTTTGCGCCATGTAAATGATCGTTCACATACAGGGCAGTCTTTTGTCGGTAAATGAACTTTTTTCATGGTGTGATTGATGGTTGGCTTTAGGCAAACATATAGTTAATAACGCGTTGCGCTGATAAGAATGCGCCTTCAATTCGGCCTCCTTGCGTCCAATCACCAATAACAACCACGCGGCGGCTGTCGTCAATCAAAGGGGGTAGTGATGTGTCGTTGACTAAATTGGCGTATCGCCAAAAGTGTTGGTAATGATGGTGAATAGTGAGCTGATTGTTGAATACTTTATCTAGCCATTGTTGGCCTTGAGGTAGAACAGTGTCTGCCGTTAAGGCTGTTGATGTTTCAGGTGAAAAATGTAGCATCCAGATGTCGTCAAAATTGTGTTTAATACAACGCTCAGGTTTGCTAGATAGTCGTGATAACCAAGAAACCGTATTGTCACCAAATACGCCTTGAATTGATGGGGCGACTTTTCCGGTAGTGGCGACACCTAGTGCCCAGCAAGGAGTGTGCACTTGCTTGGCAATTAGATAGCTTATATGTGTTTGTTGGTTTAGCAAGGCGCTTGCTTGTTCACCGGGAGTGGCGACAATTACCCAATCATAGCTGCCCAAAGCCAAATTATTGTCGCCTGTTAAACGCCAGCGATTATTAGTGTATTCAAGGTTTGTGACGCAGGTGTTTAACTGGAGGTTAACAGTACTCGCCAAGTATTTTACCGGACTATTCATGCAAGGGCTGCCAACATAGCGAGCCGTACTGTGATCCTCGGCATTAGTGTCAGTATCGGGAGAAGGTACTAGTCCTTGGTTCGTTACTTGATATGGCGTAAAGCGCCATTGTCTAACGATTCCTAGTTTAAGCCATTTTGCCAATTCCGCTCTAAATTCAGGGCTACGGGCAGTAAAGTATTGTGCGCCTAAATCTAATTCGCCCCAGTCTAAACGTTTAACAGCCATGCGTCCGCCACAACCGCGCGACTTTTCGAAAACCGTTACGTCGTAATCCAGTTTAGTTAATTGGTGGGCGCAGTGCAGCCCAGCTAACCCCGCTCCTATTACCGCTATTCGCATGTTACCTCACATTTTTTATCCGAAATGTAAACACCGCTAGTTAACTCTAGTACATACGCTTGTATGTGATGAAAAGATCAATGCTTTTGTTATGTCCCATTTTCGAAACAAGATGGGTTTAGCTTTTTTCCCATTTATGGGACGAAATAAATAGGCTCGCATGATGATTTAGATATAAGTGTTTAAAAATCAGATGGTTATAAAGTTGGAATGCTTTTGGCAACACCTTGAGTGAATTGTTCCATGTTTGCCCATTCTGATTAGTTTGTTGTTTTTGTGAATGGGCTTTTTTCAACTAACTGGATTTGATGATGGACGTTGCTCGTAAAACGAAAAAGCCTCAACCAATAAAAAAGTACGCTTTATATGGCGGTGCTGCTTTGGCGTTAGCTGTTGTGCTGGTTTGGGTGAGTCAAAGCAAGCTTAGTTATAAAAGCTTTAGTCGTGATGGCTTGTTGATTGCCGAAGTCGTAAAAGGCGATATGCAAGTTAAAGTATTTGGCACAGGTACATTGGTGCCGCGCGAAATACGTTGGGTGGCTACCCAAGTAGCGGGGCGTGTCGATCGCGTTTTGGTTAAACCTGGCAGTGTGGTGCAACAAGGCCAAACTTTATATCAACTCGATAACCCCGAATTACTGCAAGATGCCGAAGAAATGAAATGGGAAGTACAAGCCGCCCAAGCAGAGTTATTAGCTCTGCAAGTATCGCTGGAAAGTGACTTACTAAATCAGCAGGCACGCGTGCAAACGGTGGAATTACAACTGCAAAGCGCGCAATTGCAGTTTGATGCTGAAGCTACTTTGGTTAAACAAGGTAATGCCACTATTTCGGCTTTGGATCACAAGCGCACCGAGTTAGATGTACAGCGCTTAACCAATGATTTAGCGGTAGAAAAATTACGTTTAAGCCGTTTAGAGAAAAACAAACAGGCACAGTTAAATGCGCGCCAAGCAAGATTAAACAAGCAGGAAAATAGCTTAAAGCGGATTGAAAATCAGGTTGCCAATTTAACCATAAAAGCCAAGCAATCGGGCGTGGTGCAAGAAGTTAATGCTGAATTAGGCCAACAACTGTCGATAGGCAGTAACTTACTTAAATTAGCCGACCAAGACGATCTAATTGCTGAAATTAATGTATCTGAGCGCTTAATCAATGACGTTGCGCTGGGACAAACAGTGTCTATCGATACTCGCAAAAGCATTGTCAGCGGCAAGATCACGCGTATCGATCCTGCTGTGATCAACGGCAGTGTGTTAGTGGATGTTGAGTTTACCGAGACATTACCGAGCGAAGCTCGCCCTGATTTAACCGTTAACGCCGACATTATGGTTGCGCAATTAGACGACGCTTTATATGTGCGCCGTCCTGTTGTTGCGCAAAGCCAGCAAGGCGGCACGTTGTATCGTTTATCGACAGATGAGAATTTTGCCGACAAAACCCAAATTGTTTTCGGACGTGGTTCGTCACGTCATATCGCTATAAACCAAGGTTTAGCTGCCGGCGATAAAGTGATTATTTCTGATCACTCTAGCTGGCAACACCTAGACCGAATTGCATTGAATTAATATTAGTTTTGTAGGTTCGACGCTGGCGTCGTACATAGAGCGTTTGACGAAGCAAGCTTCGACCTACAACAAATTAAAAAGGATATAAACCATGAGCCAAGCACTAATCACTTTAGATAAGGTTAAAAAAATCTTCTTTACCGATGAGATCGAAACCCATGCTTTATCGGATATTAGCCTTACCATTCAACAAGGCGAATATGTGTCTATTTCTGGGCCCTCGGGTTGTGGTAAGTCGACCTTGTTATCACTGTTGGGCTTGTTAGATACCTGTAGTGATGGTCAATACCATATTAAAGATATGGATGTAAGTGACTTAAGCAAAGCCGAGCGAGCGGAAATTCGTAATCGCGAAATCGGTTTTATTTTTCAGTCATTTAATTTGATCAGCAATTTAACCGTGGAAGAAAACGTCGAATTACCACTAACGTATCGCAAAGACTTAAACAAAAATGAGCGCAAAGCTTGGGTACAAGATGCATTAGATAAACTCAATATGTCGCATCGCGCTAAACATTTCCCGTCGCAGCTTTCTGGTGGTCAACAACAGCGAGTAGCCATTGCCCGAGCCATTGCCGGCAAGCCATCATTCTTATTAGCGGATGAGCCGACGGGTAATTTGGACTCGAAAAATGCCGAAGCAGTAATGGAAGTGTTAGACAAATTACATATGCAAGGCGCGACCATTTGTATGGTTACCCATGATCCGCGTTCATCGCAACGCGCCCAACGCATTATCGAAATATTTGATGGTCGCGTGGTGGCGGATAATCCAGTTAAGCGTGACTTTAAAATTAACTTTGACAATAACACCGCAGAAGCTGCGATTGCCTAGCTTGGATTGGAGGAGATAAGCACATGAACAGTTGGATCGATTTTAAATACGCAGTGCGTCTGTTAATGCAAAAACCAGCGTTTGCCGTGATGACCATAATGATTATGGCTATAGGTTTAGGCTTAAGTATTTATAACTATTCATTTATTTACAGCCTTTCATTAAGACCTGTGCCTTTACCGCAAGGAGAGAGAATTGTTGTGGTCAATATGGAGATTAATGGCTTGATGGATCAAGGTAGCGTTTGGGACACTCTTGCTTTTCGAGAAATGGCGGAGGAGCAAACGTCGTTCGAGCATTTTAGCTACTATCAAGACGACAACATGAATATTAGCGGTGGTGATCGTGCTTCTCGTTACAAAGGACTAAAAACTAGACAAGATTTATTCGAGATCACCTCTACGCAACCGAGTCTAGGGCGGACTTTTAATGAACAAGATTATGTTCAAGGGGCGCAGGATGTTGCCATCATTAGCCATTTAATGTGGCAAGATTATTTTGCCGGTCAGCAAGATATTATTGGTAAAAGCTTCTATGTGAATGGCACATTAACCGAAGTGGTTGGTGTTATGCCTGAGCATTTCTCTTTTCCATTTAACCAAGACCTTTGGATACCTGTGCGGCATAATTTAGCAAAAGCGGAACAAAGTGCTTTTGAAAATGTAAACCTATTTGGTTTGTTAAAAGAAGGGGTGAGTAAAGCGCAAGCACAACAAGAGTTAGCGGCAATTTATGACAGGTTAAAGAATCAACACAAAGAGCGTTACCGCAACCATGGTACGCCGATGATAAATACCTATCCAATGATGTTTATGGGCGGCGGCACTAAACCAATATTAACCTCAATGACGGTGGCAGTGGCTTTTGTTTTACTATTAGCTTGTATAAACGTTGCCAACCTGCTTTATTCGCGGGCTAACGAGCGTGCCAAGGAAACAGCCATTCGTGTGGCGTTAGGCGCACCGGCTAATCGCTTAGTGATGCAGATGATGTGGGAAAGTATCATTATTTGTGTACTGGGTGGGGTACTTGCCTTTTTGTTGGCGCAAGTCGGCTTAGAGATCACCGCCTCAGTAATGGATAAAATATTGTCGGAGCGCTCGCCTTATTTTTGGGAGCTGACGATGGATCCGCACGTTATCCAAGTATCTTTGCTAATAATAGTCGCAACGGCCATGGTCACCGGTGTATTACCTGCTTGGAAAATATTGAGTGGTGACTTTAATCAAGTATTACGTGACGGCACACGAGGTGCGCAAAGCCAAAGCTCAAGTCGATTAAACAAAGCGCTGGTGATTTTGGAAGTGACCTTGTCATGCGCATTATTAACGACTTCAGCTATGATCAGCGTTGCCATACAAGAAGCGCAAAACACAGATTATGGTATCGAAACTCAGAATATGTTGACTGCGCGAGTCGGGCTGCCAACTGCAACATACAAAACACCAGAAGCGCGCACGCAGTTTTTCTATGATTTAGTTGATGAATTAAATGCCGATCCCGTTGTTAAACTCGCTATTGCTGCCAATCCGCTTCCGGGGCAACACGCCTACTATCGAGATATTGATGTGGATGGTTTTGAGAAAACCCAAGATAACCAATATCACCGTGCTCAGTCCGCCGAAATAGTGCCCGGGGCGCATGAAGGACTAAAAATACAATTACTACAAGGTCGCTATTTAGAACGCACTGACGATGCTAACAGCCAAAAGGTGGCCGTGGTAACGCAATCTTTTGTTGAAAATGTTTGGCCAAACGAAACTAACATTATTGGTAAACGCTTGCGCTATGTCGCTGATGTTAATCAAAAAGAATTTGAGTGGATGACGGTAGTTGGGGTAGTTGAGCATGTTATTCATGGACAACCTTTTATCCCAGTGAAAGATCGGCCGACGATTTATACCTCTGTCGCACAAAATGCATGGCGTTTTGTCTCTTTAGGGGTAAGTGGCAGTAGCGACCCTTACGAGATGAGCAAAAGCATTAATAAAGCGTTGCAAAAGTTAGATACCAATATTCCTGCATTTGAGTTTATTGCTTACCACGAGTTGTTAGAACGCAATATCAGCGGCATGAAGTTTATTTCTAACGTATTTAGCGTTTTCGCTTTGGCGGCGCTTTTGTTAGCAGCCACTGGCATTTATGGGGTTATTGCTAATTCGGTTAGCCTGCGCACGCAAGAATTAGGTATTCGTCGCGCGCTAGGCGCTAGCGATCACAGTGTGATTATGATGCTGATGAAACAAGGTTGGTTACAATTAGTGATTGGTATTTCTATTGGTTTACCTATTGCGTATGTATTAGCAAATGCCATACTCAACTTTATGGGCGACTTGTCGTTTACGGTTTATTCTATGATGTTGTTTATGCCACTAACCATAGCGACAGTTGTGAGCTTTGCTACCTATGTACCGGCATTACGTGCGGTAAGTTGGGAGCCAAGTGTAGCGTTAAGGTATGAGTAATGTGTAGGGCGGGTTTTATACCCGCCAACGCTAAATAATTAACGCAACCTGCGTTGGCAGGAGTAAATTCTGCCCTACAAAAACATTGGCTCCCTATATAAGCCTAGAATGACGTAAATAATCAGAATAAATTACATGGAAAAACGACAAATACTAATAGCCGATGATGATGCCGCGATAGTCGCGGCATTAGACATTCTATGCGATGGAAAAGGCTATGCGACGACAACGGCTAATTCGGTAGAGCAGGTTAATTATTTAGTTAAAAAACAAGACTTTGATCTGGTATTGCTCGATATGAATTTTCAGCTCGATACCACATCGGGTGCCGAAGGCTTGGCGTTGATCGAGTCTATCCGTAATGCGCAGCCTTTGTGTGCGATTGTGGTAATGACGGGCTGGAGCTCAGTAGAACTGAGTGTTGAAGCGATGCAGTTAGGCGCTAACGACTTTATTGAAAAACCGTGGGAAAACGAACGTTTACTGAGCATTATTGCCAACCAACTTAAGCTAAAAGATAGCCGTAGTCAGAGTGAAAAGCTCGCACAGCACAACCAACTGTTACAAAAATCCAGTAGCGACAATCAAGATTATATCGCCCAAGCGCCAAGCAGTAGTCAAATGCTCAATACCGCCCTGCAAGTAGCGCAATCTGAATTGAGTATAGTGATCTACGGCGATAACGGCACAGGCAAGAGTTTACTAGCTAAGAAAATTCATCACATGTCGTCTCGTGCCGAGCAAGCTTTTGTGTCGGTCAATATGGGCGCTATTCCTGAATCTCTATTTGAAAGCGAAATGTTTGGTCATGTAAAAGGTGCCTTTACCGACGCCAAAGCAGATAGAGCAGGGCGTTTTGAGTTAGCCGATAAAGGCACTTTGTTTTTAGATGAGATTGCCAATATCCCTTTGTCGCAACAAGCTAAGCTATTGCGAGTATTGGAAAGTAAGGAGTTTGAACGGGTGGGTGGTAATAAAACCCAAATAGCTGATGTACGAGTCATTTGCGCCACCAATGCCGATTTAACGGCGCTAGTCGAGCAGGGCAAGTTTCGTCGTGATCTGTTGTTTCGCTTAGCTGGAATCGATATTACCGTGCCTGCGTTAAAACAACGCCAGCATGATATATTGCCTTTAGCTCAGCAGTGTTTACAAAAATGGGTTAATAAGTATCAAAAATCCCAAATTCAATTTTCCGTTTTAGCTGAGCAAGCTTTATTGGCTTATGATTGGCCGGGTAATGTGCGCGAGTTGCAACACTGTATTGAACGAGCTGTGGTGTTATGCCAAGGTGAGACTATTGAACCGAGCGATTTAAGATTAACGTTAGATGTTGTCTCTGGCGGTGCAGATGCATCGGAACACGCACAAAACAACACGACCTTTGACTCAGATATGACCTTGGACGATATAGAAAAACAAGTCATTATTCAGCGCTTGGATAAATATAAAGGCAATGCTATCGAAACTGCTAAGTCATTGGGCTTAAGTCGTAGCGCTTTTTATCGTCGCTTGGAAAAATACCAACTCTAATGGCAAAACATACCGCTTTTGATAAACAACTATTTCGTCTAGTTTTGCTGGCAGGTGTACCTGCGTATAGCTTGTTATTGGTGTGCTTAGCCTTTCTTGGTTGGTCACCCGCTGCTATCACCTTAGTGGGTTTATTATTGGGCGGCAAAATACTGTTTTTAGCGTTTTACTGTTTTAACAAAGTTAGCTTTCAATTTCGCACCTTAAGCAATTTGCTAGAAGCCATCACCAATGGTGACTTATCGATGCGCGGTCGGTTAAGTGGCACACCTAAGAAAAACCGTGGTAATAGCGAAAACCAGAAACCCGATAACCAAGATGCCCTTGCCGAACTGATTTTTCAGATCAATACCCTTGCCGATACCCTAATGGCACAGCGTTTGGAAACCCGCGAAAGCCAGCTATTGGTGGGTAAAGTTATCAATAATATTGATATCGCTTTGGTGGCGGTGAATGAGTCGGGCAAGGTAACCTTAGCTAATCAGGCTTTCTGTTTATTGTTTGGCGGTGAGCAAGAGCAAATTCTAAATCGCCATGTTAATGAGTTGCAGATCACGCCATTAATTGAATGTGATCCTAATCAACCTTTAGATTGGCATTTTCCGAATAAATCCGGACGCTTTAGCATATATCGAGATCACTTTATCGAAGAAGGTCAACCCCATCAGTTACTGCTAATCAAAGACGTAAAAGCCTTATTGCGCAGTGAAGAGAACCAAGCGTGGCAGAAGTTGATCCGCGTGCTGAGTCACGAAATTAACAACTCGCTAGCGCCTATTTCCAGCCTTAGCGCATCCTTAACCGCCTACGTTGATAGACCGGATAAAAGCCAAAAACTTAAAGATAACCTTGGGGTTATCCATCAACGCGCCGATGGCTTAATCAAACTGGTGAAAGGCTATAAACAGGTTAAACAAATCCCGAATCCGGATAAAACCCAAGTTAATGTTTTGGATTGGGTTAACTCGGTAGTTAGCTTGTATCCTGATTATAGTTTTGAATTACAACTGCCAGAACAAGCTTTGTGGGTGATGGGCGACAGTAGTCAGTTGGAACAAGTGCTAATTAATCTGGTGAAAAACGCCTTTGAATCACACGCCATCGTTAACGCCAGCAGCGATCCCCACCAGCATCCGTCAATAGAAATCGAAGCGTTAAATGACAAGGATAATGTCGTGGTTAAGGTTAAAGATTTAGGTACAGGCATTAGTAACCCAGACAACCTGTTTGTACCGTTTTACACCACCAAACAATCCGGTTCCGGTATCGGTTTAGCCACCAGTCGCCAGATTATTGAAGCCCATCATGGTGAGCTAAGTTTAAGTAATCGCGGTAAATTCAGTGGTTGTGTGGCTGAGATTAGATTGCCGAGTGTGGCGGATTCATAAATATCTGATGAGGTAGGGTGCCCCAAACGAAGTGAGTTGCACCTTCTAATCATTTACCCCAGTTACAGCTTAATAGTTAATAGTGATTAAACTCATTGCTATCTGCTGTCATAAGTTGGATCAGTTTTAGGTGGACAAATAGTTTTTCTTTACCAGATTGTATTTCGTTTAACACGCCTATTTCTGCTAGTTGTTTAAGATACACTGATGCTGTTTGACGCTTAGCTATATTGTTATCGACTAAATTATTGATACGGCAGTATGGTTGTTCAAAAATAATTTGTACTAGTTCATAGCTGTATATTTTAGGTAATGATGTGCGAATGTGGTTGGATGTATGCTCTATTAAATGGCGCACAGCTGCGATTTTTCCAACCGTCCAAGTTGCAGTGTGTTCGACTGCTTTAAGCATATAAACCAACCAGTCTTGCCAGTTCTGTTCACGAGTTACTGCTGTTAGTAAACGGTAATACTCGGCGCGATGTTGCAAAATGTAGCGGCTGAGATAGAGGATAGGTAGGGTTAATAGTTGCTGATCTATCAAGTAGAGCATGTTTAGTACTCTTCCTGTACGACCGTTGCCATCGGTAAATGGGTGAATAGCTTCAAACTGATAATGGCTAACAGCCATTTTGATTAAGGGATCAATTTCATCTTGTTCACTGTGTAAAAAATTTTCCCAATTCGCCAATAAATCACGTAAGTGTTTTTCACCTTCTGGTGGTGTATAGATCACTTCTCCTGTTGTTTGGTTGGTGAGTGTAGTACCGGGTACTTTGCGAATATCCATTTGCACACCTTTTATGGTACTGCATACTTTTATCGCAGTATTCGTGCACAAAGGCATGCGGTTTAATTCTATATACCCATTGTACAAAGCTGTGCGATAGCGGAGAGCTTCTTTTGTAGCTGCATCGGCTAGTGATTCTTCTTGGGCGTACTGAAATAACTGGTCAGATGTCGTAACAATATTTTCAATTTCGGTACTGTCTTTTGCTTCCAATAATGGCAATAAATTGATTAGCAGACCTTGATTGGGTAAGAGTTGCCCAGCTTGTTTTAGTTCTGCTAAGGCAGCACGTGCGGATATACAAACTTTAAGCACTGAAACTGACTCTATTTCGTCATTTTGGGGGGGTAATAACGGTATATCGTTAAAAGCACGCTGTGGATACCAAGTCATGTTTATGTTTTGCAATTATTTCGACATGTTATGAGTATATGTCGATAGTATCGACATGAGAAGTTCATATGTCGATATAATCTGAAAAAATCGACATATACCAGTTTATATAAGTGTTCCAAATCCAGAAATAGTATTATCTGTATAATTAATTGGATAAACATTTAAGCACAAAATTTGAATCGTGTGATTCAATTAAGCATTATCCAAATCCTGTATAATCCCCTGCGCATATTTATTACAAGGTTCGTTTAATGCACTTAAGTTGGCATATGTTTTTCGGTGGGAGTGGTGACCTTTTCTGCTGCCGTTATTTTTGTGCTGGTGATGGTGTATTTCTCATTGGTGATCGAACGGCTTGGTGTATTTAGTATTTATTGTAGGTGAGCCTTTAGGCTTACGAACTTGCAAGCCCAAAGGTAAGAGGTGTTAACGTTTCACCCTAGCAACTCGACCTATTGTTAACCCCAATATCAGGATTAAAAAGCCATAACCTAGAGAACCGCCGCTTCCACTATGGCTTGGTCGTGGTGAGTTATACATAGGTTGTTGCTTATCTACACGATTATCTTGTACGCCTTGCGCTTGACGTTGTTGGCGAGCTTGCTTCTCGTTACCGACACGCTGCTTGTTTTTACGATCGATATTGTGCGCGGCAAATTGCTCTTCCGTCATCACTATCATCGAGGTGTAGTCAGTCACTAGGCTGTACTGCATCGCTAAATCACGAATGGCATGTTCACTATCTTGGTCTTTGCCAAAATAAGCCATTTTGTCTTGCAGATCTTCAATTTTGCCAAATGCCCACAAGCGTTCTAATTCTGGGTTTAATTGTAAGCGCCTAATGAACTGACGTACTTACTTTCGAGAACTGAGAACCGCATAATTTCCTCATCATTCACGCGAGGAAATAACATGACTACAGATAAACAAGCATTCTGGCAAACTCACATCGAACAATGGCAAATGTCAGGGTTAAGCCAAGCCGCCTATTGCCGTCAGCACAACTTATCTCAAAACAGTTTAAGTTACCATAAACATAAAATAGGCAATCCCAATCCACCCTGCCATGTGAGCACCGTTACCAACGGATTTGCTCGTGTGCAAGTCATGGAAAGTTACACAACCAGTGAGCCACTGAGTGTACAACTGAACAATGGCCTTAAGGTGTGTGGGATTAACCATCATAACTTAGAGTTGGTTAAACAATTGGCTCAGGTGTTGTCATGAGCCAAGTGATGCGCCCCAATACGGCACTCACACAGGTTTATCTTTACTGTCAGCCAGTTGATTTTAGAAAGTCATTTCGTGGGTTATCCGCTATCGTTGAATGTGAGTTAGGCCATAATCCATTTGAAGGCCATTTATATGCCTTTACCAATCGTCAACGCAATAAAATCAAATGCCTTTTCTGGGAAAACAATGGCTTCGTCCTTTATTACAAAAGCCTCGCCGAAGAAAAATTCAGGTGGCCTCGTCACAATGAAGAGGTGATGACGTTAACCGGCCAGCAGATAAATTGGTTACTGGATGGCTATGATATCAGTGCTATGCGAGGCCATAAAAAACTCAATTATGAGTCTGTTTTTTAACGACTTTATGACCCAGGTTTGGTATAATTCGTGGCATGAAATTGCCGCCGAACACCCCACTAAATCTAGCATCTGACTCGACCAACATCATGGAAGATATGGCGGCATTGTTGTCTGAAAAAGACGATATTATTGACAAAAAAACAGAAGTGATTGCTTGGCAACAACAGCGTATCGCTTTATTAGAAGAGTACCTCAACCTTGCTAATCAAAAACGTTTTGGCGCCAGCAGTGAGCAAACCAAAGCCGAGCAAGGTAACTTGTTTAATGAAGCCGAAATCACCGCTGAGCCAGAACAAGAAGAGTTACCGTTACCGGATACCCCTTCAAAAGCCAAAACAGGACGCAAGCCTTTTTCTGATAAGTTACCACGTGAGCAAGTATTCGCTTATTTATCTGAAGAAGACAAAGTCGGTGCCATTGACACTTTCTTTGTCAAAGTCAGAGAAGAGTTAGATATCATTCCGGCTCAAGTTCGAGTGTTGGAATACATGCAAGAAAAGGCGGTGTTTAAAGATAAGCAAGACAAGCGCATTATCAAAACTGCTGACGTGATATTACATCCTGTGGCTAAAGCCATGGGCAGTGTTAACTTGATGACTTATATTATCGTGTCGAAATATGCTGATGGTATGCCGTTGTATCGTTTAGAAAATATCGTCCGTCGTTACGGTGGTGATATATCAAGGGCGACCTTAGCCAATTGGGTTATCGCGTTAGCGAGGCAGGTTCAGCCACTTATCCATTTACTTCGTGAGTATCAACATAACGGCTCACTGATAATGGT
The DNA here is from genome assembly GCF_003063625.1 of Saccharobesus litoralis. NCBI lineage: Bacteria > Pseudomonadati > Pseudomonadota > Gammaproteobacteria > Alteromonadales > Alteromonadaceae > Saccharobesus > Saccharobesus litoralis. The sequence goes on along the minus strand of NZ_CP026604.1, from coordinate 5,203,435 downwards.
CGATGAAACCCGAATTCAGGTACTCAAAGAGCCTGGTGCATCCCCAACGAGCAACAAATACATGTGGGTCACCCTCGGTGGAGAGCCAGAACGACAATCAGTCCTGTTTGAATATGATCCTTCGCGCGGTGAGGAGGTACCCTTGCGCCTGCTGGATGGATTCACTAATGGCTATCTGCAATCCGATGGATATGCAGGGTACAATGCTGTCTGCAAAGAATACAAACTAACCTCGTTGGGTTGTTGGGATCATGCAAGGCGTAAATTTAAAGACGCTCAGGTCGCGCAACCGAAAAAGGTCAAGAACAAAGCGAGTAAAGCGGATATGGCGCTTAGCTATATCAACAAACTGTATGTGATAGAGCGTAATATCAAATCCTTGAGTGCCAATGAAAAATATCAAGCACGTCAAAAGCAAAGTGTTCCTGTCCTGAACAAATTAAAGAAATGGTTAGATGTGCAGCGCCCCAAAGTGGTCAAAGACAGTTTAACCGGCAAAGCCATGACGTATTTACACAATCAATGGGACAAGTTAATGGTTTACTGCGAAGATGGTCGATTGAATATCAGTAATATCTTAGCCGAAAACGCAGTACGCCCGTTCGCTGTTGGCAGAAAAGCATGGTTATTTGCAGATAGTCCAGCTGGCGCTCATGCCAGCGGAATACATTATAGCTTGATTGAAACGGCTAAGGTGAATGGCCTTGAACCTTATCATTACCTCAACGCGGTATTCAAAGCCTTGCCATATGCAGATACGGTTGAAAAGTTAGAAGCACTCCTACCTTGGAATTTTAAAACAGAAAATAAAGAAAGCTAGCCCCGCCAGTTCATTAGGCGCTTACGTTTAATTCGCTTTGTTTTGGCATTTCGAATTGAGTGCGATAGTGTTTTTTCTGGCCTGACACTTTACCGGTTAGTTCAATCTCAACTTGACCATCACCCCAGTAGTGACCAAATACAATAAGTTGTTGGCCGCGATATAAACTAGTGATGCGCTCAGGTGTGATATCACCTACTTTTACACCATTAAATTCTAGCTCGATATCATGCAAGGCTTGATGGCTTAACTTTGAGGTTGCCTGCATAAGTTGCCCTGTGATGTCGTCGCTATTTGAAACATTAAGCGCAAAGCCGTTGGAAATATTAGTCATGCTTTCCAACAAGGGGCGATTAGCACTGTTACCCATGACAAAGGTAAACAAGCGCACGTCGCGTTTTTCCATTAGTTGTAAAAAGCGCTTTTTCTCGGTTACCCCGACATTAGCAACACCGTCAATTATAAGGATTAAGCCACTACTGCGATCGGCATCTAAGCTTTTAATACCGAGTTTAACGCCATCATAAAGATTAGTACTGCCGCCTGGTTGATAGTGGCTTAGGGTTTCAATCCATTGATTAACGTTTTGTGGTGTCGCATTAACGAAGTGTGACGTTATCTCCTGCGCTGAGTCATTGAATATGACGAGGCGAAACCTATCGTCAGGATTCAATTTGGCTAAACCCTGTTGAATACCATCGACCATACTTTGATATTTACCTTGCATTGAGCCGGAGTAATCTAAAACAAATACCCAGTCGCGGCCTTCAGTGATTCGGGATAAATCATCACCGGGAGTTAAGGTCAGCATAAAAGTACCTTTACGTTCATTCGGCTTTTTGTAAGTGACTAAATCAACTGAACCCGGTAAGCCATCTTGATGACGCCAATAGACCACTATGTCTTGATTAAGCGAAAATATTGGTTGGTTTACACCAAGAGAATTCTGGTTATTAGGGGGGGCGTTAGCGCCTTCTTCAACGAACTGGCCGTTGTTAGCGCCGTTGTTTAGTTTGTTATTGCCAAGAGAAACTTGCCATTCTTGTGCTGAGACTTGGGTTATTTGCGCGCTAGGGTGTTTGGGTAAACGAAATTGCGACACTGGGTAAGCAGAACGAAACGTTAAATTAAAACTAAATTGCTCGGTGACTTTGTCGTTGTTAGTCCAAAACGCCAATTGATGCTCATCAACACCACCGTCTTCTAATGGATAAACATAACGACCTATGCCAGTATCAACGTGAGCGGCTTGGATATAAGCCAGTTGGATCCGCACTTCTTGTTGGGCGCGCACGGGATATACTTTTGAGCTAAAGGTTTTAAAGTCATTCTGTTCGGTAACAGCGACTTCGCGGCCTTGGCTTTTTTCTTGTTGATAGATTTTTTTAGCGCGTTGTTTTTCAATCACTTCGCCAACAATCTGTTGGCCGTTGATCCAGTAGCTGAACTCACTGACCGCGGCTTTACGTGGTACCGGGAATGAATAATGCGCTTCGAGATCTTGTTGATTCGGGTTAAAGAATACTTGCTCGATTGATGTTATGGCGTAGCCATTTTCAATAACAACATTAACGTGATGTTGTCTAATTTCTAATTCGGTATGCTGAGCATGCTTGGCTTGTAATAAACCACTTGCTTGGCTGGGTAAACTGCATAAGCTCGCCAAGCCAACTATTAACATGGCAAGCGCTCTGTTAAATGAGTTAAACATGATTTGTCCTTAGGTTTAGTGCTCGCAAACCCTATGTTTGCGTCAGCGGACAAATCTTGGCGCTATGTATGAGTTAGAACAATGTGAACAACAAAAGTGCTGTTCTAGAGGACAAAAAGTCGCGTATATTAATACTTTTATATGGACTGTAGGCCAATATTTAAACCTATGTAGAAGGTGTATCCATTGGTCTAAAGACCGACTAGCATTGAAAGTCTTAGCTAAACTGCACTTTTTACATGTTGGGTGTGGCTTTATTAATCGCCTGAAAAGGGATATAAGTAATTGTGCGTATCTTAGATAAAATGAACCCTTCGACTGCTTCGCGCTCAGGGTGAAAGTAATCAAGCTTGATTCTCTATAAAAAAGGGCTTATTGGGCTGTAACCATTTTTCTTTTATATTTTACTTAGTTATATAACGCAGTACTTTCTATAAAAGGTGTCTTGCCTTGAATAATAATCTAGAGCATCAAACAGAAATCCTAGCAGGGCCGATTTTACGCCATGTTTCGTCAGCGCAATTGACATTGTGGCTAGTGACCCGCCAGCCAATTTGCGCTGAGCTAGTGATCAAGGAGCAAAGTAAGCAACTGTTTTCCGCTGATTTAAAGCCGGATAATTGTTCTAGTATTCAAGTTGGTGAACAGTGCTTTATTCATCATATCGATGTTCATTTCGAGCAACCCTTACCGCAAGATACTTTATTAAGCTATGACTTATTGTTTCAAGCTGCGCTTGGTCAAAATCCAGAAAGCAAAGTTAATTTAAAGCAGTTAGTGCCTGAGCTTTGTTATCAAGACCAAGAGTGCGTGACTTTTACTATCGCGTCTGAAATAAAAAGCTTAATGCATGGCTCCTGTCGTAAACCGCATCATAATCAGGATGATGCACTGGCAGTGTTGGATGATAAATTAGCTGTCGTTGCGGATGATGCGACACAGCGCCCAGCCATGTTGATATTGTCGGGCGACCAAGTGTATGTGGATGACGTGGCAGGCCCCATGTTAAGTGTAATTCATCAAGTAATGGATGAGTTGGGCCTATATGAAGAAAGCTGGCAAGGTACGGAAATCAATGACACCCAAGAGCTATTAACTAGCGATAAATGCTACTACTACAGAGAAGCGTTATTGCCCGATGATAAAGCCAGTCAAAAAGTGCTAGATCTGGTGTTTTTGGGCGCCCGTAAACCGATATTTACCTCAGTTGGCGCTCATAACCATTTAATCACCCTTTCAGAAATGTTGGCTATGTATTTGTTGGTATGGTCGCCAACTTTATGGAAAAAAGTGAATTTAAACTTACTTAAGCCACAACTACCTGCCGAGTTTAACGCGAGATTTGACGACGAAGCTAAGTGTATTGAACGCTTTGTTGACACCTTACCTAAAGTCCGTCGTGCTTTAGCGCATATTCCCACTTACATGATATTTGATGATCACGACGTAACCGATGACTGGAATTTAACTCGGGGTTGGGAAGAGGCAGCGTACGGTAACCCATACTCAAAACGTATTATTGGTAATGCATTAATCGCTTATTGGTTGTGCCAAGGTTGGGGCAATCAAAAACAAAATTTTGATATATTGGCCGAAAAAATAGCTGATAAGTTTACGCCGCAAGGCGTAGTTGAGCACGACACAGTTGTAGACAACATTTTAGATTGGCCGCATTGGCATTTTTACTTAGATACTAAACCTAAAGTATTAGTGCTGGATACCCGCACTCATAGATGGCGCTCTGAATCTAATGCTAACAAGCCATCAGGCTTGATGGATTGGGAGACCTTAAGTGAGTTGCAAAGTGAGCTTATCAACGAACCCAGTGTGATCATGGTGTCTCCCGCGCCAGTCTTTGGCGTGAAATTAATTGAGGCTATCCAAGCCATATTCACCTTTTTTGGCAAACCTTTGGTGGTGGACGCTGAAAATTGGATGGCACATAAAGGCTCAGCTAGCGTCATCTTAAATATCTTCCGTCATGCTAAAACCCCACCACATTTTGTGATCTTATCCGGTGATGTCCATTACTCATTTGCCTACGATGTGACTTTGCGTTTCCGTCGCAATAGCCCACGCATTCTACAGGTGACAGCTAGCGGCTTAAAAAATGCTTTTCCTGATACGTTGATCCGCCGTTTAGATAAAATCAATCGCGCTTTATACTCGCACCGTTCACCACTTAACTGGTTTACCAAACGCCGGCAAATGAGTGTTAAACGCCGCTTGATTAAACAAAATGGCGAAATCAAAGATGATGCTGTGCTATTTAATCACGCTGCCATTGGCGAGGTGATAATGGCTGATAATATCGATGATGTGGTGGTAAAAGTGCATACCAGTGATGGTAGAGAAGTGGAGTTTGATTGAGTATGCTAACTTGATATTAGTTAGCGGAAAATAGCCTTGGTTGTTTCTTTTATTTCCCCCCTAGTATTTAGCCAATTATATTTTTTAAAGTGGTTTGGTTTTGGGACAAGTCGTTAATTTAAACTTGGTAGTAAAAGCCAAGAAGATATCTTCTGATAAAAAAACATCTCGGCTGCAAACTTTGTGGCAAAAAATTGAAAAACAAAAAACTAAAATTGCCAAGCATAAGGTGAAGCAGGCTGATTTCTATCAGTAATTTAAGCAATTAGCCGAACCATTAGAACACGAATATTGCTTACAAGTAGAGGCTAAAATTAAGCACTTAATCAAGTTTATTCCGCGTAAGTCTTTTAGCCATGCCCAGCGTGACGAATTAATGGATTGGATAGGCCAAGATATAGGTGACTTGGAAGAACACCCATTTGCTTCTCATATTGATACTGGTGCTTTACGAGATGAGTTTGGCAAGCAAATGAACAGTCTTGTTGAGCCATTGGATTTCGAAGACGATTATGTAATAGATGAATTACGCGCCATGTTGTCTGAAATGATGGGAGGGGAAGTCGATGAAGCTGAGGTTAGCGATGAAGAATTGAAGAAAGTGGCGCAAAACCCCGCTTACATGGAAGAGCTTATAAAGAAATTGCACATGCAAATGTGGGAAGAGGAATTGGAAGACGAAAACCCTTTTGATTTTACTAATGATGAAGTAGATGATGACCCATTTGGGAATCAACAGCAGCGTCAGGCAGCCCCTGAATTTGCCAACTCTAACGTGGAGCTCGATAACTTATTTAAATCAAGCCAACTCAATAAAATGTATAAACGCTTAGCTAGCGCCTTGCATCCAGACAAGGTTACTGATGAACAACAGAAAAGCGAGCGGCATGAGTTGATGCAAGTGCTAGCTGAAGCCAAACAAAGTAATGATGCTTTTACTATCCTATCTTTATACCAACAGCATATTAAAGGTGCAGAGTTTGAATTTGATGATAATACAGTCGCCGCTCTTGAAACTTTATTAGAAAATAAATTGTACGATCTACAAGAAGAATTTGCTGGTATTGATAATCAACCCGGTATTGAAGCTATGGTTTTTAGTCGTTTCCACGCTAGAACGAAAAAAGCTACCCAGCAAAACTTACAAACGTATATAGCTAACTTGAAGTTTGATACTGCTGAGCTGAAAGAATTTGCTAGTGAATTTAAAACGGTCAAGGCATTAGCCAGTGTTTTATCAAATCGCCGCCGTAGGGCTAAACAGTTTCCATTTTTTCAATTAGACGAGGCTGAGTTGGATGCTTTTGCGGAGGCTATGTTTAGAGAACGATAGGAATTAGATGGACAATGTTGTCGTAGGTCGTAGGGTGCCGTGAGTTCTACGAACCGCACCGATTGCGGCTTTAAATGTTGCGCCTCGTTATACTCGGATCAACCTACAGTGATTAGAATTAACCGTAGGTTGCCATGAGCGCAGCGAATCGCAACACGATCCTGTTGCAGTTTAAGCCTAACAAAAAGAAAATAAGTGGCTATGATTAAACTGTGTTCGCGAAGAACTCATTTTAAGTCGTTCACAGAGATAAAAATTCGCCTAGTATGCAGCATTTAATACCGTTTGGACTCGCCGTTGATAGCCAACAGTTGGTCGACATTCAAGATGTCGAGCAGGGGGCTAAATGCAATTGTATTTGTCCGAGCTGTGGTCATCCTTTGGTTGCCCGTCATGGCACTAAAAACGATTGGCACTTTGCGCATAACAGTCATTTTGATAGCGGGATTAATTATTCAGAATGCGATTACTCTTGGTATTCGGCAATTAAATTAATGCTTAAACAATTATTTGTTGAGCATACGCACTTTACGACACCCGATTACTATTTCAACCATACATTATTAAGATCGCGGCGTCTTGTTACACAAGCCAAGGCAATTGAGTATCAGCATCTTGATATTGAGCGGGGTAAGTTTGACGTTATTTTGGATGTACAAGGTAAAAAACTGGGGATCTTTTTTGAGCATAAAGGTCGTTATTATTCGCCGCATCGTTGTCAATCTATCGCTGGCGTTATTATTATAAACCTTGAAAAATTGCTTCAAGCTTTAACTAAGTCGGATACCACGCAATCAACCAAAGCTTATTTGTTAAGTATGTTAGCGGCGTCGAAACATCAAGCAAAGCGTTGGGTGTATCATGTTCGTCAACAGGCGATAGAGCAAGAAATTGAAAAGATCCAACAAGCAAAAGTAGCACAGCAAAAACAGCAACGTAAACTACAACAGGCTGCAGCAGAAAAACGCCGTCAAGAACAACGACAAGAAGAAGAAAAAGCACAAAAACAGCGCCAACAGGCTCGAGCAAAACAATTAGAAAAACAACGAGCAGCGCAAGCTCGTCATCAAGATTACCAACGCCAGCAAGCGTTAGCCAAGGTGGCAAAACAACAAGCTATGCTTGAATCAACTACATCAGGCGATCTTGAACTAGAACGTCAGCAAGCGAATGATGAAGCTGAACGTTTAAAGGTTTTAGCCGAGCAGAAACAGCAACGCTTAGCGGAGCAAGAAGCCAATTTACAACAACATAAACGTAAACTTGCTGAACGTCAGCAAGCGATGCAAGAGCAAGCTAAGCAACAGCCCTGTCAATATTATTGTGCAGCTTGCGATATTAGCTACACGGGCACGGTTTCGGGAGTTAACCCATGCCCGCAGTGTAAAAGCCATTTGTATCGTATTGAAGTTGCAAAGCGGGATAATAGATAGTTGCTAACAGATTGGGTTTAAAAAGTGATATTGCTTCGCAGTGTCAATACCTTGTGGCTAGACTGATCGGCCAATTTGATCCATTGTAGATCTGGGGTGATTTTAAGGTACTGATTAATGGGGAGGTGGATAAAAAATTCAACAACCGACTCTTTATCGTTTTCTAGTTTAGCTTGCGTATATCCTGCCCCTAAAGATATATTGCTATCAAACACATTATCATACTGCACCCCCGCACCTAGGTGACTGTGAGCTATGTTAATTGAGTCTTTGTCATTGTTAGCGAGCATAACAAAAGCCGACAATTTTCTAGCCATTTGCCAATCCACTACTGCATAAGCTCCTTTTAGTGATCTTGTATCATCTGGTGCTTGCCAAATACCCAAGCGCATGGTTACGCTATTCATGGGTAAAGTGAGTTGCACAATCTGCTGTAGCTGGTCAAAACGTTGACTTTCTTGGTTATGTATTTTGAAAACGCCAGCGCTGATCCCTAAGTTATCTGTTTGATAATTTGCAACTAAGCCCAATTGAGTATCAGGGTAGGAAGATAAGCCATTAATGCTTGGACTAAATCCCATAGATGAGTTTAAAAACAGTCCGCCATGATCAGTAAACGCAAAGTGATCATTGGCTTCAATCTGGCCGAGTAATATTTGCCAGTTTTCTTGCGGTTTAAAGCCGATTAATGCTTGGTAAAGACTTATCTGGTCACTAGCATCAATATTATCAAAGCCTTGCCAATCACCTAATAACTCACTGCCATTGTCACCTGTATAAGCGATAAGACTGCCACTTAGCCAAATATTTTCAGACTGATTTAACGCCCACTCGGAACTCACAACAGCGAGACCACGTAGCGGCTGAGTATTAATATTATCGATGACTGAATAATCAACAAAGATATCGAATGCGACAGGTAATGTTTGCGTCTGCGCGTTATTAAATAATAAACAACCCGCTAATAAGCTGGTTATGAAACAGGATTTTATTGTCACTTAGATTAACCCCAATCTCAAAAAATTACCGAACAGGTAACAAGATATTCAGATTTAATCGCTTAAGCGAGTGCTGTCAGCTGTCTGGCCTTTGCGACCGTTTATTTGAGTGTAGCTTGGTTTGAAATATTTGTGTTAATACAAAATATGTTTATTTATTAGGATGAAAGGTAGTGCTTATCGTGATGATAAGCTGTGCTGGGGTTGTGATTTTATCAATGAAATTGACATGGTAACTTTTCATTTTGTTTTTCACTTATTCACAGATGTAGCCAGTAATGTTCTAGTTTGTGTAGGCGGCTATTTGTCTGGTTTATTGAGAAAGTGTCATGTATCTAGCACCATTGCGCAGTGATCGGTTACGCTTTACATACCTTTTACCACCAAAATCGCCAAGAAGATTACCAAAATGAGAATTTGCATTGGGTTGTGCTAAGTAAAGGTGAGCTAAATAATCCAAAGTCGTTATCGCTATATTTGATGGGATTCTGACCAAATCCTGAGTTCATCTAAGATATTCAGTGCAGTTTTACCGAAATCGGTTAGCTCATAAGTTACAGCAACAGGTCTATCACTTATCACTTTTCTGAGTACCATCCCTTCACTTTCTAGTTCTTTTAGGCGTTGGTCGACCATTTTTTTGCTGGCACCGCCAAGCATACGGGTTAGGTCATTAAACCTTACAGGTTCATCTTTAAGGTGATAAATAATGGAGCCTTTCCACTTTCCGCCAATTAAACGCATGCCTTTTTCAATAGCGCAGGGTTCAGTGCATGCATTCAAAACTTTTTTTCTACCTTTACTATCTGTTTTTACGACACTTTCCATCAATCCTCCTTATAAAAATAGTAGGTTACTAAAAGTATACTAATTGATAACTTAAATCAGGTAACTAAAATATACCATAAATAGGTTGAATTAGAGAATGTTTCTCTTATTTATTTTTGCTGAAATTTAATTTGGAGTTGTTTTATGAGCGCTACTGATTCGAAGAACGTGTTAATTATTAATGCCCACCAGTATTACCCATTTTCCGAAGGCAAGCTAAATGCAGCCTTAATTGATAAAGCAATAACACTGCTTGAGAGTAAAGGTTATAACACTCGCGTCGTAACAATGAGTGATGAGTACGATGTAGAAGAGCAATTAGAACATCATCAATGGGCAGACATTGTATTCCTGCAATCGCCCAGTAACTGGATGGGTGTGCCTTGGTCATTTAAGAAGTATATGGATGAAGTTTATACCGCTGGTATGGGAGGAGCGTTATGTGTTGGTGACGGCCGTACAAAAGAGGCACCAAAGAAAAACTATGGTATGGGCGGCACGTTAACTAAAACCAAATATATGATGTCTCTTACTTTTAATGCACCGGAAGAAGCATTTAACGATGAAGGTGAATTTTTTGATGGCAAATCAATCGACGACTTAATGTTCCCTATGCATATGAACTTCAAGTTCTTTGGGATGAAACCAATGGAAACATTTGCCTGTTTCGATGTTATGAAGAATGCCGATGTAGAAAATGACTTCAAACGATTTGAAGCGCACATTAACAAACATTTTTAAGGAACAGTCATGAGCGTTGAATATACCAATAAATTGCATGCAGGTGCTGACTTTCCAAATATCGAAGCCAAACTTTTGAATGGCGATATTAAAAAGTTGTCTGTTCCTGAAAATGGTTTGGATTGGAAGATGGTCATTGTTTACAGAGGTCAGCACTGCCCGCTTTGTACCCGCTACTTAAACCAGTTAGAAAATGCGAAAAGCTTACTGGCTCAAACAGGCGTAGATTTGATCGCCGTTTCCGGAGACAGTAAAAAACAACTAGAAAGTCATATGGAAAGACTTGATGTTAGTTTCCCTATCGCCTACGGCCTTACTACTGAACAAATGGAAGAGCTTGGCTTGTATATATCAGCCCCTAGATCGCCTGAAGAAACAGATCATCCATTTGCTGAGCCGGGATTATTTGTCGTTAACAGTGAAGGTAAAGTGCACGTTGCAGATATTTCAAACAACCCGTTTATAAGACCAGAACTTCAGTCATTAATAAACGGCTTAGGTTGGATACGCAATCCTGATAACAATTACCCTATTCGCGGAACGCTAAGCAAGCAATGCCTGTAATAACTCATACGCTGAAGAAGTGAAGTTAATCGAATAGCACTGGCATCAAAGAGGAGTACATGGCGTACCATTATTTATTTTTAATGGCGAACAGGCCCTTTCAGGTGCACAAGAAGCAGAAATTTTTGAACGTTTACTCAATCAATATTTAAATAGAGACTATTAATTATGTTTACTTACTATGAGCTGGATACGGCACCAGAAGAATCGAAACCATTGATGGAGCAATCTTTAGCTGGCTTTGGCATGATCCCAAACCTCCACAAGATTTTAGCTGAAGCGCCAGCAACATATAAAGCGTATAACCAAACCTTTACAAGCTTCATGAAAGAAACAGCGTTTAGCCCAGTTGAGCAACAAGTTGTTTTTATGACGTCAAACTTTGAGAATAATTGCCACTATTGTGTTCCGGGCCATACATGGATGATGAAGTCATCTAAAATGCCAGACGATGTTATTGAAGCTTTGAGAAATGGCACTAATCTGCCAGACGCAAAACTTCAAGCGCTTCATGATTTCACAAAAGCCTTATTAGACAACCGAGGTCATATTGGTGACGATAAGTTAAATGAGTTTTTGAATGCGGGATATACTAAGCGCCAAGCTTTGGAAGTGCTCACCGGACTGGCATCAAAACTAATCTCAAACTTCACAAACGCATTAACACATACAAAAGTGGACGATGCTATGAAGTCTTATGTTTGGGAAAAGCCGGAGAAATAGTATGTCACTAGAAAATCATCCAATGTGGCGATTGCCAAAGCATGATGTTTTTAAGAAATCATGGATCTCATCTGCTTTTGCCATCTCATGAAGCTATAAAATAGTTTCAAACAGGTTAGAGTTTAAAAAGTAGTGTTTATGAACGCTAGAAATATGAACAGTGTAAGGAAAATGGTGGCCCCACCTGTTCGGTTTTTAGCGGTTAAATGCGGGCTATAGGCCGATTTTATCCCCGTTTTTAATGCAAATAGCACCTTTTTTTACACTTTTGGTCAGTGTAAAAAAGGTGTAAATATGAATTTTGACTCAACATTTTCGTTCACTCAAAAACGAATTAACGCAATTAAAGCAGACAATAAGTCTCGGACTTATTCAGATAAGAAACAACCTAATTTAAAGTTAACGGTTACGGAAAAAGGAACCAAGACTTACTTCGCTCGATTTAAAGTGTCGAGCAAAAGCCACAACATCAGGGTAGGGGATGCTTCGAGCATGTCATTGGACGATGCAAGAAGTAGGGTTGTTGAGTTATTGAATAGCTATCGTCTGCAAGCACATTCCGCCCTCGATTCGTTAACCAATAATAGACAGCTACGATTAAATGATATTTTTGAGTTGTATAAAATAGGGGAATTAGATTATCGAAATACCATTGCAGGTCGCACACACGGTCTTGAAATCGCTTATCGAAAGCATGTTCAACCGGTATTGGGAGATGTGTTAATTGAAGAATTATCCAAGAAATTTGTCAGAGTGTTTTTCAAAGAGCTAGAGTGTAAAGGCTATTGTATTCATAACAAATGTTTGAGTGTGCTACGCGAATGCCTCTGTCGAGAGCCAACAGCAAGTTGTTTCAGATGTAGTTGCATGCATGGATGAGGCTTGCAAAGAGCTGCTTGGTGATTCGGTGAAAATTCGCACTGATGTGAGTATTTATAACTCTATTGATGGTTTGTAGTGGTCAAGTTAAATTGGCCACGGTTTTATAGTTTAGCCAGTACCTTTTTTCTGACTCGTTTGGTGTCAAACCGCCATTATGCTGATGCGGCCTAACTTGGCTGTAATAGCCAATAATATATTTCGTGATATCTATCTTAGCTTCGTTAAAACTCTGATAGCCTATAGTGGGTATCCATTCCGTCTTTAAACTTCTAAAAAATCGTTCCATTGGTGCGTTGACGCTCCTATGTCAAGGTCAGCTTAACTTAGAAAGGTCTGATACGATAATTGGATATAGCTCTCTAGCTATATAACGCTTCAAGCAACGCTGAATTTCTTTATTTGATTTCCCTTCTGACGAACGTTTTTCTACGTATTTCCTTGTTCTAAAGTCACTTCTCATTCTTATCAAGGCCACTGTCCATAAGGCATTGTTGGCATCTCTAGCTCCTCCACGATTAAGCCTGTGGCGTTGTTTTTTACCAGATGAGGCATCCAATGGACTAACGCCACATAAAGCAGCAAACGATGATTCTTTTCTTAGACGCTCAGGGTTATCACCGGCAGCTACAAGCAAAGTAGCGGCAACATAACTCCCCACTCCGTATTGTTCTAAAAGACTGCTAGCAGCCGAAGAAGTTAATTTTTTTAACTGTTTGTCTATAGTTTTTAATTCTTCAGCTAACGCCTCCCAACGCAGTGATAATAGGTTTAGCATTGATATTAGTGTGTCTTCCAGTAAGTTATCTGGCTCAGCTTCAAGCTCTTTACACGCTGATACACATTGATAGCTGGAAGGCAGGTAGCATTTTTCACGAATTTGTTCAGGAGCCGTTACAAGCAAAGCTCGTATTTGATTGATGGCCTGTGTTTTAGCTTTGACTGAACTTTTTCGCGCTACAACTAAATACCGCATGGCTTCAACGATACCATCGTGAGACTTGGGTATTGCCGTAGATTCTTTGGATAATACAGAGCGAGCTGCATTTTCAGCATCTGTAGGATCTGATTTCCCTCTTAGCCGACGGATTGCTCTATTAGGTCTGTTTACTTCAAAGACTTCAATTTGTCGCTCTTGCAAAAACTTACACAATCCAGCGCCATAAGTTCCTGTTCCTTCTAAACCAGCTTGTTTTACTGAACCAAACGATTTGCACCAGTTGTACAATTTTTCATATCCACTAGAATTTACTTTAAAATCATTAGTATCAATGACTTGTCCAATGCTATTTACAAGCACAGCAACATGGTTATCAAGATGAGTATCAACGCCTAACGTTAAAAAATTGGTAGTTTTATTAGTATTCATATCTGTCAGCCCTCATAGTTTCAGCAACAGGACTGGACACAGATGATGCAACACAATGCTCCTATTAGGTCACTGGTACTGAATATTATGAAATTACTGACGAATGAAGATCGACAGGTCAACACAAAGATACTAGATCAATCCCAGCACGGGTCAAATCATCATTGTCAGTAAGACTAAGTATATTCTCTATGTCCCAGCAATTACCGCGACGACTCATGCTTTGTGTTATCTGGTAACGCCATAGTCGTTGCCTGAATTTACGACTTGTATAATGACTACCTTGGTCACTATGAAACATCACGTTATCAGGTCTACCGCGCAGCTCGTATGCCATCGTTAGTGCTTTAACAGTTAATTCACTATCTGGTGAATGTGACATTGCCCAACCAACCGGTTTACGGGAAAATAAGTCAATCACTACCGCTAAATATGCCCAACGATTGTCCGCCCAAATATAAGTCACATCGCCACACCAAACTTGATTTGGCTTAGCCACATCAAACTTGCGATCAAGCAAATTGGGGATTGCCACGTGCTCTTTTGTCGCTTTTTTATAAGCATGTTGAGGCTGCTGGCAACTCACTAAATTAAGCTTTTTCATTAAGTTACCAGCCCGATAGCGGCTCAAGGTTACGTCACTTTCATCTTGAGTTATGATTTCGCTTATCGTTCTTGCACCTGCGGAGCCACCGCTTAACTCATGAGCATTCTCAACCTTCTTTAGTAATACTTGATACTCAAGTGACGGTGACTTATCTCGTTTTAACCAATATTTATAACTACTGCGATGAACATTAAATACATCGCACAATATTTTAATCGGATATTTGGCTTTATGGCTCTGATTGAGTTTTTCGATTAATTCGAATTGTTCAGTGAGTCCGACATCAACAGAGCCGTAGCCTTTTTTAGAATTTCCTTTTCTAATTCAATGCGCTCAATCCGTTTCTTGAGTTCACGGATCTCAATTTGCTCTGGGGTCATTGGTGACGCTTTCGGGGCGTTACCTTGGCGTTCTTCTTTTAACTGTTTAACCCATTTACCAATTGTCGAATAACCCACATTCATGGCCTTGGCTGCTTCTTCATGGGTATAACCATGTTCAAGCACCAATTGAGCCGTTTCTAATCTAAATTCTGGACTGAAATTTTTACGTGACTTCTTAGCCATTATCTTCATCTAATACTGCTATGAACAAATCATAACATCCTCTAATTAGGTGGCCAAAATCACTATGCCACTACAGTTATAAAGATACTAGAGGTGAAGAAATGTTGAGCCAGATTAACGCATATCTAGCTGGTAATAGTTAATGTAACTAGTGTGGTAGCCTAGTCTGCTTGAATTAATACGCTGTTATACTCGACTATTTTGGATGTTTGAAAGTGTCTATAGATAGCTTATAGCTTGATGGCGCTTGGAACACTCGAGTATGTCGAGTATCTACAGAACGTTATTGTAGGGATAATATATTGTGTAACCGAGATATAGAGGTTTTAATGGCTGTACCTAGGGACTCAGCTTCGTATCGGCATTGAAGCGTTTATATCGCTTAGAAACCAGTGTTTTGTATTTCGGATATTCTGAAAACTCTCGCTCAATTTGTGTTGGTGATATCCCCGAGCTTAGTAACTCCTTCTGCATATATGTAAATAAATTTATTAGTAGATATGGGGCGAGCCAGATTCCTAGGTCGTTTTCAGAATAGGGAGTCCGTAGTATTGCTAAGTATTTCTTAACGTCGTCATATGAAAACAATACCTGGGCATTCTCCCATCGTTGAAAACGTTTTTTGATGGCATCAATGTCCGGGTCAATCAATTCTAATTCACATAGGTCTTTAGACGGGTTTAAGGTTAGATCAACTATCTGTTTGCGTAAAATATCTCTGTAGAATTGGTTTTTTGTAATTCTATTTTTACTGTAATTCTCTTCAGCCCAGCCTTGTAAGATGAGTTCCAAAAAACGTCTTGAGGAGAATTGTAATTTGGAAGATCCGCTTCTTATTTTTGTATAAGGCAATGAATAGCTTAAGAACGAGATATTTTTAGATTCAAGTTCCAGCTCAAGATAAAGCTCGATCATTGCTCCCCAGTACATAGTTAATTTGATCAAATAACTGGCACCTTGTTGAGGTGTTGGATTGGGGTTATCAAATGAGGTTACTAAGAGCCAATCCTTCAAAAATTTTTGTAAATAAGTAAAGTCTTTTTCTTTGAGTAGGTGCCTAATTGCCAATTGCTCTAGTTCACAGTGCGCTTCGATAAATTGTTTGTATTTGTCCGCTTGATGAGTGTTGTGAGCTTTTAAACCCGCAACCATCGCCTTGATTAATAGCCAACTGCCAACTTCTGGTAATTCGCTATCTTTAATGTTCGGTATCTGTAGATTTAATTTGCCTATATCTAAGTAACTTTCCAAATCGATTTCGTCTAATGCACCAGATCGAATCTTTCGAAAAATTTGCTCATCGTGAGAAATGTTAGGGTTGGATTTGGAGATACGCGCAACTTTTACCATAGCGTCTGAATCTGAGGTGGCTAGGTTAGACGCTATAAAAAGTAGTTTGGGTAGTTGATTAAACAACAACCCTGTTTGTAGCTTTGGATCAAGCATGTTTCAGTGAAATGTCCCTTTTTTCTGGATGCTATTAAACCAGAATACCCCTCAAGCAACAATGAAGGAGATGCTAAATGGAGAAAATTAAACCTCAAGATAACTCGTCAAACATGAAAAATGCCAATTTAGGAACCAAAGGGACGAATAGGCAATATGACCAAGTGCAGGGTAATCGTGGTAAACAAATTCAACAACAAAGAAGGAAAAAGCAATGAGTCGTACACCGAATGATGATAGAAGCGATAGTATGAATCCTAACAACGATGCTTATTGGGATAGCTTGGATAATCATGCAAATCAATTAAACCCTAATAATGAAGAGTATCAAGGGGAGGAAACTGAGTAATCGCTAAACTGCAGGGTAAGAGCTTGATATATTTCCACTAAAATTTACACGAGTTTTATTACGATGTTTGATTACCTGTTAAATGTGGCGACTAAACATGGTCAGATATACAGGAAAGCTATGTGGTCCTAGCTGACCATGGTTGGAATAGGAGACTTATTCGGTAAAATAGGAAATTGTGAGTAGTTACTTACCTACCATTCCGCTTATTTAGTGGGAATGGTGGCCCCACCTGAACTTGATATAATTATTTAAGCTTTTGATTTATATGTTGTTTTGTTATTTATTTTGTTTTCGTTGGTACTTATGTTGGTACATAGTTTAACGGGTAGGTTAAAAATACTTCCTATGATATTTAGAGCTAAATTTCTTTAAGTAATGATAAATTGATCTAACAAAATCATTCAATACAATCAGTTTATCGTAATTGATTCGTATAAATTAGCTTTTGTTTAGCTAAACCCATGCTTAGTGATAGTTATTATTAAAGTCAGGTTGTATTACATTATCACTCTAGCTCAAAAACAAAACACTTAACGGACAAATCAGGTAAAACCTCAGCATATCCTCGGGTGATATTACCTTTACCATCATATCGCTCGAATAACACCAATGAATCGCTGCTAAGATGTGCTGAAAAACGTTTCCATTTATCATTCAAAAAACCAAACGGCAGTTTAGGGCAGGCCTTTAGTGGGTCTTCAACTAAATGGTTTCTTTCTATTTCCTTGATGCTATATGTTGAGAAAAAGCAGTTTTTAACAGGTGGTGGAACAGGTTTTTTCTTTGGTTTAAATTTGCTTTTTATCTCGGCGGCCACCAGCATAATGGCGAAGGGTAACCAAAGTATAGATACGCCAATGACGACAATAACAATAATTGCAGCATAGTAACCAAAACTGTCTACTACGTTTTCTTCAAAAATAAACAAGCTGATGCCAAGCACAAAACCGATAGCTAAATAAATCAAACAGTAATCAAGCCAACTGAACTCCCACATTATTCGTAATCCTTGTCTGATTCATATTGCTTAATAACTTTGCCTTGCTTAACTACTATTTTTAGATAATTTGCGTATTTATGCACGGGGCCAAATTTCCTAGAGCCGTCGTAAACTATTTCGCCCAATGGAACTGATAATGTTCCCGTATACCAATGCGCAAAAACTCTATCTGCATAGCTTGGAAATATTGAGTTCAATCCGAATTCTGTATCGTGAGAGAAGCCTTTGGATAAATAGATTAAATAAAGATGACTGTCGACGATCTCCCAAGTCGCGAAATAACTACGAAAAGCCATGGCTGTGCAGTCAATGTCATTTTCAATTGTTATATCCATTAGCGATAAATATGACTCCAATGGAAATGAATGAAGAGGGAGCTTATTGCCATCTATTTTAATGCGATCTGTTACTTGAAAAGTCATAATTCCTTTTAAAATCCATTTGCTCTATTCGAATAAAATTAGGGCTAGGTTCATTTGTTAGTGATTTGAATAACTCAGAATGCTAGCTAAGATTAAATTTATTTGCACTTGCTATTATTTTAATAATCTTCGTTATGAGAATGATCAAAACATTTAAGACCGCGGTTTTCAATGTTAAGTTTAGTAAGAGAAAAGGAAATATAATAGATACACAGATGCGTTTAGCCGAAAACGCATTCTATGATGTTATAGAACGGCTGGCACATCATGTTGAGCCCCTTATTAAGCTAAATAAAGAACAAAGAAAGGACATGTTAACACGGCTTAAAAAAGAGGCTAGTCAACTTATAAAACCACATCCTTTATCCAACGCCTCTAAATCAGGTGTCGTCGCAGATGCAATCGCACAGATTAGTTCAACTGTTGAGCTTCGTTTAACGGGGCAAGATGCAAAATTACCCACACGAAACAATAGAGACATCGACACTTATGATATTGGAATGGATATGTTAGTTGGTTCGTTAGATCTTGAATCTCAAGATTTGGCTAAGCAATTAATATATTCAAAGCCTTATGATGGTATGCCAAGACCTTTACTATGGCTTAGGACTCGGCCATCGGATGGGGCTATGTTGTTGAGAGATGGTTTAGGCAGATATTTTGTTTATATTAACAGTCATAGTTCTAAGTCGAAGTTTTCGAAAGCAAAAGTTGTTATTAATGATTTGGTGAATGTTCGAACAGGGGAAACCGAAAACTTCTCTAGTTCCACTGGTTTATTGTTGCCCATACAACTCTCTAAGTGGCATCAATCTGAATTTTTGGCTAAAGGTAAACCTAAATCTTATCGATTAATAAAAAAAGCAGACGGGTACATATTGGCAGTCACTTTTGAATTTAAAGCTGAAAAAATTGAGCCTGCTACCTATTTGGGGGTAGATCGCGGTATAGACAAAATTGCGGCTTTTGCTGTTACTTCAAAAAAAGAAGTTTTAAAGAAAGATTTTTGTGATGGCAATGAACTAAGAGACTATCAAAAAGAATGTGAGACAAACGCTAGAAAAAAACAAACAAAAGGCAATGCCAAGTATATCCGATGGCGTGGTTACACTGATTTAATAATGCATAAAATTGCAAATGAGATCGTCAATACAGCGCTAAAGTATAGGTCACAAGTAGTTTTGGAAGATTTGACAAATATTGCGAACGGACACCATCACAGGCGAGCTAGGTTTGCACGAAAAACTAATTTCAATAAAGTTTTAAGTCGTCAGCAATATCAAAAATTACAGCATTTATTAAATTATAAGCTGTCCTACGTTGGGCTACCAACACCGCTATTTGTTAGAGCTGCAGGTACATCAATTACTTGCAATAGGTGTGGGAACTATGATTCTAAAAATCGCGACCTAAATGAGCGATCGTTGTTTTTGTGTAAAAGCTGTAATTATCAAGATAACGCTGATGTTAATGCAGCAGTTACAATTTCAATGAAAGGTGAATGGTTGACTACTCAGTTCGATAAAGAACATAAAAAAATGAAAAATAGGTTCTCAGACTGGATCCCTTTACCATCATAGAATGTGGTGCTAAGTTTATTAAATGGGGTTTGGTATATCTTCCGCTCCATTATCTTGGTGTAAAGTGTATGAGCCTATCTTGGCCTTGCTCTACTCTAGGTTAGAAAGTGCTCTCAACCTATAAACAATAGGCGTGTCTTTTGTGAAAGTACATCGTCAGGCGTTGCTCTTAAGCACTGGTTGGCAATTGAGCACATCACTTACAACTTGTTTTACCAAAAAAAATAAGCAAAATTTAAATTATTGATAAATAAGGATGTTTTTTTTCGTTGAATTAAATGGGTATTTTAGCAATATTTTCATTTAAACCCCGCGAACATGGGTTTTAAGAGATTATTTTTATTGTTCACGGTTACGTAGGTGATATGGAAGGGTATCTCAATTAAATGGCCAGCCAAGTAACGGTTCACGGTTACGTAGGTGATATGGAAGGGTATCAGCATGATGTTGCTGTACATCACCCAGTTCACGGTTACGTAGGTGATATGGAAGTTAAGATGCATACCGATACGTTGCAAACACAAGTTCACGGTTACGTAGGTGATATGGAAGATCAGAATAGATGTTATTTTCAGGATCATTAAGTTCACGGTTACGTAGGTGATATGGAAGGGCTAACGGTTCATTGTCGGCTGGGGTATCTAGTTCACGGTTACGTAGGTGATATGGAAGTGACGATGGGCACGATCAGCAATTTCACGTTTGTTCACGGTTACGTAGGTGGTTTGGAAGAAAAAACACGCGGTACTCCGTCTCAAAAACCCAGCCCACGATTACGTAGATTATTTTTAATCTGTTTCAGTTAACCCTTTGTTTATTAAGTGGTTTTTGGTTTTTTTATTCATGTTTTTCTATACAGGTTGTTGAAAGGTATTTAAAATCTTACTAATTTATTCATGAGTAGTAAGGTATAAAAAATGGATGCTCTCAGATTTGTCCCCGATGATTTATCTAAAATAGTAAATGACCGTATTAATCAAATTACTTCCCGTTACGATTCCCTGTCCGAGATTATTGAGCAACTTGATAAAAGTAGTGCTGAGTTTAGGCAGGATATTATACAAGCTTCAAAGGAATGTAAGTTCGAGTATCATAAAATTCAAAAAGATATTCCTGATGAAAAGTTAATTGAGAGTATTCGAACATTTAATCAAAATTTAAATGCTCAAGAAGACATAAACTACTACCAGTTATTAGTAGATGTTCAATTATTTTTTGCTTATTTAGGTTGCGAAACTGTTGGCGACAGTCTCCATTCTGCTGTTGTATGTGAAAGCATAAAAAAGATCTTCGAAGAAGAAAAACAAAAAAAAGTTTTTGCGCTTAAGCTGGCGGAGGAGATTAAAGCAGCTATTAGCAAGCAAGGTAAGAACAATGTAAATAAAAAGCATAAGGTTATCGATGAGGTAATATCTAAAGTTATAAGCCAATGGCTTAGTGAAGGAAAACCAGCCATTTTTAACTTTGTTCAAGAAAACTATAAAGCTTTTTATGATGCTAGCCAAAAGTTAGGTGGCTATATATCTGATGAGGCTAAAATGCATAGTGAAATGTCTAGGTGGTTGGAATCATTCGAAAAGCTATTGAATAACAAATGTGTGCATAAACCTAGAGCTATTTTGGTAAAGCTAGCGAAAGAAAACAAAGAAAATTCATAGAAAACTATGCGGAGAGGTCGTACTCCGCATCCTACGACCTCTCCGCAGATGCTAAAACCTCCACGATCGATTCAAATAGCAACCGTTCAATTTCGAACCAACAATGAATAGGTGCTATTTGCATGACAAATATTAATGTAATAGATCGCTTCGTCCGCGAAGCTGAATGTAAAACAATTACTGGGTTATCACGAACCCGTCGCTGGGAATTAGAGCAAGTTGGTAAATTCCCAAAACGTATCAAACTGGGTGAAAGGGCTGTTGCTTGGCGACTATCTGATCTGATGAATTGGATTGAGGAGCGTTCTAATGAAGCAGCTTAATTTAAACTCTAAGATCATAACTAAGCCATTAGCAGTAACAAGTAACGACCAGATCCCTAGTAATAATAGGCGATCAGAGGTGAACGGTACGGATCAATTATCGATCACAGATTGTCACCACTTATCGAGTAACAATATCAAAAGCAGAGTGGATTATTTAACGATTCAATACAAACCGAGTAATAAGCAAGAGTTTGAACTACTTCTTCATAATGTTACTCAGTTTCTAAGTTATATCGGTATTAAATCAATTCAATCTAAACCTGATGTGAGGTATTTCGATGATGGTATGTTACTTCAAGCTAACGATGAAACTAAAAAGTATTGCGGAAGCTTTAAATGGCGCAATTGTTACTCGGTTTTACAATTGGAGTTGTCGGGAAATGGATGTAGTTATGTTAATACAAGTGAGTACTACTTTTTGCCTTTAGTTAGCATTAGTAAAACGATTAGAACGGAAATTAGGAGAATTGATATTGCCGTTGATTCTTTTTCAAAAACACATGGATTACGCTTTGCTCAACAAGCTTACAGCAGAGGTGATTTCTCTCCAAGTTCGGGTATTAAACCCAAAAAGAGAGTTTACTCAACCCCTTCTGGTAAATCCGTTGTCATAGGCTCTCGTCATTCAAATAAGCAAATTATTTGCTATGAAAAGGGTCGACAGTTAGGTTTTTCCAAAGAGACAGACGAGTATAAACTTTGGGTTCGATTTGAAGTTAAATTACGAAGTCGACAAGGTGCAACGATCCCGTTGGATGCAATACTTCAACCGGATGAGTTTTTTGTTGGGGCCTATCCTAAAGCAAATCGTAAACTAATTACTGGGGTTCAGCCTCGTTCAATTAAGCGAGAGGTATTGAAAACGGTTGATAAAAACTTAACCCAAAAGCTGCAATATGCACGACATCAGGTGGGTAAAACGATATATCGCGCTTCAACGCGAGGTTTGAGTGATGAAATTATTGTCTCAAAAATCATAAGGAGAACAAGCAAAGATAAGTTGGCTTACCCATCGTTTATTTCAGAGGAGGATAAAAAGAATTACCCATTTGATTAATCGTCTTTGATTTGAATACTCGGCCATACCGGTTACGCCGTTTATTCAAACGCAAACTAATCATATCAAAACAAAAATTTAGTTACATTCAGGTATTCATGTTATGCGGACGAAAATCGTAGGGTTGAATCATTCTTCTATTCGAGAAAGCCAACGGCAAACGACTATTTTGCAATTACGCGATCATAAACTCCCAGTCTATTTTCGATATTTTACCAATCGGGAAAAAGGCTCGTTTTATTTAGTTATCAATAAAAACAATCAAACGCATTGGTTAAAGCTAGGTGTTTTTCCGTATTTAACCGCAGCCAATGCAAAAGAAAAAGCAATTAAGCTGCTGGGTGAGGCATCAAACAAGCAACAAGTGGTTGCACAACTGGAGTTTGTAAAGGTAGCAGAATTACTCAACTGGTATCATGATCGCATAGCCGCTAATCAAATGCTGACTCAGCATTCCAAACAAAACCAAGCCATCATCATTAACAAACATCTTTTACCCCTGTTAGGTAGTGTTAATGTTACTGACATCAGTTTGCCTTTAATCGATAAGTTGTTGTATCAACCGCTGCAAACAAAAATCGCGCTTTCCAGTTTAGAAAATATACTGGCTGTTCTCGGAGCTGCGTTTAAACGCGCTAGTAAAGTCGAATTGATCCCGTTTAATCCATTAGCCCAATGTACGCTGGCGGAGTTTACTTCTCAGCGACCGAAAATTAAATCAACCAAGTTCACGCATCAATTGCTGAAAAAACAACTCAAAACCTTGCCAGACCAACCCGTGAGTCAACAAATGTTATTTGTTTTACTATTGGTACATGCCACGAGAATAGGGGAAACGGTATCGGCCAAGTGGGAGCATTTTGATTTTGAGGAAAAATTATGGCGAATTCCCGCCACTCACACCAAAAATAAAAAGGCGCACATATTGCCGTTAGTAGAGCCTGTGAACACATGGCTCAAGCACTATAAAAAACACCAAAATAGCCGCAGACGTTCTCCGTACTTATTTGCTCAGCTATCCAATTCTCGTAAACCGATTAGCGCGAATCAAGGCTCGGCCATGGTATCACGTCTAGCAAACGGTAAATGGTCAGCCCATGACTTACGCAAATTTGCCCGCTCCAGTTGGATGGAGCTTGGTGTAGATTACATGGTAGGGGAGTTTTTACTTAACCATACCTTAAACAAGTTAGATCAAACTTACATTCAAACCATAGCCATGCCGAATTGCCGTTCAGCGCTAGATAATTGGTGCCAGTGGTTACAGGCAAATGGTTTAGCGCCATCAATCAAATAATCATGCTAAACACTATGGCTTGTTTGGCATTGTTTTGCACTATATGATGCGGTCATACGGAAACGTTAAACAAAGGAATTTAAAGTGGATAAACCGTCATTTGAACAAGAGTGTTACCGCCAGTTAGTCAACCTATTCACCCAAACTAAAGCGAACAATACTGATACCTTAGCCAAAGGTAGAGCCGAAGGTTTTCTATTTGCAGGTCAGTTTATGGGGCTTATTTCTGCGAATGAGGGCCAAGCCATCATAGAAAAAGCCCATATGGACGTATTTGGTGTGACTGTCGCCGAGCGCAAAGATAAAAAAGCCAAACTTCGTAAAGCAATAGAAGAAGGTGATGATGCATATTTTGATATGCCAGCCATTCTCAGAAAGTAACGTTAATTTATTTGTATTATTGCGTAAAAACTGTACATAAATACTTAAATCGTAATATATTTTATATAGAGGGGATTTATGGGTAATCAGTTTTGCTGGGCAACAATCTACGTAGGCTAAAATACATTGAAATACTATTACAGTGGGATAGTGTTAATACTAGTAAGCTGATTAAGCACTTTAAAATCAGTCGATCAACAGCTCAAAAAGATATGGAAAAATACAAGCTGATGAACCCAGATTGTTTTGCTTACGATAAATTGGAAAAGGTATTCAAAGCTACAGATAAATTTCGACCACAACTTACATCTGGCAGTATTGAGGAATATCTTTTTTTTACTGACCACAATAATTTTATAGAAGATGTTTCAACTCAACTCTCAATCGAAAAGCTCATTTTACCGTCGAGAAATATTGACCCTTATTTAGTGCGCAAGATTATAAATGCATGTCGTGACCAAGAGCGCTTGGATATTGCTTATTTATCGCTAAAAAGTGGTGATATGGAAGCTAGGATTATCGCTCCTCACACGTTGGTTAACGATGGCTTGCGCTGGCATGTGCGCGCATATTGTGAAAAGAATAAAGCCTTTCGTGACTTTGTATTGTCTCGATTCCATAGTGAAGTTGATGAGTGTGTATACAAAGTAGCTACGCATACTGTCAAAGATGACAATGAATGGAATAAGTGGGTTGAAATTGTTATTCAGCCTGATCCGCGTTTAACCAGTATTCAACGTAAGTGTATAGAAATTGACTATATGATGGAAAACGGAGTGTTGGCTATCCCTTGTCGTGCGGCGTTAATAAAATATTTACTACAACGCCTTAATTTACATGCGTTACATCACCAGCCAGAAGGCCAGCAAATTATTGTTGAGTCTAATTGCTGGCAACAAATAGAGCCATACCGCATCAATTAATACCTGTTTACTTTTACTACAGGTGTATACGTACAGTTATTGTTTAATTCAACTTTTGCCTTTAGCTTACGTTTTAACAACCAAATAAAAACTTACTGTTTTATCGCCAAAACGAACGGAGTTCTGTAATGAGTGATCGTCTAGATGTTTTAACCAACCAATATCCACTATCTAAAACGTTGCGTTTCGAATTAAAGCCAGTTGGCGCAACAGCAGATTGGATTCGCAAGCACAATGTTATCCGTTATCATAACGGTAAGTTGGTTGGCAAAGATGCGATTCGCTTTCAAAACTACAAGTATCTTAAAAAGATGCTTGATGAAATGCATCGCTTGTTTTTACAACAAGCTTTAGTGCTAGAGCCAAATAGCAATCAAGCGCAAGAACTTACCGCATTATTGCGCGCTATCGAGAATAACTATTGTAATAACAATGACCTACTGGCAGGAGACTATCCGTCATTAAGCACTGATAAAACCATTAAAATATCAAACGGGTTAAGTAAATTAACGACTGACTTATTCGATAAAAAGTTTGAAGATTGGGCTTACCAATATAAAGAGGATATGCCTAATTTTTGGCGCCAAGACATTGCAGAGCTTGAACAAAAGTTACAAGTTTCAGCTAACGCTAAAGATCAAAAATTCTATAAAGGTATAATTAAAAAGCTCAAAAATAAAATTCAAAAGAGCGAGTTGAAAGCTGAAACCCATAAAGGATTATACTCGCCTACAGAAAGCTTACAGCTGCTAGAGTGGCTAGTCAGACGAGGTGATATTAAATTAACCTATTTGGAAATAGGTAAGGAGAATGAAAAGCTAAACGAGTTAGTACCATTAGTTGAATTGAAGGACATACATCGTAACTTCAATAATTTTGCGACCTATCTTAGTGGCTTTAGTAAAAACCGAGAGAATGTTTACTCAACTAAGTTTGATAGGCGAAGCGGTTACAAAGCAACATCTGTTATTGCGCGAACGTTTGAACAAAACTTAATGTTTTGTCTTGGCAATATTGCTAAGTGGCATAAGGTTACAGAATTTATTAACCAAGCGAATAATTATGAGCTATTGCAAGAACATGGCATTGACTGGAACAAGCAAATTGCCGCATTAGAACACAAGTTAGATGTATGTCTTGCCGAATTTTTTGCACTAAACAACTTCAGTCAAACTTTGGCTCAACAGGGCATTGAAAAATATAACCAAGTGTTAGCGGGTATTGCTGAAATAGCAGGACAGCCTAAAACACAAGGTTTAAACGAATTAATTAACCTTGCCCGACAAAAATTATCAGCTAAGCGTTCACAACTGCCAACGTTGCAACTTCTATACAAACAAATTCTTAGCAAAGGTGATAAGCCATTTATTGATGATTTTAAATCAGACCAAGAGTTGATCGCCGAGTTAAATGAATTTGTTAGTAGTCAGATCCACGGTGAGCACGGCGCGATTAAATTAATCAATCATGAGTTAGAAAGCTTTATCAATGAAGCCAGAGCAGCACAGCAACAAATATATGTGCCAAAAGATAAGTTAACTGAGTTGTCGTTGTTACTGACTGGATCTTGGCAGGCCATTAACCAATGGCGTTACAAGCTATTTGACCAAAAGCAGTTGGATAAACAGCAAAAGCAATATTCTTTTTCGTTAGCACAGGTAGAACGATGGCTCGCGACTGAGGTAGAGCAACAGAACTTCTATCAAACAGAAAAGGAACGCCAGCAGCACAAGGATACACAGCCAGCCAATGTAACTACAAGTAGTGACGGTCATTCTATTTTGACTGCGTTTGAGCAGCAGGTGCAAACGTTATTAACCAATATTTGCGTGGCTGCTGAAAAATATCGCCAGTTAAGTGATAACTTAACGGCCATAGACAAACAGCGAGAAAGTGAGTCGAGTAAAGGGTTTGAGCAAATCGCCGTTATTAAAACGTTACTCGATGCCTGCAATGAACTAAATCACTTTTTAGCCCGTTTTACGGTTAACAAAAAAGATAAATTACCGGAAGATAGAGCTGAGTTTTGGTACGAAAAACTGCAAGCTTATATTGATGCTTTCCCTATCTATGAGCTTTACAACAAGGTTAGAAACTACCTTTCGAAAAAGCCATTTTCGACCGAAAAAGTAAAAATTAATTTTGATAATAGCCATTTTTTATCCGGTTGGACTGCTGATTATGAAAGGCACTCTGCTCTGCTATTTAAATTTAATGAAAATTATTTACTTGGCGTAGTAAACGAAAACCTTAGCAGTGAAGAAGAGGAGAAACTTAAATTAGTTGGAGGGGAGGAACATGCGAAGCGATTTATTTATGATTTTCAAAAAATAGATAACTCAAACCCACCAAGAGTATTTATAAGATCGAAAGGTAGTTCATTTGCTCCAGCGGTTGAAAAATATCAATTGCCAATTGGTGACATAATCGATATTTACGATCAAGGTAAATTTAAAACTGAGCATAAGAAAAAAAATGAGGCCGAGTTTAAGGACAGCCTGGTTAGGCTAATTGATTATTTTAAGCTAGGTTTTAGTCGCCATGATTCGTATAAGCATTACCCATTTAAATGGAAAGCCAGTCATCAATATTCTGATATCGCAGAATTCTATGCTCATACTGCAAGCTTTTGCTACACACTAAAAGAAGAAAACATAAATTTTAACGTGTTGAGGGAGTTATCAAGTGCAGGAAAAGTTTATTTATTTGAAATTTACAACAAAGACTTTTCTAAAAATAAACGAGGTCAGGGGCGAGATAACTTACACACCAGTTACTGGAAGCTGCTATTTAGCGCAGAAAACCTCAAAGACGTAGTTCTAAAGCTGAATGGGCAAGCGGAAATTTTTTACAGACCTGCAAGTCTCGCTGAAACTAAAGCATACACCCATAAAAAAGGCGAAGTTTTGAAACACAAAGCTTACAGCAAAGTATGGGAAGCTTTAGATTCTCCAATAGGAACTCGATTAAGCTGGGATGATGCTTTAAAAATACCTTCTATCACTGAAAAAACGAATCATAATAATCAGAGGGTAGTTCAATATAATGGTCAAGAAATCGGGCGAAAAGCAGAGTTCGCGATCATAAAAAATCGCCGCTATTCGGTAGACAAGTTTTTATTTCATTGTCCAATCACCTTAAATTTCAAGGCGAATGGGCAAGACAATATCAATGCCCGTGTTAATCAGTTTTTAGCGAATAATAAAAAAATCAACATTATTGGTATTGATCGGGGTGAAAAGCACTTACTGTATATTTCTGTTATTAATCAACAAGGTGAAGTGCTGCACCAAGAGTCGTTTAATACCATCACCAACAGTTATCAAACAGCTAACGGTGAAAAGCGCCAAGTAGTCACAGACTATCACCAAAAGCTTGATATGAGTGAAGATAAGCGTGACAAAGCCCGAAAATCTTGGTCGACAATCGAAAATATAAAAGAACTCAAGGCTGGCTATTTGTCGCATGTTGTCCATCGACTAGCACAATTGATTATTGAGTTTAATGCCATTGTTGCGCTCGAAGATTTAAATCATGGGTTTAAGCGTGGGCGATTTAAAATTGAAAAACAGGTTTATCAAAAATTTGAAAAAGCGCTTATCGATAAGCTTAGCTACCTTGCGTTTAAAGACAGGACTTCCTGTTTAGAAACAGGCCATTATCTCAATGCGTTTCAGCTAACTAGTAAATTTAAAGGGTTTAATAACCTCGGTAAACAGTCGGGCATTTTGTTCTATGTGAATGCCGATTACACCTCAACCACTGATCCACTAACGGGCTATATTAAAAACGTTTATAAAACCTATAGCAGCGTCAAAGACAGTACTGAATTTTGGCAGCGGTTTAATAGTATTCGCTATATCGCAAGCGAGAATCGATTTGAATTTAGCTACGACTTAGCTGATCTCAAACAAAAATCATTAGAGAGTAAAACCAAGCAAACACCTCTTGCGAAAACACAATGGACAGTGAGTAGTCACGTGACTCGCTCGTACTATAACCAACAAACTAAACAGCATGAGCTGTTTGAAGTAACAGCTCGGATACAACAATTGCTTAGCAAAGCCGAAATAAGTTACCAGCACCAAAACGATTTAATTCCTGCTTTAGCCAGTTGCCAATCTAAAGCGCTACATAAAGAGCTTATTTGGCTATTTAACAGCATTTTGACAATGCGCGTGACAGACAGCAGCAAGCCATCGGCAACCAGCGAAAACGACTTTATTTTATCGCCAGTCGCGCCTTACTTTGATAGCAGAAACTTAAATAAACAACTGCCAGAAAATGGTGATGCTAATGGCGCGTATAACATAGCGCGTAAAGGCATCATGCTGTTAGAAAGGATTGGTGATTTTGTGCCAGAAGGTAATAAAAAATATCCAGATTTACTGATCCGCAATAATGATTGGCAGAACTTTGTTCAGCGACCAGAGATGGTCAATAAGCAAAAGAAAAAACTGGTTAAATTAAAGACGGAATACAGCAATGGAAGCTTATTTAATGATCTCGCATTTAAATGATTTCATATTTTGTCCGCGTTCAATTTACTTTCATCAGCTATATGGGCGGATGAGCACTAAGGTGTATCACTCTAGTGTTCAAACCAAAGGTTTAAATGCCCATAAAGCTGTAGATGAAAAGCGCTATTCAACCGCTAAACATATATTGCAAGGTATTGAGGTTTACAGCCAAAAGTACGGGCTTTGCGGAAAAATAGACATTTACGACCAACAGAAACGGCAACTTGTTGAACGTAAGAAAAAGATCAAAACCGTATATGATGGTTATGTGTTCCAACTCTTCGCGCAATACTTTGCGTTGGTTGAAATGGGATATCAGGTCAACTCTATCAAACTGTATAGCATGGATGACAATAAAAGTTACCCCATAGAGCTGCCCGCTAACAACCAAAGCTACTTAACAAAATTTGAAGCCCTGATTGAGGAGATGAACCGTTATCGGTTAACTCAATCTTTTACAGCTAACCCCAATAAATGCCGCAACTGCATTTATAACAACTTATGTGATACGGCCTTATGTTAAGCGCTCCTGATTTTAGTCAAAAGCAGATCATTGTGGCGATGCTAAGCTACGGTGAAAAATTAAGTTTTAAAAACGACAATGTCGTTGTCAGTAACCAAGACGGGATTCGGTTTCAAACGACGTGCCACAAATTGTTTGCCATTTTTGTAGTAGGTCACATCAGCATTACCAGTGGTTTATTGCAGCGAGCAAAGAAATTTGGTTTTAGCATAGTGTTACTAACTCACGGCTTATCACCCTATGGTAATTGGTTTGCTAAAGCAGAGGGCAACGTTGTACTGCGAAAAAAACAGTACTTGTATGATGATTTGCAGATAGCTCAGCGTCTTGTTGCAAATAAACTCGCTAGTCAAATAGCGGCGTTAAATCGCCGCCGCAAAAAGTCGCCAGAACTTAAACAAGCGATAAAAAAGCTAAGACAGTATAGTGAGCGACTGCCAAATTCAAACCTAGACCTACAAGGAGTGCTTGGTGTAGAAGGCATAGCATCGCGAGTTTATTTTTCCCACATGTTTGATGAAATGGATTGGCGAGGTAGAAAGCCACGGGTAAAACACGATGTTACTAATTTATTGCTTGATGTTGGCTATACCCAATTGTTTAACATTGTTGAAGCGATGCTCAATTTATATGGTTTTGATTTGTATCAAGGGGTTTACCATCAAACCTTTTACCAACGTAAATCGTTAGTATGCGATCTTGTAGAGCCGTTTAGGCCCGTGGTTGATTTAGCTATTCGTAATGCTTACAAACTCAGCCAAATCAATAAAGAGGATTTTAGTTTTGTCCAAAATCAATATCGGATCATTGGTAAGCCGGCACAACCTTATATTGCCATTTTATTGAAAGCTATAATGGCGCATAAAGACCAAATGTTTTTGTACATTCAACAATATTATCGTGCATTCATGCAGGATAAGCCGATTGATGGTTACCCGTGGTTTAGCTTGGAGCCTTAAAATGCTGCTGGTTGCATATGATATTTCAAACAATAAATTAAGAACGAAGTTTGCCAAATTTTTAGAGAAGTTTGGCGGCAGACTGCAATACTCTGTTTTTGAAATTACCAACTCGAAACGAGTGCTAGATATAGTGTTGGCAGAAATTGAAGGTGAGTTTGCCGACAGGTTTGCTCAAACTGACAGTATTATTATTTTTAATATGAGTAAACAGTGCAAAATGACCAAATTTGGTTATGCCAAAAATAGCGATGAAGATTTAATCATAATTTGATACTCTTTAACTGCTAATGCTTAGGCAAGCAAAATTGCATACCTCAGTCTTAATGGCTAATTAGGTTAAAAATGATGAATGTAAGGTTAGAAAACACAGATAAATTGATAGAAAAACGCGCTGTTGCCCGCTTTTTGACTCTTTACCTGTCTAAGCCTTAGCTTAAATTTCTACTGTTGTAGATAGTTGTAAGGTTCATACCTTTTTTAAATGTCTAAGCCTTAGCTTAAATTTCTACTGTTGTAGATATATATCGGCCAATTTTGAATTATTGGCGTCTAAGCCTTAGCTTAAATTTCTACTGTTGTAGATATGATTGTATGGCAATGGTAGTCGCAGTCTAAGCCTTAGCTTAAATTTCTACTGTTGTAGATGTTCTTCAGCATGATATTCGTGCCTTTCGTCTAAGCCTTAGCTTAAATTTCTACTGTTGTAGATATCGTTGTCCCGTCTGCATATTTTGATACAGTCTAAGCCTTAGCTTAAATTTCTACTGTTGTAGATCGGTACTTAAGTCGACCCTTAAGCAAGTCTAAGCCTTAGCTTAAATTTCTACTGTTGTAGATTTATTTAGCCCATGTTTGCTTTTGCGGTCTAAGCCTTAGCTTAAATTTCTACTGTTGTAGATTTCGCCACCGGCTTATATCGGTGACTGTCTAAGCCTTAGCTTAAATTTCTACTGTTGTAGATTTAAATGTGTTGTCATAGAGCAATGTTGGTCTAAGCCTTAGCTTAAATTTCTACTGTTGTAGATTGTATGTGATTGATCAGGTTGACCCGAAAGTCTAAGCCTTAGCTTAAATTTCTACTGTTGTAGATACTACAAGCTTAGCATTGGCGATAGCAAGTCTAAGCCTTAGCTTAAATTTCTACTGTTGTAGATAGCAATTAATACTGTCAGACAGACCAAACGTCTAAGCCTTAGCTTAAATTTCTACTGTTGTAGATGAAAGTCACCAGCAAACCTGTGATACCGTCTAAGCCTTAGCTTAAATTTCTACTGTTGTAGATGTATGCCTCTAGCTTAGGATTAGATGTCTAAGCCTTAGCTTAAATTTCTACTATTGTAGATATCAAACGTCAGGTGTTTACATAGGGGGCTAAGCCTTAGCTTTTATTTCTACTACTGTTAAATTAATTTTTAACTTCTAGAAATAAGTTAGATAGCAAAAGTTTAAACTACGCTGTATGCCTTACTAGAGTTGCCTTTCAGCCATTTTGCATCATCCTTGAACTAATAGTTACATACTTTGGTGTGTTTTTTGTATTCGATGACCACTTTTCAATGGCAGTAAGAGATTATGTATCATGGGATAATAATTATGACTTTGACTTGGCTTACCGGATTTACCGCCTTTGTACCGGATAATAAAAATTGCTTGTAGCCTACATTTTATTTGGCTTGTAAGGGAGTCTTGAATGGGTAATAAAAACGGTACCGGTAAAAACAAGAATGTGTGGGTCTAGGGGCATTGTTCTGGCTCTTTACTTCTACTCGTATCAACGATTCAAACAATTACATTTCCTATCTGTGCAATATTTTATTTTTTCCTTATTAAGTGGTTAGAATTGGATCGCTAACGGGGACAGCTGGGATACTGCAGTTGTATCCACTCCTATATTGTCGCCGTTATACAAAAGTGTCAGTGTTTGCGTTGATAGAATCTATAACAATTAATTTGCTTCATATAAGTCAGGTAAACTTATTGGTTGCTACTTTTTTGTTATTCCCTGTGATGTCTTTGTTATTGATGCTTCCTCAATATGTTGACTCCACCAATTCATCATTTCGCGTCGTTGTTCAATGTATTGTGCTTTGTTATATGCCGCCCTAATTTGATTTCGGTCTTTATGTGCTAAGGCGGCTTCAATATGGTCGTAGTTGAAGCCTTTTTCATTGAGTATTGTACTCGCAAGTGCTCTTAGGCCATGTGAAACCAAAGTACCTTTATACCCCATTCGTTTCAGAGCCATATTGGCACTTTGGGTATTAACGTGACTATTCGGGTTTCTGTGACTTGGAAATAAATAGTTTCTATGGCCGGAAATTGGGAGTAATTTTTTTAGTAATTCTATTACTTGAGGTGAAAGTGGTATTGTGTGTGGTCTGTTCATTTTCATTTTCTCGGCTGGGATCGTCCATAAGCTATTTTCAATATCAATTTCATCCCAGCGAGCAGTGGCCGCTTCTTTTGGCCTTGTCATGGTGTGAAGTTGCCACTCTAACAGTAGTTTTGTTAGCAGAGTTGTTTGTGACAAGGCTATAGACTTCATTAATTCAGGCAGTTGTTCTGGCTTAATGGTAGCCATATTCTTTGAATTAGGCGCTGCAAAGGATTTTGTGACGTTTTGAACGTAATTGACCTCTAATACGCCTCCAGCAATTCCAATTTCCATCACTTCATTTATATAGCGGCATATTCTTTTAACCGTTTCTAATTTACCTTGTGCTGCTAATGGCTGTAACGTTTTAATGACTAATTGGGGTTTTAAATCTTCGATTGGTGTAGCTGATAATTTTGGCAAAACGTGGTTTTCTAATCTGCTCCACATTTTTGCTGCTGTATCTGGTTTAACTGACTGTTTTTTTAATGTGATCCACTTCTGAGCGTAACAACCAAAAGTGTTAATAAGCTTGCTCTTCTGCTCGTTGAGCTGTTTTTCAAAGTAAGCTTTGGGATCGATTTTATTGGCAAGTAAGTTTGCTATTTCTTCTCGCTTAACGCGAGCTTCTTTCAAACTAATATCGGGATATTTTCCCAATCCTAAATTTGTTCGCTTACTTGAAAAAGGGTGAGTGTACTTCAATACCCATAGCTTTGATTCATTTGGTTTAACCCGCAATTGCAGGCCGCCTCCATCAGCTAAAGTGTATTCTTTTTCTGTGGGCTTTGCGTTTTTGATCTTTGTATCAGTTAGCGGTGTGACGACTCTAGGCATTTATGTACCAATGAAATTTGAGTTAAAACCTGTTGGTACATCCAATGGTACAAAAAGATCGGGATATTACAAGATAATAGCAAACCGAGCCGAACGCTAAACTAGGCTAAAGTATTGATTTTTATTGGTATAAAGGCTGATTTCGAACGATGGTTAACAAAGAAATGGTGGCCCCACCTGGACTTGAACCAGGGACCTACCGATTATGAGTCGGGTGCTCTAACCAACTGAGCTATAGGGCCATTTCAAATTGTTCAAAGCTGGGCTTTTAAATACTTCCCTGTCGCTTGGTTCCGGTCTCGGAATCAACGCTCGGGGGCGCTTCGCTTTGTATCCCCTCGCTTCCTCGACCAATTCTTTTTTCAAAAGAATTGCCAACTGAGCTATAGGGCTATTTTGCTGCTAAGGTGCAGGCTTTTAAGGTTTTAGAGAAGGTATCTCTAAAAAGTGCCGCGCAGTATAAGGTAGATTTTTTTTATTGTCATCACCTTTTTAAAACTAAGGGTGCTAACTGGTTAATTTATATTCGTTTTATTGCTTGGTGTGAATTAAATCGTATGCAAACAAGCGGTTGGGATAATCTCAACCGCTAAATTTGTTGTTAAATGGACTAAGCGCGTTCTATGCGTAGCCAATCTTTTTCATCGACCCAATTGGTAGCGCCGTCGCTGGTGGTGCGAATAGGGACTATATATTTACAGGTGGTTTGGGGTTTAACCGACGCAAAAATCGGTACAAAGCCAAATTCTAATGCGGTTTCAATTAAAGCACTTTGGTTGCTTGGGTCGATATCCGCCGCTTCGTCTATGTAGATAGGAATGCGATATAGACCGCGCTCTTTTTCGACTAATAAGTGACGAATAAACATCATGCCGCACAGTAACTTGATGGTAATACGTGTGCCGTTTGAGCCAGCTGAATCAATTTTGTCGTAGTATTCGGCTTTGTCTTCGCGGTTGATGACTTTAAAACGAATATCGAACAGATCACTTAAACTGAGGCCGCCGCGTTCGCTGGCTATTTTAACTAGGTAATCTTTCGCTAAATTAACTTCGGCATCATTTTTCGGTTGCGGTTCACTGCTGAGTAAATCAAAGCTTTCACCTATATCGTACGCACTGGATGTGCTGATAATGGTGTCGATATGTTTAACTAACATATCGCGTTCAACTACCTCTATTGTGAAGGATTTTAAATTGGAGATAGGTTTACGCCAAATGCTGTTATTAAAGGACAGCATTTCGCGTTTTAAGCGATCGAGATCTTGGCGTAGGCCTTTAATGGTTGCTGCTACTTCGGTTAAGGCAACCCGAGCTTGACGCTCGATAGCTTCACGCTCGTCGTCGATATGATGAAAGGCGGAGATCAGTTTGCTGTATCTGACTTCTTCATCTTCTTCGATCTCAAATTTGGTGATGCCGGCTTTGGTAATAACCAAATAGGTGTTTTTAATGTTCATCTCGATGGCGTTTAGCTCGACAACCGTTTTGTTGTAGCTGTCTAACTCGTCTTCAAGATTATCTAAGTCGATGACGACTTCTAATGGGTAGGGCGTTGCGCGACCCGAGAACAAATCGAGTTGATGATCTTGCCTTTCTTCTTTTATTTTTTGCAGGCGCTCAGCACGGCGCTTGAGCTGTTCCAGCTGGGCGTTTAACGTTGTGCGTTTGTCACTTAAGCTTTGTCCGCGCGCTTGTAAGCCGTCGAGTTTTTCTTGTAGTGCGTCGTCTTCAAGTTCTAAGGTGTCGCGTAGGCTTTGTTTTTCCGCAAATTGTTCGCACATGCTTTGATAACGGGCAAACAGTTTAAGATCTTGTTCTGCGGCAACAACTTGTTTATATAACTCGGCTTGTTCCTGTTGTTTGCCGGTGATGTCTTCGGCTACTTGTTCTAATTCGCCAAGCTCTTCAAGTAATAGTTTTAAGTCTTCTAGTTGGGCTTTAATTTGATTTTTGCCTTCACCGTCGGGCACGCTGGCGGGTTCGAGGTTTTTCAAATCGATAGTTGCGCCATTAAGGTGTAGTTTTCCGCCTTTAATGGTACTGGCAATGTTGTCGATATGATCGGCAAAAGCGTTTTCGTCGGTGATCTCAATATCGCCATTTTTGGTTGTCGAAAGCGATAGCAAATCTGGGTTGAGTAAACGGGATAATTCTTTTACTTCATTGAGTGACAGCTCTTCGCATAAATGCGCGTATAAGTTGAACTCTAAATTTTGATATTGCAGCTTTAAGCGGCGTAAATCACGCTCGGCAAATGAGCGGCGGCGTTGAATGCTTTCTAAATCTTTGCCTTCTGCGCCTTTTAAGGTATGAGTTAGGCTTTCGTATTGGTTTTTAACTTGGGCTAAATTTTGTTCAAGCGTGGCTTGATTGGTTAGCGAAAAGTCTTGTTCAAAGCGGTTGTAGTTGTTAAACCAGTTAGTGAGTTCGGCTTTTTGCGTGGCGATGTCGCGCAATTGACCTTCAAACAGGTGGCGTTTGTCGGTATGGCTATTGTGTTCTTCAAGTATGTCGGTTAGCTCTAGGCTAATGGCTTCGCAGCTATGCGTGTAATAGTCGTCCCATTCAACTAATGCGGTTTCAAGTTTAGGTTGATAGGCATTAATTTTTCCGCGTAATACTGAGCGGTTGTCTAACATGTTTTCGAGTGCGGCTATGGCTTCTTGCTGTTTTTCTAGCGCGCGTAGCTCTTTACGGGCGCGATTTACTTTTTCAAACGCTTGATTCCAAACATCGAAAAAGTCGACTTTGGCATTCGACATATGGCGCTCGAATACGCGCAGTATAAAGCGTTTTACGTCTTGTGAGCTGAGTTTGTGCAAGTTGAGTATTTTGCGAAAAATCTCTTTGTAGATAGGGGCATCACTCGCATTGTTAAGCGGGATCATTTTTAACGCAATATCCATATCAAATTGCGTAGCGCCGCCTGTTAGTAGGGCGTTAAGCTCATTGGCTTTAAGTTCAATAGGGTGGTAGCCCTTGTCTACCAAATGACGCGGCAAGCTGGTGTATTTAACGATTTTATTGTTAATTAGATAATCGTCGAGCTTGAGTTGGCCGCGATAGGTAAAAAACTGGTATGCATAACCGGCCACTTTGCCGCGCCCAGCGACGCCGATAACCACGGGGCCGTCTGCTAGCTCTGCTTCTAGTAAAATGTAGGACTGATCACTGGCGAAATAAAAGCGTTTGGTTTCATCTAAATCGTGGCCGTCCCACTCTGTCATGCGTAAATCGTTAATTAACGGAAATTGCAGCGCATTAATAACAGAGGATTTACCCGTATTATTGGGTGCGCAAATAGACGCGGAATCATCCAATGGAATGATACATTTAGCATAGCCTGCGGTGTTTAACAGGGCTAATCGGGTTAAGCCATACATTTTGTTATTGGTTTGATTAGTTGTCATGGCTTGGCTCCTGCGCTAATGATGTTTGTTCTGGCTCAGGTGTGGTTGCGGTTTCGCTTGGTTGCACTAAATCTAGGGCGTCTAAATAGCGATAAACAGGGGAGAGCAGTTTGAATCCCATTTGCCCAGTTTGTTCTGATTCTAAGCTGTGGCTGTCAATGTTTTGTGCTTCAATGGCAAAGCCGTTACGTAACATGCGGTTAAATACATCGCGCTTTAATTCGCTTGCACTGGTGATTTCAAGTTGTTCGAATAGGTGATATTGGTTTTGCACTAAAGCTTGCATGGTTTCTTCGGTGATCACTTTGTCGAATAAGGCGCGCAGCGGATCAAAACCTTGATCGGCAAAGTATTCGATTAAGACAAAAACCGTAACAGCAAAACTACGCGAAATTTTACCCATGTTAACTGTGCTGTCGTCAGCATCAATATAAAAGAATCCTCTTGCATCGTGTTTTAAGTGATAGCCAAGGGCAGAGAACAAGGCGCTATATTCGTCTTGGTATTGATCGAGCTGTTGCCAAAGTTGGATGTCTTGCTCGCTAATATGATAGCCACTGACTAATTTTTTATTGATGTCTTGCAGTAAGCTCAGTTCGGTTAAATTAATTTGCATCGTTTTGGTTTCTAAATAATTTTCGCGTTTGATATTGGCTGGCGTAAGGGTGCAAAGTCACTTTAATATCTTGAATTTGAATAGTTTGCGCTTCGGAAGATGGCGCAACATTGAGCTCGTCACTGTTAGCTAATTTTTGATACAAATACAGTAACTCTTCAGGGGCGACATTTTGATAATGACGTTGCAGCCAGCTTAGCACGTTGTCGATCTGTTTGGTTTGACGAGCTTGGTCAAGCACAAAGTCAAACTCTGGTAATGTCGGCAACAGTTGAGCTTCGCCTTCAAGCTCATCGGGTATTTCAACTTGCTCGTCTTGGTAATCGACTAGCTCAGCCATGTACGCGGTAATTTGGTTGGCACTGCCGAGCGAGCTCTTTTGAATATCGCTTGATAAATGTGTAGCCGCCGGTTGTAAGGTGTGCTCTATGCCTTTTTTACGCATACGAGCTAGCACTTCGGAAACTTGTTGGGTGAGTAAAGTGTTTTTACGCAGCTCTTCACGCAGCGGCATAAGTAAATCGGCACAGCGTCGTAAACTTGCCAGGCTTAAGCCATGCATTTCAAGAATGCGGCTGCGTAATTGAATGATTAACTCTTTTTCATTGGCTAATAAGCCCGTGGCTTCAATACGGGTTATCGCGTTGGAAAGTATAATTTCGATTTCGTCGAAGGTTTGCTTTACCCCGCCATTAATATCGACCATCTCCAGCATGGGTTCGATATATTCGTCAAAGGCTTCAATAACGGCTTTGTAGCGTTTTTGCAGCGACAAACTTGAAATGTCGGCTTTGGCGGCTTCAACAATATTGAAAATGGCATTTTCGTTATTGTCGAATTGCTTAATAATTTTACGCACACGGTCGTCCATTTGTCGGCAATAGCGTCGCGTGTCGTCAATGTCGCGCAGGTTTAGGGCAGTGTCGAGTTTATCGGCAAGGCGCTTTAAGTTATCTATGAGTAAACTTATCTCTTGTGCTAACCCCAATTGCTGCTCGTGCATTAAATACTGAGCAAACTCCAACAGACCTTGATTGAGTTGTAGGTGTGAAGACTTAGCCTGCGGAATTAGAATTTCCATTTGCACCAGCTTAAAAGCCTCTTTGTAAACTTTATCGCTAGGCCAATCAGGCTGGCGGCGCGCCATGAGGTTTTGTACGTCTTGCAGGCTAAAGCTAAGGCCTGAATAACGCTCGACCAATAGCTCTATTACGCGCCAATGCTCGCTAATGGTTCTAATTATTCGCTGGGCTGGGATCATAGTGTTATTTCCATTTTGCAGGCGGGCGATTTTAACTTACCGTGGATCTATTGGCTATCTTACTTAAAAAAATATCCCAGTAATTAATTGGCAAAATTGCCAACTTGCATACATGCTTAATTAACAACAGCTTAACAATTGAATAGCATTAGGGATTTAACTATGGCTTACTCATATTTAACAGTAGATGTGTTTACCGATACGCGTTTTGAAGGTGCACAAATTGCCCTTGTGCCAGAAGCGCAAGGCTTAACTGATGAGCAAATGCAAAAAATTGCGACAGAGTTTAATTTGTGGCGCACGGTTTTTGTTTTGCCAGCAGACTCTGCCAATACAGAGCGGCGATTACGCATTTTTAATGCGAAAAAAGAATTTCAGTTTGGTGGTCATGCAACCGTGGCGGCTATTTATGCATTGGCCAAAAAAGGTCAACTTGCGTTGCAGGATGGCAAAAACCATTTTAAATTGAGTGAGCATTATGGTGATGTAGATTGCATGGTAGACATGCAAAATGGCGAGCCTAGCTTTAATCAATTTACTACGCATGTAAAACCTGAATATGACAAATTTACCCCAAGTGAAGACGAACTTGGCGAAATGTTGTCGCTTAAGTCTTATCATTTTAACGTCGGTGGTTTTCAACCGTTACTCGTATCAACGCATTTACCCTACTTGTTTGTGCCAGTCGATAATTTTGCCTCGTTAAGTGCTGCAAGCTTTAACTATAAGGCGTGGGCTGAATCGACAGCGCCTGCGACCTTGGCGAATGCGATTTTTCTGTTCAGTATGAGTAACTCTAATTCTGGGCCGCATTTTCATTGTCGTTTGGTGGGGCCTAATTTTGGCCATCATGAAGATCCGCCAATCGGTGCCGCTATTCCGGCTTTTGCTGGTTATTTGCAGCAGTTTTTTGCTGGCCAGTCTTTGCCGTATCAATTTGTTGCCGAGCGTGGTGCTTTTGTTGGGCGTAAGAGTGTATTGAATGTTGAATTGGCTGAGGCCAATGCCGATGAATTAACGGTCAAAATTGGCGGTGAAGCAGTATTAGTCAGTGAAGGACAAATATACATTTAACCTCAATTCTGCTTTACCTTAGGATCAAATAAAAAAGCACCGCAATGTTGGCGGTGCTTTTCATTATTTTTCAAATTGAACGCTAGGGCTAGTACTGTTTCAATAAAGAAATGATCAGTTGAATCACTCATGATGTTTTTAACCACATTTAGAGTAAATAAACAACTTCAGGCTGAGCTCGCTTAAGGCGCCTACTTTTGGTGTCGAAGTCTTGTTACTTTCTAACTTACCAACACTTCGACTGCTTCGCGCTCAGTGTGAAAGGGCTCACCAATGTTTTCAACTAATCAAAATTAATTTGAAAAGACCCTAATTAGGGGTAAATAAAATATTGTCTATCCACGCCGTGTCTTCACCACGTGAAGAACTGCCATCTTTGCGGTAAACAAATTTAATTGTGTGTTCGCCTTCGCTAATATCAAAACTAAATGATTGCCATTGTTGCAGGCTAGTACCTTCAATATTTTCATCATTTAAGAAAATCAATAAGCTATCGCAACAAGACTCTGAATCGACTCTAACATCAAAGCTGAGTTTACCGGCTGAAAAATTATAGGTAACTTGCACGCCGCTTTGCTGGCTATTATTAATTATACCGGCTCTTAAGCTTTGGCTGCCATCAGATGCATCTGAATCTGTTATAAACCAATCGGCATTTGAATTATCCGTGGCTTGCCACATGCTAGCTAATGT
Organism: Saccharobesus litoralis; assembly: GCF_003063625.1. Classification (NCBI taxonomy): domain Bacteria; kingdom Pseudomonadati; phylum Pseudomonadota; class Gammaproteobacteria; order Alteromonadales; family Alteromonadaceae; genus Saccharobesus; species Saccharobesus litoralis. Next base: position 5,161,779 of record NZ_CP026604.1, on the reverse strand, counting down.
ATCGGATTCAAATGAATCTTGTAAGCTATCCGGTACTGAGTTGGCATCGAGTGGATCGGTATTAAATACATTAACCTCAGCCCCGTCATTAAACTTATCATCGTCGCTGTCTGCCTTGATAATATTCGTGCCCAGCGTGAGCTCTTGATTATCATTAAGACCATCGTTGTCTGAGTCGGTTAATAATGGGTTAGATTGATGCGTATTCACTTCGTCACCATCGCTAACCCCGTCTTGATCTGTGTCAGATGCATTGGGGTCGGTATAGGCTGAGTATTCTTGGATGTTGGTTAGGCCATCATTGTCAGCATCTTCATTGGCATCATCACTGTCTATTAACAGTTGATGACGCTGCTCCCACCAGTCTGGCAGGCCGTCACTGTCTTGATCACCATTTAAAGTGCCAAATGCATAAATATTGCTGGCCGTCACTATATACAAAGTACCGTCATTGTTGAGCGCCATGCTACCAGCCGCCGCATAGGACCAAATTTGTTGTTGTGTACTGAGGTTAATGGCGTAGGTAGTGTTGTATGTTTGTACAAACACCACGTTACGCGTCACTATGATATTGTTAGTCAGGTACTCGTTATCTTGACTGATCCATGACCAGAGAAGTTGTCCTGTGTACTCTGAGATAACATCTAATTGATTACCTCTAGCGGCAAATATCCGACCTGCAGCATAGCTAGGTTGTATGTTGTAGTCGTCATGGCGTTGCCAAGCAATTTGATTGGTGGCCGTATCAAACATAACAAGTCGACTGTTATTTTTCACCAAAACCCGTTGCTCTGAAACGGGGATGGGTGCTGAGATTAAATGGCTGTAGTCATTGCCGCGCGGGTCGTCGATCGATTGCACTGTGATCCCTGTCGCACGGTCGATTAAATCTAACTGGTTGCCTGCATAGCTATATACGTAATCATTATCAATGGCGGGTATTGAATTACGCATAATTGAGCTTTGCCAATACCAGTTTTCTTGACCTGTATTGTCGTGAGCATAAATACCGTGATTCCAATAACGATTAGGGGTGTAGATGGTATTGTCAAAAACGGCACTGTTTAATACGCTTGACGAGTAGTTGGCTAAGCTAGTGCTGAATGCTTGCGTACCTGATGCTTGGTTGTAGCCATACAAAGCGGATTCTGAACTGACGATGATTAGATCACCACTGAAACTGGGTGCACTCAATTGTTGGCGTTGCCCTAAGTTGACATTCCACAGTGTGTTACCTGTTTGTGCCGATAATAGGCTTATTTTATCGCCGTCAGAATAACTCGACGAAGTGACTGCTAGATATTGGCCATTGACTGCTATGGTGTTGAGGCCTTGTTGCGAGTCAACCCGCTTGTTCCATAACGGTGTGTAGCCTTCCGTGTCTAAGGTTAATGGTACGTAACCGTTATGATAGGCGTTTCCTTGGTATTGTTCCCAACCAGAAATCAGTGGTGCGGAGTCTGCATCTTCTGGATCCGTTCTGAAAGTTAATTCATCTAGTGCAGTAAAGCCATCGTTGTCTTTATCTTCAAGTGCATCACTGGCTAGGTTGGCATCAAAGCCATTTAAGTATTCCCAGTTATCACTTAAAAAGTCGCCATCTGAATCGGCTAAATTAGGATCAGTTAAGCTGGTCGTCACTTCGATATAATCATTTAAACCATCATGATCAGAGTCGGCTAAAGTGGGTGAAGATAAGTGGCTGTTGACTTCATCACCATCGGTTAAGCCGTCACCATCGGTGTCGCTTTTGGTAGGATCTGTGGCTTGTTGAAATTCTTCTAAGTTAGTTAAACCATCATTATCTGGATCCAATGCTGCGTCACTACTGTCATCCTTGTTTAACCCGTGAGCGTTTTCCCACCAATTAGGAATGCCATCATTATCTGAATCGCCTTCTATATTGATCGCGGTGATTTGACTGCCTTGGACGATGTAAATTGCCCCATCGTTATTTATGGCTAGATGCCCCGCCGAATCATAGCTCCATTGCGACAAGTGGTTATTGATATCAATGGCGTAAGTTGTTGAGTACGTTTGTACAAAAACAAGATTACGGCTGACGACAATATTGCTGGTTAGATTACCGCTTGGCGCTTCCCATGACCATAATACTTGCCCGCTTGTTTCGTCAATGGCGGATAAAATACCATCTTGATTAGCGTAAATAACGCCGTAAGCGTATGCGGGTTGGCCTTGAAAGTTATTGGTTAAGCTCCAATCGACTGACTGAGTATCAATATTAAAACGACGTAACGTCCCGTCTGTAATCGCAATCACTCGCTTAGGCTGGGTAATAACTGGGGTTGCGGCTCGGCTATGTCTAGTGTCGTAACCAATTGATATGGCTTTGGCGCCAGAAGCGCGATCGTATGCTATTAAGCCGCTGCCTTTAGTTGTATAAACGTAGTCGTTGTCAAGCGCAACGGCGCTGTATTCGCCATCAAAGCCATTGGTTTGCCATATTTCTGTGCCATCTGAATTAAAGGCTGCCGTTGTGTAATTTGATGTAGGTACATAAATTTTACTATCAAATAACGTTGGCGCTTCAAAGCGTTCGGATCTGAGTTGTAAGTCTGTTGTATAAACTTGGCTTCCATCGTTTTGCTGAAACTGAATAAGGTTAGCGCCGCTATACAGGTATACGTGATCCTCGTCTGTTGCCGGTGGTGAGATATAATTATAGCTACCTGCGTTGGCAATGGTTTGCCAAGCTAAGCTGCCATCAATGGTATTAAAAGCATACAAATTTTTGGTCGAACTGTAGCTGCCAGAACTAACAAATAATTTACCATTGGCAATGGCAATATTAGACGCCTGTTCACTATTTTCTAAGGTGATTTGCCAACGACGAGCAAACTCTGTTGTGTTTAGCGCCATTGGAATAAAGCCAGTATGTTGGGCGTTACCTTGGTTCATTGCCCAATTGCTAGCGTTTGGCGTTTGGCTTGCGTCATTTGGATTGGTGCCAAGGAAAAATTCTTCTGCATTGTTGAAGCCGTCGGCATCTGAATCTAATGAGCCGTCACTATTACTGTTTGCATCAAAGTTATTGCTGATCTCCCAACCGTCGGCCATTTTATCACCATCGGTATCTATTAATGTTGGATCAGTTAGGTGAATATTCACTTCTTCACTGTCGGTTAAACCGTCATTATCTGTATCTGCGACAATGGGCGAGGTCGAGTTGGTAAATTCTTCTGCGTTAGTTAAGCCGTCAGCATCAGGATCAAGGGCTGAGTCATCTTTAGTTGGGTCTAATCCGTAGCGGAATTCATAACCATCAGTTAGGCCGTCTTGGTCAGTATCTTCAGCTGCTGGGTTAGTTTGTAATACGTTTTGTTCAACTAAATCGTTTAATCCATCACCGTCACTGTCAGCGCCAACATTATAAGCATACGTGCTGCTGCCATTAATATACAAAATACCACTGTTGCTTAAGGATAACTCGCCGCCGTGCTCAACTTGCCAGTCGACTTGTTGGTTAGCAATATTTATCGCGTAGGTTTTTGCCGAGTCGGTACTGACAAAAATATGGGTTAAGCTTGCCACGATAGAACGTATGTCACGGTAAGACGGGCTCGCAGACCAGCGCCAAAGTTCGTTGCCATTTTCTGGATTGATCGCGATTAGGTGATTGTCTGAGGCGACGTATAGTTTGCCCATCGCTGCGACAGGATGGTGCCAATTGCTGTATTGCTCAGGAGCCTTTTGCCAAGCTATGGTCATGCTATTTAGGTTATAGCTGGTTAATTTGTTATTAACGATAGCAATAAGCTGATTATCAAAGGTCTTGATTGGGCCACCATTCACTGATAGCCACCAATAACTGTCATCGCTAGGTACTTGTATCGAGTGAAGCTTAGTACCTGTTAGGCTATCGAGAATAATGAGTCCATCGCGGTTATGGGTATACAGCTTGCCATTTTCAACTAGCATATGGCCTTGAATATCTTCATTGCTACGCCATAGCTCTGAGTTTTGATTATCAATGGCTTGTATACCAGAGTAAGTCGAACTGAAAACGGTACCGTTGTCTAATGCGACGATTTGGTTGCTGTATGAACCCGAGAGATCTTTGCGTGAGATCAGGCTCCCCGTTTCTCGATTAAGACGACGTAAGTAATCTGAATCGCGCCAAATGATTTGTTCTGGGGTAATGATTGGGGTGACATAGCCGTAGCGACTGCTATAGGCTTGTTGCCAAATTTGCGCACCACTTAATTCATTGTGTGCGGTTAGTGTAGTTTGTGACGACTGTGAAAGCGTATAGGCAACGCCGTTGTCGCTAACAACCTGCGTAGCATTATTGGATACTAACGGAATATGCCAAAGTTGCGTGATGTTCGTGGCGTCGACCGACACAGGTTTGAAGCTAGACTGACGTAAATCACCGTGAGCGGAGCGCCAAGCGGTAGCCATTGGTATACTAAGGGCATCACTTGGGTCAGAATTTAAGTAATATTCAAATAAATTCGAGTAGCCGTCTAAGTCAGTATCTGTGTTGGCATCAGTATTGGTATTTGGATCTAAGCCATATTGCACTTCAAAGCCATCGGCCATTTTGTCTGAGTCTGAATCAAAATTCAGCGGATCGGTTGAATGACTATTGATTTCATCACCATCGCTCAAACCGTCGCCATCCGTGTCTGCCAGGTTAACGTCGGTATTGTAAGTGACTTCTTGGGCGTTACTTAAGCCGTCGTTATCTGTATCAATATCGGCGTCAGAAACGTTGATTTGCAAACCGTTGTCAAATTCAAATTTGTCTGATAAACCGTCGCCATCGGAATCTGCTAGTAGTGGATTGCTTTGCAATTCGTTTACTTCTTGTGCGTCATCTAGGCCGTCGGCGTCAGTGTCACTTAACAGTGGTGAGGTTGAATGTTGATTAACTTCTTCACCGTCTTTTAAGCCATCATTATCTGTATCACTATCGCGTACTAGCGTGTTAGTTTCATTCACTTCTTGATAGTCATTTAAGCCATCGTCATCAGAGTCGGCTTTATCGGCGAAGGTACGATTTTCAAATTCTTGTAAGGCGGTTAGTCCATCTTCATCATCATCGTTTGTGGCATCTTGAGCATTGCTATCATCGAGGCCATAGAGGGTTTCCCACCATGCAGGAATACCATCTTGATCACTATCTAAAGTAGATAACAAACGAACACTTAGTTGGTTATTGTTTTCTGAAACGGCGGCAATGGCTCCGTCTAATGTGACAACCGCAATGCCGCGTCCTTCTTTAGACAATAAGTTTTGATTACGCAGATCAGACTTACGTTGAACACGTAGGTAATGCTTATTGAATTCTAGTGTTGATTGATGCAACGAGAATAAGTTGCCATCGGCCCACTGGTTGGCAATCGTGTCACCCGGGCCAACAATTTTAATTTTTTTGCTGAAGTCAGATGTATAAATCTGGCCTAGGTTGTCGATTAAATGTTGGCCATCATCAGCGACTGTGATTTTGGTTAACGAATAAACATTGTCGTCGTTTTCGTGATTAGGGTTGGTCACTAAGCTAGAAAGGCGGCCATTATCTGTATTGAAAGGAAAGTAACCGAGAATATTGCCTGACGAATAGGGGTTTCTGCTAACAGTATATAAACGTGATGACGTTGCATCCCAAGCTAAATCGACAATACGCGATTGTTTTTTGATAAAGCTAGCTTTGCTGCCATTGCTATTATAAACATCGATAGTTGCGTCGTAGTAATAACCATTTTCTTGAACGACTAGGTAGTCTGCTACAGGGTAGAAGATGTCTATATTGTAGGTGAATTTTTTGAAAAGCTGCTCTTTATAGCTACCATCAACAAAATAGCTCACCGTGCCATCGCTGTAGCTAACGTAAAGACGCTGTTGCTGTTTGGCATAATGTAACTGGGTAATATCGCTTGTTGGCGTAATCTGGTTAGGTACTAAGGTATTAGTATAGGCCTGAGTTTCTTTTGACCAGCGATAGATGGTGGCGGTACGTCGGTTGTAAAAATAAATGGTGTCTTGGCCATTTGACGCTGTGAGGTTCGGTTCAAATTGGTCGATTGCGCTAGCATAATCACAAATGTCATTTTGCCCTTGGCTTGCTAGCCAACATAAGTTGTCTTGTGGAAAGGCATCTAGGGTTAACTGGCTTGTTGGATCACGCTCGAAATTAGTATTCCAACTATCCGGATAACCATCTAAATCACTATCAAGTGACGCGCTGGCATTATTGGGAAATGCATCGGCGATGTTATCCACCCCGTCATTGTCGAGGTCGTCATTGACTACATATTGTGCCAGATTAAATGCGCCGTCTTTTTTGCTTAAAAAATAAGGTGCGTTTTGCCCCGATATTGCAAATAAAGATAAATCACTATTGAAAACGGAAGATTGCAATATTTGATCATCTTGATTGTAGCGGTTTAGCGTGACTTGATTACGGTATTTATTCCAAGTGATTAACTGATCGTTGTGAAAAACTGCTTGGCTAAAGTTAATGTTTTTACGCTCTACGAATGTGAAGTCATCTGTATTGTAGACGTTGCCATTGGGAAAAATAATGGTTTTGCCATCGGGATGGATGATATAGGTATTTGCCCAAGGAATGTCGTTGTAATTGATGTTGGCAGGTGTGATTGCCCCTGTGTTGAGGTTAACGTTAGCGTAAGTTAATTGGTGGGTAAAATAGTATAGGCGGTTTTTGACAGGATCCCACTGCATGTTGGACGCGCTATAATAAAAATTAGATACCGTTTGTACTATTTCACCGTCGGCGGCTATTGTATAAAGCTTGTTACTATTGTATGAATCATTGGCGATAACATAGTTACCAATGGCGATAATGCTTTGGTAATTTGAGCTGCTGTTAACCTCAGTGGTTTGGTTAGCTGAATCTGCTAAATAATGTAAGCCTTGCGTTTGAGTATTGATGTAGAGCCGTTTGAGTTCTGCTGAATAGCTGATATTGCGAGGATTAGCGATTGCCACACTACTAATAAAGCGATTGGTGGCTAAGTCGACACGCAGAACTTTGTCCCAGTTAGCATCGGTTAGATACAACAAGGTATCGGTAACAACACTCATGGTTGGGTGGTTATCGGCTAGCCATGCGCTATAACAAACCGAGCCATCGCCTTCTTCTTCTGCAAAGCAACTGCCGTCATTAGGGTAAACATCGGCGTTGTTACCAACACCATCCTGATCCGTATCTTGATGTTCTGATGCATCAAGTGGAAACGCATCTAAGGTATCAGCGTGGCCGTCGCCGTCATCGTCGGTATCGTCTTTGTTGGCGATACCATCATTATCTAAATCGCGCAGATCTTGTTCTTGAATAGCCGTATCGGTTAATTTTTCTGCTTTAGCTTGGATGTTTGCACTAATATCGGTTGATATTTGTGGCAAGCTATCAGCAAAATCGACAAATAAATTAGCCATTAAGGTTTGTTCGTCTAACGATAAACCGTCCGCTGCTAACTGGCTTTGGTAATCGTTAACCATTTGCTGCTTAGCTTGCTCTATGGCTGTGGTTAGTTTGCTAAGACTTGCCTCGTCGTTTTCACCCTTGTTGTTGAGTTGCCCTTCAATTTGTTGGCTAATTTTGTCAGTGAATGGTGTGACAAATACATTGAGTGGCGTATTTAAGTCGCTGTTTGTCGCTAGCGGGAACGCTGAGAGGGTGATGGGTGTTTGACTAAAGTCTAATTCCGGACGAGAAGCATCTTTTGCACCAGCACCAATATAAGCACGGATCGGTTTGTATTTTAATTCAGATAACAGCGATTCTGGAATAGATAAGCTGTATTGTCCTTGGCCATTGGTGGTAGCTGATGGTTCGTTGTTTGAATGCTGTTTATCTAAATTTAAATCCAGATAGACCAAAGCGCCGCTAATATAGCCGTCGATAACCTTACCGTTAATTGTGGTGGTTTGCTCTGGGGCGGCGGTGTCATCGCCACCGCCGCCACAGGCGGATAGGCCAATACAAATAGCAAGCAATGAGCTGGCTTTTTTTATAAAACGCTTTGGGGTTGAAACGTAGAATTGCTGCGGTTTTAACATATGAGACGTATTCCTGTCTTATTAGACTTAAATTCCATAATTTGCTGGCGCAAATTTAACCGCGCTAATTTACATTATAAAAGCTGTTAATTCTAGGTTAAAATGTTTACAAAATTATTCTGATTTTCACTTATCTATACATAAAAAACTATGCGCAACTACAATGCATAAGCCAACATTACTCATTGGCGCACCTATGTGGGGGCATCAAGCTTGGAAAGGTTCGTTTTTTCCAGCGAAAACCCCAGCCAAGCAATTTCTTAATTATTACTCACGTTACTATACGGCGGTAGAAGGTAATACCACGTTTTACGCATTGCCTAGTCAAGACACGGTTAAAACTTGGATAGCGTCAGTGCCTGCTGATTTTCGTTTTTGCTTTAAAGTGCCGCAATTAGTCAGTCATAAACTGGGTTTAGAGCAAGGCCGAGCCGAGTTTGAGTCGTTTCTTGAGGTCATGGCGCCAATCATTGAGTCTGAGCAATTGGGTAAACTGTGGCTGCAATTACCGCCTTATTTTTCATTTAAACAATTTACCTTGCTTGAAGCTTGGCTAAACGATTATTCAAGGGATTTGCCATTTGCTGTCGAAGTTCGTCATCCTGATTTTTATGCTAAGGGTGAAGCTGAACGTTGTCTTAATCGACTATTGATGGATCACAAAGTTGATAGGGTGATGATGGATACGCGGCCAGTACATAGTGAAGTGGCAGTGCCGGGTGCAGACAACCATGAGGCCATACAAGATGCGCAAAGTAAAAAGCCTAAGTTGCCGGTGCATTTATTGTCGACAGGCAATAACCCGACGGTGCGTTATGTTGGCACAATGGATTTAGAAAACAACCGACCTTTTATTCAAAATTGGTTAAAGCCGATGAAAGCTTGGTTGGATGAAGGTAAACAACCTTATTTATTTGTCCACACCGCTGATAACGCCAGTATTCATGATTTGGTTGAATTGTGGTTAGACATGTTAACTGAATACCTAGGTTATCGGCCATATCAAGACAAGGCTTGGCCAAATCAAGGTGATCAAGGCTTGGTTGATAATCAGCCCAGTTTATTCTGATTTGATGGTTTGTGAGTGGTGGGAGTCGTACGACGCCGGCCACCCTACGCAAAAATTCAATTTAAGTAGGGTGCACCGAGTGCAACGAGTCGCACCTTGTCCGATGTCTTTGAATTAAATACAGTTAATCAAACGCTGAGCTTCTTGATACCAATGCTGATAAAGCTCGGTATTTTTATCTTCTGCTACGCAAATCGATAGTAAGTCTTCAATAAAATAACCTAATGCTCGGCCTTCAATTTTTTGTAACTGTTGCTGAATATCTTCAGATAAATATTCATAGTGGGATGCGGCACCAAAGTCGCCAAATAAAGCGTGGTTATCAGCGTCAATCAGTACGTTGTGCGCATACAGATCACCATGTTGCATATGATGCTGGGCAAGATATTGCGTCATATTAGCCATTTGACTACAGATATCTTCGATAGCTTTGATTGATAAACTTTGGCTGTCGGCAAAGGTATCGCGGGTACAAGATGCCAAACTTGGCGGTAAGCCTAGGTTATGAAAGTTATCAGGGATCAATTCCATTACAACGGCAGAACAGTCATCTTGTTCAATGCGACCAATAAATTTAACGAGGTTTCTATGTTCACCCACATGCAAGCAGGCACTGAGTTCATCTGCGGGGTAACCATCACTGGTAACGTCACCTTTAAATACTTTGATCGCCACTTGCTGTGGTAACTCTGCAATATCGATAGGGTGGGCGAGTGAGATAATCCCTGATGCACCCATACCAAGTACTTTATCGAACTCGAATTGCTGTTTTTGATAAATAGGTAAATCAGATTGTAGATCATAGGCTTGGCAAAACGGATTGCCAGCAAATGCGAGCCATGCCAGTTTAGGTAATTTTAGTAACTGTTTAGGGAATACTTTTAGCTGATTAGCCGAGACACGCAAAAGTTGCAGATTATGGTTATTCGCCATGCTTTGAGGCAGTTCGCTAAGCTTGTTGCCGGCTAATGCGCACTTTTGCAGCCTAGGTCTATTGCCTAATTCTTCTGGTAAAGTTTCAATTTGATTATCAGTTAATATTAACCAGCGTAATTGTTGGGGTAAGGATTCGGCTGAAACGGTTTTGATTTGGTTCGATTTAAAGCCAACCATTTCTAACTTTTCACATTGACCTAAAGCTTCTGGCAAATGGCTAAATTGATTGTTAGAAGCGAATAGTACTTTTAGGTTCTTTAGCTGGCTGATTTCATTGGGTAAATCAGTTAATTGATTGTTGCCGATATCGAGAATTTCCACCTGTTGGCAAAATTCGATAATGTCTATTGGAAATTCGGTTAAGCCCTGGCTAATGTTAAGGCGTTTTTCTTGGCTGTGCTTTCCTGCTCGGATATCTTCTAGTGTATGCATAATGGAGCTAGTACGAAAAATTTAGTTTATAGTCTTCTCGCTCAGGCTTTATGGTTCATTGTCAGCGCTTACTCGCCCCAATCACATAGTAGAGCATATGCTCATGGGGTCTCGAAGCTTGACGGCTTCCCCTAAAACCAGATCGCTTTGACTATATTGTATGGTGAGTTAACGACAAAATAGTGAATAGCATAAACAAAAACGCCAGCTAGTTAGCTGGCGTTTTTAAATAAATATTTAGAAGTTTAAGACTAAACTTCTAGGTAATCTAAGATACCTTCTGCTGCACCACGACCTTCAGCAACTGCTGTTACTACTAAGTCTGCACCGCGCACCATATCACCACCAGCGAAGATTTTCTCGTTAGTCGTTTGGTAAGCGAATTGACCATTCTCTGGTGCGATTACGCGATCCCATTGGTCTAATTCGATGCCGTGCTCAGCCATCCAACTTGTAGGCGATGGTTTGAAACCGAAAGCAACGATCACGTTGTCACACTCGATAACGTGCTCTGAACCTTCAACCGTTTCAGCGCGTTGACGGCCATTTGCATCTGGCTCACCCATGCGGGTTTTAACGAACTTAACGCCAGTTGCGTTGCCGTCAGCATCAACTTCGATACCCACTGGTTGTAAGTTCCAAAGGAAGTTTACACCTTCTTCTTTGGCGTTTTGGACTTCACGTGCAGAACCAGGCATGTTTTCTTCATCACGACGGTATGCACAGTAAACTTCAGTTGCACCTTGACGTACTGAGGTACGTACACAGTCCATTGAAGTATCACCACCACCAAGTACGATAACTTTTTTGCCTTTCATATCGATAAAATCAGCAGGATCTTTTTCGATACCCATAACACGGTTAGTGTTAGCGATTAAGAAAGGTAATGCATCGTAAACACCACCAGCAGTTTCATTGTCGAAACCGCCTTTCATGTACTTGTATGTACCCATACCTAAGAATACAGCATCGTATTCTTTCAGCATGTCTTCAAGCTTGATGTCTTTACCGACTTCAGTATTAAGACGGAACTCGATACCCATGCCTTCGAAGATTTCACGACGCTTAGCAATAACCTCTTTCTCTAATTTGAAAGAAGGGATACCGAACGTTAATAGACCACCAATTTCAGGGTAACGGTCAAAAACAACAGGTTGTACACCGTTACGGATCAATACGTCAGCACAAGCTAAACCTGCAGGACCAGCACCGATAACAGCAACTTTTTTGTCGGTTTTAACCACGTCAGACAGGTCAGGTTTCCAACCCATCTTAAAGGCTTCATCTGTGATGTATTTTTCGATTGAACCGATAGTGACAGCACCAAAACCGTCATTTAAGGTACAAGCGCCTTCACATAAACGATCTTGCGGACAAACGCGTCCACACATCTCAGGTAAGCTGTTTGTTTGGTGTGATAGCTCAGCCGCTTCAATAATGCGGCCTTCTTCAGCTAATTTTAACCATTGTGGAATATAGTTGTGAACAGGACATTTCCATTCACAGTATGGGTTACCACAATCTAAACAACGGTCAGCTTGACCTGAAGTTTGCTCAGCCGTTAACGGCTGATAAATTTCAACGAATTCGATTTTACGCGTGTCGATCGACTTTTTCGGTGGATCAATACGCTCTACGTCAACAAATTGATAAACATTCTTAGCCATCTTGATCTCCTACTGTACTTCAACTCTGAGCTCAGCCGAAGAGCGGCTGATATGGCCTAATAAGCTCTTAACATCGCTTGTTTTAGGCTTAACTAGCTTGAACTTAGGCAAGTAGTTGTCGAAGTTAGTTAGAATGTTATGAGCATGAGTACTGCCCGTTTCTTCATAGTGTTGGTTAATTAAGCCACGTAAGTGCTCAACTAAAATTGCTTTGTCGGCGAAATCAACTGTTTCAACTAGCTGTTTGTTTAACTTGCTGTCAAATGTGTTGTCTTCGTCTAATACGTAAGCAAAACCACCTGTCATACCGGCACCGAAGTTAACTCCAGTTGAACCAAGTACACAAACGATACCACCAGTCATGTATTCACAAGCGTTATCGCCTGTACCTTCAACAACAGTGATAACACCTGAGTTACGTACACCGAAGCGCTCACCAACACGGCCTGCAGCGAATAATTTACCGCCGGTTGCACCGTACAGACAGGTATTACCTGCGATAGAGCTTTCGTTTGACTTGTAATCAACACCTTTAGGTAATTTGATAACTAGCTTACCGCCAGCCATGCCTTTACCTACATAGTCGTTAGCATCACCCGTTAGGATAAGGTTCAAGCCGCCAGCATTCCAAACACCAAAGCTTTGACCTGCCGTACCGGTAAAGTTAATAGTAATTGGGTTGTGCTGTAAGCCACCGTTACCGTATTTGTATGCAATCTTACCTGATGCTGTAGCACCCACTGAACGATCTAAGTTACAGATTGTGTAGTTGAATTCACCACCTGTAGCATTTTCGATTGCATCAGCCGCATCGGCAACAATTTTTTTGTTCAATACAGCTTGGTCAAACGGTTCGTTTTTACCTTCAGTACAGAAACGATTCGTCGCTTCTGTCGGTACGGCTTCTGCAAGAATTGGTGATAAATCCAATTTACATTGTTTTGCAGTAAAACCGTCCATCGCTTCTAGTAAATCAGTACGACCAATTAAGTCTTCAAATTTCGCGATACCTAAAGAAGCCATGATTTCACGAACTTCTTGCGCGATAAACTTGAAGTAGTTGATTACCATTTCAGGTAAACCAATATAGTGCTTGGAACGTAAATTCTCGTCCTGAGTTGCAACACCTGTCGCACAGTTGTTTAAGTGACAAATACGTAAGAATTTACAACCTAATGCAACCATAGGGCCAGTACCAAAGCCAAAACTTTCAGCACCTAAAATACCGGCTTTAACAACGTCTAAACCTGTCTTCAAGCCACCATCCGTTTGCAAACGAATTTTGTGACGAAGGTTGTTTTCAACTAGGGCTTGTTGAGTTTCTGCAACACCTAATTCCCAAGGAGAACCTGCATATTTAACTGAAGTTAATGGTGATGCAGCTGTACCGCCGTCGTAACCAGAAACGGTAATTAAGTCTGCATAAGCTTTAGCAACACCAGTGGCGATAGTACCAACACCCGGCTCAGATACTAATTTAACTGAGATGAGTGCTTCTGGGTTAACTTGCTTAAGATCGAAAATTAGCTGAGCTAAATCTTCGATTGAATAAATATCGTGATGCGGTGGTGGTGAAATAAGGGTTACACCTGGAACCGCGAAACGTAATGTCGCGATATAAGGGTTAACTTTATCACCTGGTAACTGACCACCTTCACCTGGCTTAGCACCTTGCGCTACTTTGATCTGAATGATCTTAGCGTTGGTTAAGTAGTGTGGCGTTACACCGAAACGGCCTGAAGCAACTTGCTTGATGTTCGAGTTTTTAAGCGTACCGTAACGCTTAATATCTTCACCACCTTCACCTGAGTTTGAGTTACCGCCCAAGGTGTTCATGGCAATAGCTAGTGCTTCGTGCGCTTCTGGGCTTAAAGCACCAATTGACATCGCTGCTGTATCAAAACGCTTGTAGAAGTTTTCAGCTGGTTCAACGTCATCAATCGAGATGGCTTCTTTGTCGCTAGTGAATTCTAATAAATCGCGTAGCGCTGCAACAGGGCGCTCATTAACCGTTGATGAGAACTTTTGGTAATCTGAATATTTACCTGACATTACAGCTGTTTGTAATGTCTTAACTACATCTGGGTTAAAGGCGTGATATTCTTCGCCGTGAACGTATTTTAATAAACCACCGTGAGTGATTTTCTTACGTTTTAACCAAGCAACACGGTCTAAGTTAACCGCATCTTGTTGGAAATCAGAGAAGGTTGCACCTTGTAAGCGGCTTGTCACCCCTTTAAAGCACAGTTCCATTACATCGTTATTGATACCGATAGCTTCAAATAATTGTGAACAACGGTAAGACGCAATAGTTGAGATACCCATCTTAGACATGATCTTATAAAGACCTTTATCAATACCTTTACGGTAATTGATCATCGCTTGACGTGGTTCAATCTCTAGGCTGCCGCTATCTAATAACTGTTCGATCGTTTCAAAAGCAATGTATGGGTAAACCGCTGTCGCACCTAAGCCGATAAGAACCGCGAAGTGATGTGGATCACGTGCTGAACCAGTTTCAACAACTAGGTTAGAGTCACAACGTAAGCCTTTTTCAACTAGGGCTAGTTGCACAGCACCTACCGCCATTGGCGCAGGAATTGGCAATAAGCCTTTTTCAATCTTACGATCTGATAAAACTAAAATAACGCTATCTTCACCATTGGTTGCTTCTACAGCTGCAACAGATTCTGCGACAATGCGCTTAACTGCGGCTTCTAAGCCTTCTTCTGGTGAGTAGTTTAAGTTGATGGTTTCAACAGGGTATTTTTCACTATCAAACTCAACCAATTGCTGCATGTCAGTACTCATCAGTACTGGTGATTCAAACAAGATACGACCCGCATGATTGGTGGTTTCACCAAAAACGTTTTTCTCGCGGCCGATACAGGTTTGCAGTGACATTACGTGTGCTTCACGTAATGGATCGATTGGTGGGTTAGTAACCTGTGCGAACATCTGACGGAAGTAATCGTACAAAGTACGGTTTTGTGAAGAAAGCACAGCCATAGGGGTATCATCACCCATAGAGCCAACCGCTTCTTGCCCGTCTTTTGCAAGAACTTTGATTACTTGGTCCATCTCTTCGTAGCTATAGTTAAATAGCTTGTGATAAACCGCTAATTCGTCGTTATCTAATACACGCTCACCTGCAACATTACCGTCGAATTTTTCGAAAGGCGTTACATAATTTACATTGTTATCTAACCATTCACGGTACGGGTGGCGATCTTTTAATTGATTATCAATGGCTGATGAATTGAATAATTGACCCGTTTTAGTATCAACGGCTAACATTTCACCAGGGCCTACACGGCCTTTTTCGACTACTTCATCCGGTGTGTAATCCCAAATACCGATTTCAGAAGCAAGGGTAATGAAGCGGTTAGAAGTAATAACATAACGTGCAGGACGCAGACCGTTACGGTCTAGGTTACATGCTACATGGCGACCATTAGTTAAAACGATACCTGCTGGGCCGTCCCATGGTTCCATATGCATAGAGTTAAATTCGTAGAATGCCTTTAATTCGTCTGGCATTTCAGGATGCTGCTGCCATGCTGGTGGCACTAATAAGCGCATCGCACGGAACAGATCCATACCACCCGCTAGTAACAATTCAAGCATGTTATCTAGTGATGATGAATCTGAGCCAACTTTGTTAACGAATGGCGCAGCTGATTCTAAATCAGGTAACAATGGCGTTGCGAATTTAGCGATACGTGCATCAGCCCATTGACGGTTACCTTTAATGGTATTGATTTCACCATTATGCGCTAAGAAACGGAACGGCTGAGCCAATTTCCATTGTGGTAAGGTATTCGTTGAGAAACGCTGGTGGAATACACAAATGCTTGATTTTAAGCGTAAGTCAGCAAGGTCTGTGTAGAAACGCGGCAAGTCAGCCGGCATGACTAAGCCTTTGAAAATCGTGACTAAGCAAGATAAAGAAGCAATGTAGAAAGTATCATCGTTTTCAATACGTTTTTCTGCACGGCGACGTGCAATATATAAACGACGTTCTAAATCGATGTCTTTCCAGCCTTGCGGCGCGTTGACAAAAACTTGTTCAATAGTTGGAACTGAAGCCGTTGCAATTTCACCTAATACGCTTTTTACGGTTGGCACAGTACGCCAGCCGACAATTGTTAAGGTTTCTTTTTCTAATTCTTCTTCAATAACGTTGCGGGCAAATGCTGCTTTATCTTCGTCATTGTTTAAGAAAACGGTACCAACACCATAGTTATCGGCCAGTGACCAATTGTTTTCTTCAGCTACAGTGCGGAAGAAAGAATCGGGCTTCTGCATTAGAAGGCCACAACCGTCACCTGTCACACCATCGGCAGCAATACCACCACGGTGTTTCATTCTATCAAGCGCACTGATTGCAGTGCTTACCAACTTATGGCTGGCTTCGCCGTCCATATGGGCGATCAGGCCAAAGCCACAGTTGTCTTTGGACTGGCTAGCGTCATATAGTTTCATCAAAAACCTCCGATATTACGACTTTCAATAAAGCTTTAAGGCTATTGAGATGGCTCAGCCATGTGATCAAAGCAAGTCGTATCGTAATTTTTATTCAAAAATTCTGTGTAGAGAACCTAGTACAATAACTTTTTATTCTAAACACGTCAATCCACAGGGGTATACCCTGTGGTTAGGCTTATATTTCCAAAAATCGCTTAACTGCGGCGAAATAAGGATTAAAGTGTAGATAAAATTAGTTAAATTGCCAGTATTGAAAAATTAATAAAATTTAAAATAAATCGCTATATCAAAGTTTAATCTGGCTCTTATTGAATATTTATTCCTGTTTGTTGAATAAATATATCTGTAATTTATCTAGTTTAGGTATGGTTTCAAGGGTTTTTACTTGCCTTAGTAAGGTAAGTAGCCGTCCTTCACTCCTTTTGTATTGATGCTGACTGCGTCATGGGCGTGTAGTGATTCGTAATGATTCACTCTTACCCAAAAATCGCTATAGCCAGGTACAAGGTTTAACGCATGAGTTAAACGTCGTCCGGCATCTTCGCAGAACATTAAATTTTGGCCGTTTAAGCGAGCAAACTCTTGTTCGTCGGCGCGTTTTACCGCCGCTTGAACAGGTGTGCTCAAGGCTGATTCAATAGCGTCTACTAAGTCAGTGATCGGGAAGTCTTCGACTTCTTTGCTGAGTTTTACCTTGACTTCAGCAATAGAGCGTTGGCTATGTGGCGTGGCAACAATACCTTCGGTGGTACCTAACCATTCATGCACATCAGCTTTGTTTACTGTATCTTCGTGACCGTATTTATCTTCAAATGCTTGTTGAATTAACTGGCGGGCAAGCGCAGCTGAGCAAGGGCATGTTGAAGAGTAAGGTACATCGATTTTCAGTTCGGTCTCGATATGTCCGTCGAGATACACTCCCACTATTTCAACTGGGTAAGCTTTCCAACCTTGTTTGCCACTAATGAGTGACTTGCGACGCATATGATAATCAAAATTAAATTTGATAAAGGCACGGTCGCTTAACTCTTGATGACTTTCGATAAAGTGCTGCAATAATGTTGTTAAATTTTGCAGATTTAACGTGTCTTCGGTAGAAAGCTTATCGAGTAATAAGTACAAGCGAGACATATGAATGCCTTTAGCCTTAGCTTCGTTTAAATTGACGAAGGCTTCGACTCGTGCACTAACAGGGCGCTCAGCTTCATTTTTGGCTGCTACCATGATAGGCACTTCAATTTCACTCATGCCAACCCAGTCTAACGTACCCTCGGTTTGAGCCGTTGCTGAATTCGCGATGTCAGGCATTGCTGTAGGCATTTAATCTCCTGAAACTTAACTCGGATCTTGATTGCTGAAAAAAGGGCGCACTTTATACCACAAATTCAGGCAAATGTTGGTTATTTTTTGCGATAGACTATGACCTAAAGAAAGATAAAGGGTCATTGTTGGGGTATAAGGCAGTTTACAAAGGTTAATTTTACCTTAAGTTTTACAAATTAATACTTGTCGGCAGTGGGGCTAATTTTTAGGTCGAATTTGATTTAATAGTTCCCCAGTGAGACTGCGCAATTTTCGGATGAGCTGTTTTTTGCCGCTGAGCCTAAATTGCAAGATTAACTGATCATGGTCAATGGTTGGGTCGGTGGCTAACGTTAATAAGGGAAAGTGTTGTTGACATTGTTGGTCATTAATTAATTTAACGATGGCTAATCGGCAACTGGCGAGTGTCGCATGATATTGGGCAAAGTTTTCGGCTAATTGGCTTGCTCTGCTCGTCGTCATTGTCATTTTTGCGCTATTTGCCAGTATTTTGCCTAGGGCGGTTTTGAGCTCGAGGCTTAGATTAACGTAACGATGAGTGAGTTGTTGTTGCACATCAAGCAATTGAATAGGCCGTAATTCGGCAATGTAATTGTCACTGGTAACACTAATACAACGCAGCATTGCGGCAGAATACTCGCCAGTACTGGCTTCAGGTGTTTGCCCTAAGCGCACCAACGAGAATTGATTTTTTTGCCAAAACTTAAGTAAAGGTAGCGTTAGACCAAAACTGGTTGATAGGTAATCTTGTTTTTCTTGTTGGCAGGCGGTGTCAATAAATGCCAATAGCTGGCTGCCTAAACCACGATGTTGCATGTCGGGGTGAATGGCGATACGGACAATGCGCCAGCCTTTTAATGTCGCAAATTCATAAAAACCGGTTTGTGCGGCTATGGTTTGCGCAAATAAATGGCCATTAGGTCGCCGCTGCCCTCTAGCGACTTGCTGGGCTAAATCGCTAGGTAAATCACCTTCTAACGATATTAAAGCCACACCTACTACTTGGTTACCCGATTTCATTAATACGGTACGCATGGTTGGGCAATCCAGCATATAGCGTAAATCTGACGGTGTTGTGCGGTAATGAGCTTGCACTAATAATCCGAAGGCTTGGCGTAACAAGTCAGTTTGTTGCAACATATCTTGTTGGCTAAACCACGCAGTGGTGATTGAGTTAGCACTCATGGAAAGCGCTTTTAATGAAGGCGCTGGTTCAGCATCTAATAACAGTAATTGATTTACGCATTCTTCAAGTGGGTCGTTTGGCGACCAGCGGATCGGATTGATAAGCCTGAAACTTTGTTGCGTAAAATGTCTAGCAAGCCATTTTTTGAAACGTATTGTGAAGCCCCTGCCACAACCTTCGTATCCATGCTCAGTCGTCGCGAAAACCACGTGTTTATATTGACGAGTTAATTGTTGTAATAACTCAACAGGTATTGCAGCGGCTTCATCTACCAAAAGTACATCGAGTTGTGGTTTGTTAATCGCTAAAACATCAAGGGCATAAAAGGATAGTTCGTGTTCACTAGGGTGCTTTTGCTGAAACCAAGTTTGGATTTGGTTAGCGCAATCCATACGTGGTGCGGTCACTCCAACGGTTAGCGGCTTGTGACTTTTACATTTACGCACTAGTTGCGCAGCTAGCATGCCTAAAGTCGCTGATTTACCGCGCCCGCGATTGGCTGCAATAATAAAGTGCTGTTGATTGTTCCCTGTATCTTGGGCAATGCTATCGTGTATTTGTTCTATAATATTTTGCTGGTCGGCAGTGATAGATCCAGGTAATTGAAAATTGCTTTTCAGACTTGGTATACCAAGCTTGAATCGTTCGGGTATAGACACTTGTTGTTGATGATTATTGCCGAGTATAGGTGTAGTTTGGCTAATAATTTGGATAAAGCTTTGTAAAAGATACTTTTGCGCAAATGTTAGAAAGTTTGATTTAAAATCTTGGCTATTTACGCCCCATTGTAAAAATCGTTGCCTATCGGGGTCGGCAAAACTATCCCAGCCTTTTTTATGAGCAGATAATTCGCTTTCTGATGTACTTACTAATTCTGGCATCAACAAAATAAATAACCCACCCGCTTTAACGGTACCGGATAATGCCGCAAACGCATCAACATGAAAGCCTTGCCAGCCATTGATTAGCACACAATCAAATTCATGCCCTAAATAATGACGAAACTTGTTACTGCTGATCCGAGTTGTGTTAGCTTGTGGGGTAAAGCTTGTCAGGCTGTTGACGGCGAGTATGCTATTTAGATTTTGATGTGTTTGGATAGAGATTAACAGTTCGTTTGCTAATTGATTGACTTGAGTTTCTTCGCCTGTCACTAATAACGGCAAACGAAAACCACAGAGTTTGAGTTGCTGATGAAGTTGTTGTAGCTCTGTGGTCATTTAGGCTAATAGATATTCTGAATGTTTTTAGGTGCGTATAGTCTTCTCGCTCAGATTTTATGGTTCATTGTCAGCGCTTACTCTCGACTTTGGCTCCTGCGTCGTCCTACTACCTAAATCCCTTTAGGCAGCCCCAATCACATAATAAAGCATATGCTCATGGGGTCTTGCCGCTTGACAGCTTCCCCTAAAACCCGATCGCTTTGACTATATATTTTAAAACTACAAAGAACTAGCAATAAAATCATTGAGTAACATAGGTAAGTTTTCTATATCGTCGCGGGTGATACATAATTTGGTTTTGCTTTCATTTAAATCTAATTTGTCAGCAAGCCAACCCGATACGCCGTGTGTTTTTGTTTCCAGCTCAATGAATGCATCCAGATGCTCTTCGTAACAGGTAAAAATAAGTTCTACTTCGTCTAACCGGCTGCGATATTTACCACTTGTGGCTTTAAAAGAAAATATTTGCGCAAAAGGTAAACCACTGCGTAGCGGACAACGAGTTTTGATTGAATGAGCGGTAATAGGTTCTAAGCCTAATTCAGCAAAGGCGTCAAACAGATTGCCAATGAGATTATTGGGCACAACTTCAATTCTGTCTTTATCTTTGGGATCTAAGGCGAAGCGAATGTCTAACCCAGTTGCTATCCACACTTGGCTATTACCACCAGTTAATGGCGTGTTATAAGGCAGTTTAAGTTGTACTTGGAATTCTTGCTCTTGGCCTGGCGCTATTGAAAAATGCTCGCCTATTTGAGTTTTATCTAAGGTACAGACACGCTCAACTATATTACCATCGTCGTCTTCTTCATCGTATGTGCAGTGCACACTAAAATAAATAGCGTCGATAGCTTGCGTATTTTTGCCACCTTTAATTAATACCGTAGCGTTAATAGTATCGCCCGGAGCATAGCGGCTGTTGAGCAATATAGTATCGACTTTGGCTGCACCAATGCCGACACTGGATAAAAGTTGTTTTACAAACGACATGCATATTCAATGTGAAGAACACAATCAACTAAGCATATAGGCCGAAGCATAGGCTCGACAACAACAAAAAACTATAGTTATCAATGTAAAAGCTATAAGTAGGTGAAACGGATAAGACTTGTAAACAAGATCTAAGTCAAAAAATAACCCGTTTTTGTTATGCTATATAGTAACAGATGTTATAGAATAACATTTCAAATCCGAGTTGGGTGTGGTAAAGTTGCCGCCCATTTTTTACAGGTAGTGTATCTTGTGCGAGATTTAAATAAAGGCAATTTGGTTGATAAGTTGGGCATTGTTGTCACTTCTTTGTGTGCTTTGCATTGTATTTTCTTACCCGTGTTACTGCCTGTATTGCCATTGGTCGGGCTTGGTTTCTTAGCTGGCCATGGTTTTGAGCATCTTATCCTTGTTTTAACGTTGGCTGCTGGCGCGATAGCTTTGTTTACCGGCTTTCATCGCTATCATAAAAAGCTTTACCCGCTTTATGCATTAGCATTAGGTATTGTTTTGTATGTTTCTCGAGATTTTTTAGGTGAGGAGCTACAAACTATTGTGCTGTTAATTGGAGCTGGCTTGATTATTTTTGCGCATGTCATGAATATGCGCCTGTGTAAGTCTTGTAAAAGCTGCGAAGCTTAATAAGTTGAGAATGACAATGGTCTCTTAAGTTAAGAGACCATTACAAGAACAAGCATTATTTCTGCATTAAATAAGCATACGCGACTGTAAAAGCCCCTTCCTGAAATACTTTCAATCCAGTTTCTTTAAAATCAATGGGTAGTGGATTTTTCTTCATTACGGCTTTTATTTCATTTGATGCCATCAATTCAATATTCAGATTTTCAATTAGTTGAATAGCGGCTTCCATTTTAAAGCTAACCGCACTACCAGAAAATTTTCCTTTCATCGGGCGAGCTTTGATTACCACATTTTCAATATGGTAATCTTGCATAAGTTTGGCAAAGGTAAATTGGAATTTCTGCAAGGCTTCGCCATCTTCAGCACTGTCTAATGCCACACGACTAACACGAACTTCAGGTAAGTTAAACATACCTTGGTTGTCTTCTACTACGCTAATTACCGCGTCATTGGCTTTAAATTCAACGCCACATACTTTCATGTTCGAATTGACCTTTATTGATACATGTTGATTGCGCGCAGTTTATCAGGAATATGCGGCTATTACTTCTATTCCTTAAAGGTCGTAGGTAAAATTGCTGTAGATTAACCAAAGAGTTAAGCCTTTGAACTCGACAACCCCTAAAAGTGATGCATATTGGATGCAACTCGCACTGCAAGAAGCAGATAAAGCTGAGCAAATAAATGAAATACCCGTTGGTGCTATCGTTGTCTGTAACGATGAAGTAATAGCCACGGGTTACAACCAATCGATAACCTTAAATGATCCATCTGCTCATGCAGAAATGATAGCGATACGCCAAGCAGGGCAAGTGGTAAATAATTACCGCTTAGTGGACTGCACCTTGTATGTCACGTTGGAACCTTGTCCTATGTGTGCAGGTTTATTGGTGCATAGCCGGATAAAACGTTTAGTTTATGGTGCCAGTGATGCAAAAACAGGATGCTGTGGTTCGATAATGGATTTGGTGCAACATCCACAACTTAACCATCAAATAGATGTGACTTCAGGGGTGCTGGCCCAAGAATGTGGCGACAAGTTATCTGCATTTTTCAAGCGCAGACGTAAAGAAATTAAAGCATTAAAGAAAGAGCAAAAAGCTTTACAAGCCAACGGCTAGCTGGGCATTTACTTGTGTTTATAAAGGTTATTGATTTTGGAAAGTGAATTTTTGATAAGTTGAATAATACAGGGAAGGGTAAATGATGAGTCGGCAAAAAAGCTTACGCTTCAGCCAACTCATGCATTTGCTTGTTAGCAAAGTTGATGCGACGCCATACGACTTTCGAATGAGCCTTTTTCAACAAACGCTTACGTTGGTTAGTTGTTTTCATACTACGTTTAATCATAGTTACTCCTTTTTTGTTTGATACGTTTTACTTAACCATATAAAACGCATATCGAATTAAATCGATCATTTGTTACAGCATGATTACAAAAGGCGATTGATTTTGCTTATTTTATAACAGGCCGTCCGTTCAAAATATCACCGTTGCGGTTGTTTTTTCAACTCCTATTCCGATTTATTGCCAAATTTATTCGATAGATGACCGCAAGAAATAAGGCTGTAACTTAATTTTAACGGGTTATTCAGCAATGATGAGTTGATCAAACTCAGGTTTGATTGAGTTTTTATTGTCAATATTGGGCTCAATGGCAGGTTTAACTGCTAGATTATCTAGCCAGACTAAAGAGTCATAGTAGCGACGAATATTACCGACATAAGTCACCGCTTCGTTACCACGCGCAAAACCATATTTAACGGTTTTATAATAACGCTTCATGCGTAGCCAAGGCAGGCGTTCTCTTACCTCAACCCATTTATCTGGATGGCCACCATCCCGTTGAGTTAGCACGCGAGCATCTTCTAAATGACCTAAGCCAATATTGTAGGCGGCTAATGCAAACCAGAGTCGGTCAGGATCTTGTATTCGGGCTGGTATACGCGATTTAAGACTGGCCAAGTACTTAGCACCGCCTTTTATGCTCGCTTCTGCATTGAGTCGATTTTTTATACCGACATCTTTGGCGGTGGGCAGAGTTAACATCATCATACCGCGTACGCCTGTTGGCGATTTGGCTTTTGGGTTCCAGTGACTTTCTTGGTAACTTAAGGCGGCGAGTAAACGCCAATCTAAACCAAATTGCTTGCCGTATTGTTCAAACCAAGGTTTGTATTGTGGCAATGTTGTTTCCACTCGCTCTAAAAATTTGCGGGTGTCGACGTAATTAAATTCGCGTACATGGCCGTAATACTTTTCTTCTAATAAAGCTAAGCTTCCGTCTTGATTTATTTTGCCAAAGTATTCAATAAATAAGGCGTATAACGAATCATCTTGCGAGCGATTAAATACCCAAGCTATTTGTTCTGCTTGCCGTACATTAAAGCCGATACTCAATTCAGGGTAAACACGACGGTTGATGGCAATTTGATTGGAGTCAACTATGGTATAGGCAATTTCGTCGTTTAAAACGGCTTGCATTAACTCTTCGGCATCTTGATCCGCGGTACTGCGCCAATCTAAGTTAGGAAATCGTGATTGATTGGCTTGTAACCATTCAGCATGACTGCTGTCTTCGGTAACGACTAACGTGCCTTGTAATTCGTTAAGCGTATTAGGTTGAGTGTCGCCTTGTTTGTAAATTAGCTTGGGGGTAACCGTTTTGTATGGCGGTGCAAATCGATATCGTTTTTGTCGCTCAGGCGTTATTGCGACATTAGACGCGATAAAGTCTATCTCATTACGTGCAAGGCGCGGGTATAATTCGCTTAAATTAAAAACCGGTACAATTTCCAGATCAACATTGATAAAGTCGGCAAAGCCTGACATCAGTTCATATTCAAAACCGATTGGCCCGTCCTTAGCTAAATGATAAGTCGTTTGACCATATAAAGTACCAATGCGAATTTTTGCGCGTTGTTGAATTTGCTCGGCGTGATTAAGCTCAGGTGCAGGGTCGGGTTTACAGCCAATAAAAAACAGGCAACTCAGTAAACAGAAGATCTGTACACAAGTCGACGATACATTTTTTGAATGCGGGGTACTTGATAAAATCCGATTGTAAGCATTCAAAAAAAACATCATAAAAACTGGTTGTGCACTCGTGTTGTGGTTTTGTTAATTTGTGTAAGGCGAAAGAGTAGCTGATGGGCTGACACTAGGTCAATTGCTTAGTGACGATTGACGGAGATCTAAGGCTAATATTCCCCAAAAATCGCCACTTCATGATTTTATGGCACTTAACTGTCAAAAATGGTCTAACAGCATTTTACTGTTTATTTTAAAAACAACAGAATTTTTACTATACTACGCCACCTTATTTTCCAGCATGTGCTTTCTGATCTGACTATACTCATTTTTTAGTGCATGTTGACCATATAGTGAACAACTATTTGGGTTTTAAACTTATTACTATCTCTTTAGGTGATTCTGTTTATGGAAATCCTTCGTGGTGCCCCAGCACTTTCTGAATTTCGTATCAATAAACTCCTAGCCAGCTGTCAGGAACAAAGTCTTCCTGTAACAAGCATTTACGCAGAATTTATGCATTTTGCTAATGTTTCGGCTGCTCTTTCTGCTGACGAACAAGCAAAATTAGATAAATTGCTAACTTACGGCCCAACTATTCAAGAACATGAGCCTGTTGGTCAGTTGTTGCTAGTCACACCGCGTCCGGGAACTATTTCTCCTTGGTCATCTAAAGCAACTAATATTGCTAAAAACTGCGGCCTAGACAAAGTTAAACGTGTTGAGCGCGGTATTGCTTACTACATTGAAACCTCAAGCGACTTAACAGCAGACCAGTTAGCAACGTTTAAAGGTTTAATTCACGACCGCATGATGGAAGTGATTTTTGTTGACACGGCGCAAGCACAAGCGTTATTTGCTGCAGCAGAACCTGCTGAATTTAGCAGCGTTGATATTCTTGAAGGCGGTCGCGATGCACTAGCCGAAGCCAATGTCAAAATGGGCTTTGCGTTAGCCGACGATGAAATTGATTACTTGGTCGAAAACTTTACCAAGTTAGGTCGTAACCCGAACGACATCGAACTTTGCATGTTCGCACAAGCTAACTCAGAGCATTGTCGTCATAAGATCTTTAATGCAGATTGGACAATTGATGGCGAGAAACAGCCTAAGTCATTGTTCAAAATGATTAAAAACACCATGGAAACCACGCCTGACTTTGTAACATCGGCATACAAAGATAATGCTGCGGTTATGCATGGTAGTGAAGCCGGTCGTTTCTTTCCGAACCCTGAAACTGGTGTTTACGATTACAACTTTGAGCAAATCGACATTCTGATGAAAGTCGAAACGCATAACCACCCAACTGCGATTTCGCCTTTCCCTGGTGCAGCGACAGGTTCAGGTGGTGAAATTCGAGACGAAGGTGCTACTGGTCGTGGTTCTAAGCCAAAAGCCGGTTTAGTTGGTTTTACGGTTTCTAACCTTAAAATACCAGGTTTTGAACAACCTTGGGAAACAGACTTTGGTAAGCCAGACCGTATCGTTACACCATTAGATATTATGCTTGAAGGCCCATTAGGTGGCGCGGCATTTAACAATGAATTTGGTCGTCCTGCGCTTACGGGTTACTTCCGTACTTACGAAGAAAAAGTTAATAGCCACGCAGGTGAAGAAGTGCGTGGTTACCACAAGCCAATTATGCTGGCTGGTGGTATGGGTAATATTCGCCCTGAGCATACGCAAAAAGGTGAAATCCCAGTTGGTGCCCACTTAATCGTATTAGGTGGCCCAGCCATGAACATTGGTCTTGGTGGCGGTGCAGCTTCATCAATGGCATCAGGTCAATCGTCAGAAGATTTAGATTTTGCTTCAGTACAACGAGAAAACCCAGAAATGGAACGTCGTTGTCAGGAAGTTATCGACAAATGTTGGCAGCTAGGTGATGCAAACCCAATCGCCTTTATCCACGATGTGGGTGCTGGCGGTTTATCAAATGCCATGCCAGAGCTTGTTAACGACGGTGGTCGTGGTGGTAAGTTTGAGTTACGTGATGTACCAAACGATGAACCGGGCATGTCACCACTTGAGATCTGGTGTAACGAATCGCAAGAGCGTTATGTATTAGCTGTCTCTAAAGAAGACTTAGCTAAATTCGAAGCGATCTGTCAACGTGAACGCGCCCAGTACGCAGTCATTGGTGAAGCGACTGAAGAATTACACTTAACGCTTAACGATAGCCACTTCGATAACAAGCCTATCGATTTACCACTAGACGTATTGTTAGGTAAAGCACCTAAAATGCATCGCGATGTTAAATCAGCGCAAGCAGAAGGTCAGGCAATTGACTTTACTGACATTACAGTAGCTGATGCGGCGCAGCGTTTATTACGCTTACCAACTATCGCGGAAAAAACATTCCTTATCACCATAGGTGACCGCTCTGTTACCGGTATGGTAGCTCGTGACCAAATGGTTGGTCCTTGGCAGGTGCCTGTCGCAGACGTTGCCGTAACAACTGCTGCACTAGATACCTACCATGGTGAAGCTATGGCAATGGGTGAGCGTACTCCGGTTGCTCTACTTAACTTTGGTGCATCAGCGCGTTTAGCGGTAGCTGAATCATTAACTAACATTGCTGCGTCTGATATTGGCGATTTAAAACGCGTTAAACTATCAGCTAACTGGATGAGTCCAGCAGGTCACCCAGGTGAAGATGCAGGTCTTTACGAAGCGGTTAAAGCGGTGGGTGAAGAGTTATGTCCGGCATTAGGCTTAACTATTCCAGTCGGTAAAGATTCGATGTCGATGAAAACGGCATGGAATGAAAACGGTGAAGACAAAACCGTTACTTCACCATTATCACTAGTGATTACCGCATTTGGTCGTGTTAACGACGTACGTAAAACGGTTACTCCGCAGCTTCGCACTGACAAAGGTGAGACTAGCTTATTATTAGTTGACTTAGGCGCAGGTAAAAACCGTTTAGGTGGTTCTTGTTTAGCTCAGGTTTACAAGCAATTAGGTGATGTAACGCCTGATGTTGATGATGCGCAAGCATTAAAAGGTTTCTTCGATGCAATTCAAACCTTAGTCGCTGATGAAAAACTATTGGCTTATCACGACCGTTCAGATGGTGGTTTGTTCGTCACCTTAGCTGAAATGGCGTTTGCCGGTAAAACCGGTATTACAGCCGATATTGCTTCGCTTGACGATACTGCGATTAACGCGTTGTTTAACGAAGAGTTAGGTGCGGTTATTCAAGTTAGTAATGACGATTTAGATGCCGTTGCCGCCGTATTTGAAGCAAACGGTATTGCTGACTTAGTGCACAACCTTGGTGGTTTAAATAGCGACGACAAGATTATTATCACTCAAGGCGACGACAATGTGGTACTTGAAGAGTCGCGCGTAACCTATCGTCAAATGTGGGCTGAAACGACACTACATATGCAAAGCTTACGTGACAACCCAACGTGTGCTAAGCAAGAATTTGATGCTAAAGCTGATAGCGAAGACCCAGGTTTACACGCCGAGCTAACGTTCGACATTAACGAAGATGTTGCAGCGCCATATATTGCTAAAGGCGCATTGCCGAAAGTTGCAGTATTACGTGAGCAAGGTGTTAACTCGCACGTTGAAATGGCTGCGGTATTTAACCGTGCCGGTTTTGAAGCACACGATGTACATATGAGCGACATCTTAGAAGGTCGTTTAACCTTAGAGCAATTCCACGGCTTAGTCGCTTGTGGTGGTTTCTCATACGGTGACGTTTTAGGTGCTGGTGAAGGTTGGGCGAAATCAATTCTTTTCAACGAACAAGCTCGTGAACAGTTCCAAACTTACTTTAACCGTGACAACACCTTCTCATTAGGTGTGTGTAATGGTTGTCAGATGCTATCAACCCTTAAAGAGTTGATCCCAGGTGCTGAAAACTGGCCACGTTTTGTGCGTAATATTTCCGAGCGTTTCGAAGCACGTTATAGCTTAGTTGAAGTACAAGAGTCTAACTCAGTATTCTTTAACGGCATGGCGGGTTCACGCATGGGTATTGCAGTTTCTCACGGTGAAGGTCGTGCAGAATTTAAAGACCAAGCGCACTTCGATGCATTCAACAAGTCAGGCGCAGTCGCCTTACGTTATGTAAATAACTATGGTCAAGTGACAGAAACATACCCTGCTAACCCGAATGGTTCACCAGAAGGTATTACCGGTGTAGTTTCAGCAGATGGCCGTGCATTAGCTATGATGCCACACCCAGAGCGTGTATTCCGTAGTGTGACTAACTCATGGCACCCAGAAGAGTGGCAAGAAGACTCTCCTTGGGTACGTATGTTCCGTAACGCCCGCGTGTTTACTGGTTAAGATTGGTAGGCGAGCATTTATGCTTGCAACTATTGCGCTAGCAATAGTTTATCCCGAAATATAAAAACCGCCGAAAGGCGGTTTTTTTGTGTTTTTTATTTGGTGAGGGGATAATATGACCTCTGCATCAATAAATCGCTAGAGGTTGGGAAATGGAATTTATATTGGATAAAGAGGATCCTAAACTAATTACGAAAAATGGGTCTTTTAATGGTGAATATTATGAAGATAGGAAATATTCATACTTATTCGAATATAAAATTGCGGATGGTGGTAAGGAATTAGAAATTGATGAATTGAAGGGGCTTAAGGTTATCGATGGTCTATTTTTCTGTGACATTATCCCAAACGTTATAGGCAAGCATCCTGGCTATATTCGATTAGATTCGACTCGTGAAAAACTTCCCTACGAGTTTCAAATTTGGTTTGAGAACAAGTACTGGGAAGATATTACAATCTTTTCAAAAGTAATAGAGTATCTTATTGAAGACAAGTCTTTCCTAGCCAGCTTAGATAATCTATCTACAGAACCAACATGTTCTTTTAAAGATGACACTGGTCCGAGCCTATTTTTTTAATTTGACCTGCTTGAAAGTGAAGATTTATTGTCCAAAGTTATTCAGATTATCCAAGTAGTTAATGCAGGGATAGTCACAAGTAACAATGCAATAAAAGAAAGAAGTGGAGTATTTAATAGCTTCGATTTTCCCAACGAAATTAAGGCTATTTTTAACCAATATCTCTTCTACTTCGGCAAATTCCTCGAAGATCTAGGTATCGAAAATAACACTTCAATAGAATCCAAAGATAGCCAAACTATTCTAACCGTTGAGCCAAAAGATGAGGCGGACGCCCTACATAAAATCAATTCCGCATTAGCGACTTATCTTTCATTACCTAGCAGTGATTTGGCGTCAATTGTAATTGTTGAAGATAGTTTAGAAGCTCAGGTACGCTACCAACAATTGGCCGCGACGGTTCAACATCTGCAATCCCAACTGTCATTGTCTAAAACCGAATTATCGCTTAAAAATCGCGAAATAGAGTTGTTGGAAAACAACCTAGATGAGACTAAAAAGCAATTACCTAGCACTGATATAATTGATTATTGGGAGCCTATCGAGGGATTGCAATTCAAGAAATATGAAGGAAAGTGGTTTAATTTAGACGTGCCAAAA
Organism: Saccharobesus litoralis; assembly: GCF_003063625.1. Taxonomy (NCBI): domain Bacteria; kingdom Pseudomonadati; phylum Pseudomonadota; class Gammaproteobacteria; order Alteromonadales; family Alteromonadaceae; genus Saccharobesus; species Saccharobesus litoralis. The sequence goes on along the minus strand of NZ_CP026604.1, from coordinate 5,131,261 downwards.
ATTGTTAATAAAATCAAAGCTAAGATTGAAGATAAAAACAATCTTTAGAGTTGTTAACTCTGTATAGTTGGCCGGATTTAGTCTATTTGTAGCTTGATAAACCGCCTAATACTCACAATCCTAAAAATTACGTGCAAAAGATGTGTATCAATTAGGTTATTCCCCCCGCCACTTACCAATAACTTCAGCCACTTTCGCCTTAGGCGTTTTACAAATTTTTTGTACTAAGGCAAATGGCACTTCGGCGAGGTTGTATTGCTGTTTAATATCGTCAATCATTAAACACCAAAGCTTGGCCGTCATTTCAGCATCGAATAACGCGCGGTGAAACTGGCCTTCGGATGGGATTTGCTTATAGCGGATCAAGTCTCCAAGCTTATGGCTTGGTGCATCTTGGTTAATACGGCGAGATAATAACAGCGAACAACTAAAACCGCCGCTATATTGAAAGCCGACTCGTTCAAATTCGGCATCTAAAAACTTTTTATCAAATGACGCATTGTGGGCAATTAAATTAGCGTCGCCAACAAAATCAGCAAACTCTGTCATCACTGTCTCACAATCGGCTTCGCCCGCTAACATCGCATTGCTGATCCCCGTGTAGTTTTCAATAAAGCTATTAATACGAAATCCCGGATCCATTAAGCGTTGAAAACTATCTACCACTTGGCCTTTTTCTAGTTTTACCGCACCAATTTCGATAGCGCGATCGCCCATATTTGGCGACAAGCCTGTGGTTTCAAAATCGAGAATAATCAGTGTGTCAGCCGATCGTTGTTGGTTAGAGTCTTTTTGTACGGAGAATGAAGGTGAAACTATTTTTGACAAAACGAGTGAATGTAAAGAGTGAAGTTTCGGCTATGCTATCACAGCTTTTAACAAAATAGACAAGCAAAAAACATGTTTCTGCTTGCCTGTTTAGGTTGAGGGGTAGGACAATTTATTTGTCTTTCAAACTAATCACCACGGCTAACAAATTTGCTCTCAGCCGTATTAATTTTAATGCGATCGCCTGTCGAGATATGCTCAGGTACTTGCACCACTAAGCCTGTTGTTAAGGTAGCTGGTTTAGTGCGGGCACTGGCAGATGCGCCTTTAATTGACGGTGCGGTTTCTTCAATTACTAGTTGTACGTTTGGCGGTAAGTCAATAGCAACTGGGTTACCTTCAACTAATACAACTTGCAGGCCTGTGGTTTCTTCGTTAATGAATAACACTTCGTCGGCGATTGACTCTTTGTTGATGTGATATGGCGTGTAATCTTCGTTGTCCATAAACACATATTCTTCACCGTCAATATAGGAAAGCATGGCATCGCGACGGGTTAAGTCAGCTAAGTTCAGCATTTCTTCTGCTTTGAAGGTTTCATCGATTTTACGACCCGTGACCACATCATACATGCGCATGCGGTATAAGCTGCCACCTGCACGGCCTTGGGGTACTGAGCGTTCGATATCACGCACAATCACAACTTGACCATTGTATTCAATGGCAACGTTCTTTTTAATTTCACTCGCCTTAGGCATTAGTGTTCCTTAACAAATGTTTTGATTACCGCGAAAAATAGCAGAAACCGCGCATTTTACCAAGTGATGTCTGTGGTTGAGGTTAACTTAGTCAGCTGCAATAAATTGCGTTTGGCCAACAGGGTTATAGTGACTCGGTTTATCTATTTGCTGGGCAATTAGGTTTTGCGGTAAGTGAGCTTGTAATAGGTGATTAAGTTGTTGAGGTTTGCAGGTATCCAGCCAAGCGTTTATGCTTGCTAAGCTATCATGCTGCGGCAATATTAAAGGCATGGCTTTGCTGTGAATGTGTTTTAATTTTTCATGAGGTGGCAAGGTGATAATTGAGCAGCTTAATTGCCGCTCGCCACTTTGTGGGTGGCGCCATTCTTTGTACAGGCCACCGAATGCTAATGCTTGCCCGTGCTCGGCTTGCATGTCGTAATAATGAATAGGCTTTTTATTGGCATATTCAGTTTCGCCAAAGCCTTTGGCTACAATCACACAGCGGCTTTGTTTAAAAGGAATAAATCCGGCGCTGCGCGGTACGGTTAATTTATCGTACCGAGTATTGAACGAGGTGTATTTAGAGGGTTTAAAGCCTAACTCAGTTTTATCAAGCAATAACCACCATATGGCATCTTCTGCTATGCGTTGGCCGTGTTGTTGATAAATGATGGTGACCGCATCGGTTGCGCGTTTAAAGCGCGCGGTATTCAGTTTGCGTTCAGGTTCAGTAATGCCTAGTTCAAACATTAATTGTTGGACTGAAGGGTCGTCTATTACGTTTAATCGGCCACACATCAACTTATACCTAGTCAAAATAGTTCAAACTGGGTTTGCTGTTTAAATTCAGCCATGAGTTCAGCTTCTTGTTGTTTAGCTTGTTTGCTCGATAGTTTCTTTTTGCGCATTTCACACAAGGATAACACCTTTATTTTTTGTTTTTCGTTTAAGTGTTTCCAATAATAGCGTTCTTCACGGCTTCGCAGGCAGCCTTTGCAATAGCCACGCGGCCCGCTTTGGCATAAACCAATACACGGACTTTTCACGTCGGCAATTTCAAATAACTCAGCTTGTTGCATCTCTATGAACGACTATCTAACTAGTTGTCTTTCTGGCAATTGAAAGACAGGATTGTATAAGTATAACAAACAGCTAAGATCTGCGAAAACTTGATATAGGATTAAATCAAAAGCTAAGATTGATCACACCCAAAGCAAGGAAAGTTCACTATGTTTAAACCGTCACCGATTCATCTGGTTACTGAGCCGGCGCAAATAACCGATATTACTGATCTTAAACCCGAGCGCAGCTTTGCAAATAAAGCCACCTATTACAAGTTGCTAGCAAAGTTACAATATCAATTATTATTGATACAACAAGCGTATTTTCATCAAGGTCGTCGCGCTATTTTAGTGTTTGAAGGTTGGGATGCTAGTGGTAAAGGTGGCGCTATTAGGCGGATAACCGAAAAGCTTGATCCGCGTGGCTTTCGTGTGTATCCGATTGCTGCACCTAAGCATGAAGAACAGGGTCGACATTATTTATACCGTTTTCAAACCAAGTTACCTAAACCCGGCACCATCTCTATTTTTGACCGCAGTTATTATGGTCGAGTTTTAGTTGAACGTATTGAAGGGTTTGCTAGTAAGCAAGAATGGCAACGAGCCTATCAAGAGATCAACGAATTTGAACGCTTACTTAGCGATGATGGAGTGAGGATCGTCAAATTTTTTCTGCATATATCTCCAGAGGAACAATTAAAGCGTTTTAAACAGAGGTTAAATGATCCGCATAAACGCTGGAAGTTAACCAGTGAAGATCTGCGTAATCGAGAAAAGTGGCCTGAATATGAAAAAGCCATTAACCAAATGCTTGCCTATACCTCGACTAATCATGCCGATTGGCATTTAGTTAATGCCAATAATAAAAAACAAACTCGGCTGGTTGTATTGGAAACAATTATTGCCCAATTGAGTGAAGGTGTTGATATTAGTCCACCAGCCATTGATAAAGAACTCGTCAGGCAAGCTAAAAAAATGTTAGGAATTTAATTAATAAAATCAATGGTTTAATTTTTACTGCGATTTTATTTAAAAAATTTATAAATTAATTGCAACCTTTCTCAATCTGTCGACGTCTTGCTAAGTACAAGACGTTTTGCAGTGCAAAACTATAAGCAACCACTAACGGATATTAATGGGCCAACTTCTTCAACTTTTTGCGGGTAAACAAAAGCAGCTTTCATTTGAAGCTTTGCTTGCGCCCTACATGAACCTGATGTTTAAAGTGGCTTATCAATATACGGGTAGCCATGCGGATGCTGAAGATTTGTTGCAAGACTTGTTGATTGACTTGTATGCCAATCAACAAAAATTGCAGGGTATTGAAAAGCTCAAGCCTTGGTTGATGCGCTGCCTATACAATAAATTTATTGATAGTTATCGTAAAAATAAACACCTAGCCGATGTTGATAGTTTAGACAATGAGCAAGTGGTATCTCTTGCTGCCTATGCTAGCGAGCATGACGACAAGGTGCTGCACCAACAAATTATTGCTGGATTAGCGCATTTGTCGAGTAGTCACAGAGCGGTGTTGTGTTTGCATGATATGAATGGTTACAGCTTGCCGGAATTAAGCGAGATCTTAGATAAGCCATTAGGCACATTAAAGTCTGATCTGCACCGTGCAAGAGAAAAATTAAAAATGTCACTTAAATTGCAACCTTCTGATGTTGGTTTGCGTCAAGTTAAGTAGAGGCAAGTGATATGAACTGCGAATTTGTAAATAACCATCTTGATGAAATCATTGATGGCTCATTAGATAAAGAAAACGTTTTGGAGACTCAGCGCCATATTGAAACGTGCGCTGAATGTCAGATTAACATGGCTGAGCATAGACAATATTTAAATATGATGCATCGCTTTAAAGCGCCTGAATTAGAACCAGAGCGTGCAAGTGAAATGCTAGGTACAGCGACAGGTCGCTTACAGCAATCGCATGGCCAACAGTCTGGTTTTATTAAAGGCTTTGTCGCGGCATCTGTCATGTTTGTAGGTTTATTTAGTGCTTATCAGTATCAAACTGTTGAACCGACAGCGCCAACTAATATTGTCGCCTTAACTCAACATGAATTGTTAACTGAAGTGACTTTAGTAATTAATGTGCCGCAAGATATGCCTAACGCAGATTTAAGCCTAATGTTGCCAGACTATGTTGCAGTACAAGGTTATGAAGGCGAAGAAGAATTGAATTGGTTAGTGGATTTAAAAAAGGGCGCTAATGCCTTATCACTGCCTATTCAGGTTGCATCGGGTATCGATGTTAACCAATCCATGAGTTTTATGGCCACATTGGACTATGACAATAAACAAAAGGAATTTGAACTTAAAGTGAACTTGGTAACACCTCAAAGCCAAGCGCAAAACTCACTTGAAAGCCAAGTGATTTTCGCAAACCAGAATCAACAAGTGGTTAGTTAATGTGAAATTTGAGTTCACAACTTAGTACTAATATTTGACGAAACTGGAACTTTCACAACTTTTAAAAAACCGAATATAAGGTAACGAACAATGACTAAGACTATTTTAAAAATTGGTGTATTAAGCGCATTTTTGGCGGCGAGTTTAAACGTACAAGCGAACGAAAATATTGATTTAGATGATGTCACTATGGAAGTAGCTGACAAGAAAATGCGTCACGCGCGCAGCCTAGGTTCGCCTATTCGTGAAGCCGTAACTGAGTTTATGTTAGAAAAAGGTGACATCACTCAAGAAGAGCTCGAAGCACGTAAAACGGAGCGTGAAGCTGATCGCGCTGCACTTAAAGCGTTAAAAGAAGCAGGTGATGAAGACGCGTTAGCAATAAAAAAAGAAGAATTAAAAGCCAAGCGTGATGCACAAAGAGAACAAATGAAAGCCTATAAAGAAGCTAATGCGGATGAATTGCAAACCGTTATTGAGCAGGCCAAGCAAGAAGCCAAGCAAGCAAGAGAAGAAGCCAAAGAAGAGCGTGAGCAACGTCGTCAAGACATGCGTGAAAAGAAAAAAGAACGCAAAGCTCAGCAACAAGGCGAATAAGGTTTGAGGTGTAAGCGCAGGGTGGTAAGCCTTGGCAAACTGCTCTGCGCTTTTTTAAACGCCGAAAAAACTGATAAAGCCGACAAACGTGTTAACCGTTAGTACAATTAAAATAAGTTAACAAAACACCTCAAACAATTTGTAAGATGCTGTTAAGCATCTCTGGAAGCTCTCATGAGATACTCTGCCGTAGCGCTGCTACTTAGCGGCCTGATTTTCTCTGCGCATGGTCAAGATAATAATATTGCCATGAGCACCGACCATGCTGATAAGGCGTTTAAGCTGCAAGATTACACCAATGCATTGGCGTTATATCAAAAATCTTATGCGTTAAAGCAAGATCCTTTTGTTTTATACAATATTGGTGTTTGCCAAATAAAACTTGGCCAATATCAACAAGCCTATCAATCCTTCAGTCAAGTTGAACAAGCGCTAGAGGAAACCGGTGTAGCCACTTATAACAAGGGGGTTGCACTCAAGAAGATGGGTAAGTTAGCCGATGCCTTAGCTGTATTTGAGCAAGTTGAGAAGGAAACCAAAGACGATACGATTGGCGTATTGGCGACTCGACAAATTTTAGTGGTAAAAGATTCATTGGGTCTGCCAGTGGAACGCGCCCGTAAGAAAAAATTAGGTTTAACCCGCAAAGATGATTGGTTTGGCTCTATTGGTTTAAGCTATGGTGCTGATGACAATGTGATTGCCCCAGGAGAGGAAACCACATCTCAAACCAGTGATAATTACCTTGAAACCCTAGGCACGGTAACCTATCAGTCAAACATTCGTTCAAAAGATTATTGGGCGGCTGATTTTACTTATTATGATTCCTCTTATTCTGAGTATGCGGATTACGATGTTTCTTATTGGAGTGTCGGGGCTAAACGTCATTTTACTCTAGGTGAGGACAACACTCATATGGGCTTTGTCACGCTTGGCTACGATAAAATGAGCTTAGCAAGTCAGGAGTATATGTCGACCTTGCGTTTAGATTCTGGCTATCACTATACATTGGATAGTAATAGTCGTTTGTCGTTGCGTTGGGTTTATAAGCAAAACTCGGCTGATGATAGCCAGTTTAGTTACCTTGAAGGCGATAGCCATAAGCTAAGTTTACGCTGGCGCCAGCGGCATAATGCAACAAGTTATTGGACTATTCGTACAACGGCTTGGCTTGAAGATAAAAATGATCGTGATAGTGACTTTGGCTTCACCAGCTTTTCAGCACAACGCTTAGGTTTGGATGCCAGCCATCATTGGTCGTTTGCTGACTTGGATGTTGCGATCAGAGCCGGCTACCGAGACAGTCAGTACGCAGATGACAATACCAGCATTACGTATGATGAAAATGGTGAAAACCCGCAAACCACAAATTTAGGCACGCGCAGTGACTTTAGATGGAATGCCGGTGTCGATCTTGATTACGCTATCAGTAATAGATGGTCAGTCAGTGCGGAGCTATCCTATACCGACAATAGCTCGTCTATAGAAAATTACGACTATAGCCAAATGATTATGGCCGCAGGTGTGAGTTACCAGTTTTAGTTTGAACGATTGAAATTTAACCCAATCCACTAAATTGTAGGGTCGATTTTACATCGACCAACCTTATAAATAAATTCGGCCCTGCAATATAAATTTTCGCAGCCTTGATTAGCTAAACGCATCCACAGTCACTTGCTTACGGTACTCTGATGGCGTCATTTTGTAGCGCTTTTTAAATACCATCATCATATATTGCGCCGTTTTGTAGCCGGTTTCTTGTGAGATCTGCGCTAGGGTCTTTTCTGTGGTTTGCAGCAATTTACGCACTTGCCCTAATTGCACATTGGTTATTTCTTGATGGATAGAGCTACTTAAATGTTGTTTAAAACGATTTTCAACATTGGCGCGCGATAAACCTAAATGGTTAAGTACATGGATGGCTTGAATACCTTCGCAAGCATGTTGTTTGATATAAGCCACCGCTTTATTAACCACTTCATCGGTTACTGCTAAATAGTCGGTTGAGGCTGATTCAACGATCCCTTTTGGGTCGACCATATTGATTAACGGGTTTATTGTTTCTCCTTTCATGGCTTTATCTAGCGTGGCAGCGGCTAAATAGCCCATATTCTCAGTGCCTTGAATAATGGTACTTAGCGTATTACCGGTAATGTCGCGAATAATTTCATCGTCATCAACCCCCATAACCGCAATATCATTTGGTACTTTCAATTCAGCTAAATGGCAGGCTTCTAGCACTTGTCGGGCGCGCATGTCGGTGGCACATAATATAGCGGTTGGGTTAGGTAAACTGCCCAACCATACTGCTAGTTTTTGTTGCGCTAACGCCCAACTGCGCGAGTGAATTGCATTGCCGCGAAAATAGTAGGTATTGGCTTTGCCGTTGGATAAAACTTTTGCCCAATGCATAAAGGACTGTTCACGCTCAAACGCCCAGCGATTATGATTATTTTTGGGCATACCGTAAAACGCCAGATTTTTGTAACCTAAATTTAGATAGTATTCGACGGCGGTTTTTGCAATTAAATCATTATTGGTCGCTATGTAAGGCATATTGGTTGGGTATTCTTGCTCGTCTCGATACGAGCCGCCAACGCCGACAGTGGTAATGCCTTTTTTCTGGACAAATTCGACCACTTGCGGATCGTCTAAGTCGGCAATTATGCCGTCACCGTGCCAATTTGAAAGTCGATCCAAACGCGTGACTAAGTCTTCCTCAATAAACAACTGCCAGTCGACACCGCCACGAATGTACTTGGCGACGCCTTGGATTATCTTTCTGTCATAGCCTTTATTGGCGTTAAACAGCAGGGTAACTCGTTTATTCTTAGACATGTGTTTAATTACAATTTTTTAACGCGTTTGGAATATTAAATTTTATACGTAGGTAATAAATTTTGATACTTGTTGCTTTTGTTAGCCAACCCTAAACTTGTCAGCAATTCTTGGCTGTTAGCCCTTACTGAATAGCTTATTTATTCATTCGCTTAATAAGATTCAAGTATGACATCGTAAAGTGAAAATTAAATTTAGCAATATCAGAAGTGTAAATTTTTGCATAAATCTAATTTTGTGAATTGAATTAAGAACGGCCATTTAACGATTTGATTACATCTGGATATCGAATATGTATTTTTTAGGTTTGGACATTGGCAGCTCTTCTACCAAAGTGTCGGTAGTTGATGCAAAAACAGGGGCTTGTGTTGCCGCAACGCATTACCCAAAAACTGAGTTGGCAATCAATGCGCCACAAGCCGGTTTTGCTGAGCAAGACCCTGAAACTTGGTGGTCTTGCATTAAATCAGGCTTTAATGAACTTTGTGCAACAAATAAGTTTGAGCCAAGCCAAATTGAAGCCATAGGTATTTCTTATCAAATGCATGGTTTGGTGTGTGTCGATGCTGAGCAACAAGTGATCCGTCCAGCGATTATTTGGTGTGATTCTCGTGCCGTTGAAATTGGTGATAAAGCCTTTAACGAGCTAGGCGCTGAACAATGCTTGAGTAAAATGCTCAATTCACCAGGGAATTTTACCGCATCCAAACTTAAGTGGGTCAAGGACAACCAGCCAGAGTTATTTGCCAAAATTGACAAAATAATGTTGCCAGGTGACTACATAGCAATGAAGTTAACCGGTGAAGCGACCACCACGAGTTCAGGTTTAAGTGAAGGCGTGTTATGGGATTTTAGTGCTAATGAACTTAACCACACTTTGTTAAATCATTATGGGTTTGAATCTAATCTTATCCCAAGGTTAGTGCCAAGTTTTGGCGACCAAGGTCAAGTATCGGTTGCCGCGGCTGCTGAACTAGGCTTACGTGCCGGTATTAAAGTGACTTACCGTGGCGGTGATCAACCTAATAATGCGATGTCGCTAAACGTAATGGAGCCGGGTGAAGTCGCAGCCACTGCGGGGACATCAGGGGTGGTTTACGCGGTGACTGATAAAAATGCCGCAGATCCACAATCACGCGTTAATACCTTCCAACATGTTTCTCACACTGACGATGCTACTCGTAATGGCGTTTTATTGTGCGTTAACGGTACCGGTCGTTTGTATAGCTGGGTGCGTGGATTATTAAATACCCAAGGTAATGAGGTTTCTTATCCAGCATTGAACGACTTGGCGGATCAAGTTCCTGTTGGCTCTGATGGCCTTGTGATGCACCCATTTGGTAATGGTGCTGAGCGTGTTCTGCAAAACAAGAATATTGGTGGTCATATGCGCGGTATCGATTTTAACCGCCACCAATTGGGTCACATTGTGCGCAGTGCACAAGAAGGCATAGTGTTCGCGCTTAAATACGGTTTCGACGTATTAAAAGACATGGGTGTCAGCAGTGAATTGGTTCGTGCAGGTAAGGGCAACATGTTTTTAAGCCCAATATTTGTCGAAGCTTTTGTGAACAGCTGTAACGTTAGTGTCGAGTTATATGATACTGATGGCGCAGAGGGTGCAGCCCGTGGCGCTGGTTTTGGTTTGGGTTATTACACCAACCGTGAAGAGATGTTTAAAGGCTTAGCTGTGGTGGCGGATTATCAACCGCAAGCAGATAAAGTCGACGCTTATGCTCAAGCTTATGAGCAATGGAAGCAGTATTTGGAAATTTAAGATTTTAGATATTTAAGAGTTCAGAAATTTAAGTTTAGTTAATTCAGTTTTAACGTTTACGCACTAAGTAGAGGTAGAAAAAGATGGCTGTAGTTATCGGTGATAAAGAATATTTTCCTTCGGTATCAGAAATAAAATACGAAGGTCGTGAATCAGACAATCCGTTCGCATTTAAATGGTATGACGAAAACCGCGAAGTCGCGGGTAAAACCATGAAAGAATGGTTACGTTTTGCTGGCTGTTATTGGCACACTTTCTGTGGTCAAGGTCACGACCCATTTGGCCCTGGTCCACAACGTTTTGCATGGAATGATGCTGATTCAGCTAAGCAACGCGCAGCAGATAAAATGGATGCCGCTTTTGAATTTTTCACAAAGATGGGCTTACCTTACTACTGCTTCCACGATACGGATTTGATCGACGAAGAGAATTCAACAGTTGGTGAGTTTGAAGAAAAAATTCAATTCATCACAGATATCGCGTTAGAAAAGCAAAAAGCGTCAGGCGTTAAATTGCTTTGGGGTACATCAAACCTTTTCTCTAATCCACGTTATATGAATGGTGCAGGTACTAACCCTCACTTCCCAACGTTAGCGCGTGCCGGTGCTCAGCTTAAAATAGCGATGGACGCTACTATGAAGCTAAACGGTGAAAACTATGTATTCTGGGGTGGCCGTGAAGGTTACATCACGTTATTGAATACTAAGATGGAACGCGAGCAAGAAAACTTCGCACGTTGGTTACATATGGCTAAAGATTATATGCGCAGCCAAGGTTGGAACGGTACTTTCTTCATTGAGCCTAAGCCAATGGAACCAACTAAGCATCAGTACGATTTTGATACGGCAACTGTTGCTGGTTTCTTACAAAAGTACGATTTAAGCTTCGACGATTTCAAAGTCAACATTGAAGTTAACCATGCAACATTAGCTAGCCATACTTTCCAGCATGAATTACAAGTTGCTGCTGATAACGGTATTTTAGGTTCAATTGATGCTAACCGTGGTGATTACCAAAACAGCTGGGATACAGACCAATTCCCTAACAACGTTAACGAAACAGTTGAAGCTATGTTGGTATTCCTTGAAGCGGGCGGTTTACAAGGTGGCGGTGTTAACTTTGATGCGAAAACGCGTCGTGAATCAACTGATATGGAAGATATCTTCCTAGGTCACATCGGTGGCATGGACACATTTGCCCGTTCATTAATCATTGCTGACGAGATCATCAGCAAGTCTAAATACACTGAATTACGTAACAAGCGTTACGAGACTTTCGAGTCAGGTCAAGGTAAAGATTTTGTTGATGGCAAACTTACAATGGAGCAGTTAGCTGAAATTGGTGCTGCTGTCGGTGAGCCGGAGCAAATCTCTGGTAAGCAAGAATTGTTTGAAAACATCATCAATCAATATATCTAATTGATTTACAGGCTAGATTTTAGTTTAGCCCAATTTGTTATGCTTTCTAAAGCCCAGCTAGGTTTAACCTTGCTGGGCTTTTTATTAGCAATTAGTTATAAATTCAACCGTTCAAAACTTTTGAGTTAAGGTGCTAAGCTCAAATAAAGATTGCATTTTCTACAACTTCTCACGCCCATAAAACGCTCATCTCCTGCCAAGTTGGACTACAATTAATAGAGAGTAGCAGCATCGTTTAATTCTTAATGGTGGCAAATGACAAGGTAAGGGTTAATAAGTAATCCCTTTTTAATTGTGTTTAGTTAAGTGGGTTAGTCATGAATGGTAGATTAATAAGGTAAATTACAATGCATTTAATGTTCCGCTTACTGATGGTAATGAGTGCACTGCTAAGCTCAATTGTTGTAGCGGATGAACTCAGGTTATCAGGCAGTGACGAAAAGCGTTTTCCCAACTTAATAATCGAGCAAGCAATTAAACGAGCGGGGCATTCTTATCGCTATCCGGATGATAAAAAGTTCGTCAATATGTCACGTCGGTTAACGAATGCGCAAACTGGGGTTTACCATATAATGTGGACGCTAACCTCGAAAGAATATGAAGAATCCATGATCCCCATTCGAATTCCCATCTATCGAGGCATGCTGGCGATGCGAGTCGGGATAGTACGCAAAGACAGAGTCAATTTATTTGCTAACGTGAAAACATTGGATGATTTAAAACAGTTTAAAGCCGGGCAAGGTTCAAATTGGTCTGATACTTTTATTTTGCAAGCCAACGGTATTAAAGTGGTGAAGGAAGAAAAATACCCCAATTTATTTCCCATGTTAGAGGGCGGGCGATACGATTATTTTCCGCGCGGTATTCATGAACCATGGGCTGAAGTGGTGCGTCATGATGAATTAGAGCTGACAGTTGAGCCTCGTGTCATGCTGCGTTACGTTGCACCATTTTATTATTTTGTTAGTTTTAACTATCCAGAGTTAGCGCCGCAGTTAGAAAAGGTATTGTATAGTATGATTAAGGATGGTACTTACGAACGTATGTTTTTTGCCGATCCTGAAGTGAAAAATGCCCTTGAAAGAGCCAATGTGCAAAATCGCATAGTATTTGATTTGAAAAACCCTGAGCTATCACCACTTACCCCTTTAGATAAAAAAGAATTATGGTTTGATCCTGTTACTTATAAAGGTAATAACGGCGAGGATGAGTAATCTGTAAAAGGGCTTGCTATTATGCTAAACCCCAAAGTGAAGTAAAAAAGCTCACTTTGGGTATTATGAATTGCAACGTTAACAGAAGGTAATTGACTATAGTTAAAGCGAGAAGGCTATACACCGGTCAGGTGATTAGCAATATATTGCAGGCTGCGCTGCTCTAACCAGTATTCAACTTTTAACGGCGATTCACCGTTAACATAACCGACATGCCCACCAAATTCACTAAGCTCGTAAGTCACACGATGTGATAACTCTTTACTTGAAGGAATACAAGTTGCCGATAAAAACGGATCGTCCTTCGCGTGCAGTATTAATGTAGGACGTTGGATATAGCGTAAAAACTGTTTACCACTACACTTGTTGTAATAGTCTTGAGCGTTTTTGAAACCGTGCAACGGTGCGGTGACGGCATCATCAAAAGCTTCCAGTGTACGGATCTTGTCGAGTTGCTCGCGCTCTATTTGTACTAAATGGGATAAATCGCTGCGCAATATTTTACGGCTAAAAGTGGCTTTCATCATGTCTAACAAATATTTTTGATAAACCCATGAGAAGCCTTGGCGAATACGTTTGGCACTGGCGGCTAAATCTAACGGTGGGCAAATTGCCACACTGGCAGTAAACGCATTGTTAGGTGTTTCACCTAAAAATTTTACTAAGGCATTCGCACCTAGGCTGAAACCAATACAGGCTAAGCTTTGTTGCGGATATTGTTCCATTAACCATTGGCTAACAAAGGAAATATCTTGGGTTTCACCTGAATGATATAACCTGTGATTACGGTTAATTTCTTTGCTGCAGCCTCTAAAGTGCATGAGCACGCCGATCCAGCCTTTATCTCGAATGGCATTCATCATGCCTTTAGCATATGTGCTATCGATAGAACCTTCTAAGCCGTGTAACACCATTACTATAGGGCGAGAGTCGTCCTCAGTTGGTTTGCTCGTCCAAGCTAGGTCAATAAAGTCACCGTCGGGGAGTTCAAGCCGCTGTTCTTCCACGGGGCAATTTAACTTGTAACGGTCTACTTTCTGCCAAATGGTTTGTACATGACGGTTTCTAAGCCACCAAACGGGCTTAAACTGACTTTCTATGATCATGAATTGCTTATTCTTCTAAGAAAATGCGGATTGTTATCTTGCTTACAGTATTCCTATGTAGTTAGGACTTTGCAAGCGGTGAAGTGAAAAAAACTACATAGTCTTCTCGCTCGGGTCTTATGGTTCATTGTCGGCGCTTACTCGCCCCAATCACATAATAGAGCATATGCTCATGGGGTCTCGAAGCTTGACGGCTTTGCTTACATGGATGTAAGTACTTAGGTTTCGTCTGGAACTAGAAACCTGCCCCTAAAACCCGATCGCTTTGACTATCATTTAGCTGATGAATGGTGTTGCGGATGAAGTAAAAAAATGTAGCTAAGGATGTGGGGGGGGATCACATTTTCGTTTGCCTAAACAAAAGTCAACGTGTTTCCTTAGCTACATTTTACTCCAGTTTAAATGGTTGCTTAGATAGTTGTTTAGATGGCAGTTACTTGCTCTCAAGTTCACGCTCGGCATCATGTAGATGAGACATAAAGTACCAAACGTAATAGCTACATAAACCAATGACAATAGCGATACCTAGAATAGAACCCCAAACGACAGGATCTTTTAAAATTTCAGCCCAAACATTCATGATTGATTCTCCTCAGTTGTCTTGATTACACAATAGTTGAATAGGGGAGAAGATCCTTGATCTTAATCAAGTCTGATGGCGTGCTGATTCATAGCTAACCGCTATATTGATCTGGCGCAATTTTTTATTGATGCATTTTCTTGGTACAGCTTTATAGCCCAGCAGTTAGGCTGCTAGCGGTTACATTTTTTTACGATTTGGCCAATCTGAAGGTGGTACTATTTTTAAAGAGAAATTAGATAGAGTTAAAGCTATGCGGTGGCCGAGATTAACAATAAGTGGTTGGATATTATTAGGTTTGTGGCCCATTTTATGCGGTTCGGCACAGGCAACCGTGGTGATGTTTAAAACCAATATGGGTGATTTTGAAGTTAATTTATATGATGAGTCGGTACCAACCACAGTGAGTAATTTTTTAAGCTATGTGCAGCAAGGTCAATACGACAATACTATTATTCACCGCGCCATTCCTAATTTTATTATACAAGGGGGCGGCTTTTACCTAACAAGTGAAAATCAATTAACTGCCGTCTCACCTCATGCTGACATTGTTAATGAGCCTAAATTTTCAAATGTGCGTGGCACTATTGCTATGGCTAAACGAGCCGATGAAGCCAACAGTGCGAGTCATCAATGGTTTTTTAACATAGCAGATAATAGTGTTGTGTTAGATAGACAAAATGGTGGTTTAAGTGTTTTTGGTCAGGTTGATGCCCAAGGCTTGGCTATTTTAGATAAGATGGCGCAGGAAGCTATTTTTAACCTTGATGATAAGTATTTAACCAATACCCCGTTGCGTAACTACAGCGCCCAAGATGCGCAGGATGGGCAGACGATTACAACAACCAACTATATTGTTGTTGAAGCGGTTGTCGTGGTTAATAGTGAGTTAGCAACTTTGGATGGCCAGCAGCCTGTACGTAATGTGCTGCGTGAACAACAGCAGCAAACAACTCATAGTGGCGCTATTGCTTGGCTATTACTCTTGGTTACGCTATTTGCTGGCAGGCAGCGCTACATTTAGAGAAAGGTGATTGTGTATTAGTGTAAAGTACGCCATTGGCTTTGCAGCTGATTAAACGTGCTGGCGACTTGGTCGAAGTCACCTTGCTCGCAGCAAGCTTGTAGATGTTTATAAAGGCGAGTTAGGTTAGCCGCTAGTTTAGGACTTGCTTGGTGGTCTAATTTTTTATGTAATAAAAATAAAACCTTAGTGACTTTGTATGCGTCTTTTTGCTGGCACGCGTTAATGCCCACTTGATACATACGTACCAAGCGGCTAATCGGTGATTCAGCATGCATCTGGATCACATTATATTTATGGATCGCATTAGGCGGTGGCATCAGTCATTCACTAATGTTAAGCGATAACCATTGAATTAAACGCCAACCACTTCTTCAGCACTCAAATTTGCCTGAGTTTGTCTTGCCGCTTCTGGTTCTTGTTCAATTTGTTGCAGCGATTCTTGCAAAGCTTGCTGCGCTTGTCCCTCAGCTAAGGACTCAGCTGAAAGTGTATCTGTTGGTGCTTGGGTTTCAGCCACGGCTGGATCTTGCACTTGTTCAACAGATTGCGTTTCAGCTTCAATTTCTGCTACTTGCTCTTGCCTTTGTGTTTCAAGCTCGCGAACACGTTCTGCTTCGGCTGCTGCTTGTGCAGCAAAAGCCGCCGAGCCTGTCTCGCCCGGATAACCTACATTGTCTGGCATTGTACTACCCCTCAATAGTCCGAAAAATAGTATGGAATTTTTCGGTTAGCCTCATATCAATTATAGCTAATTTAAAACAATTGTCGCCTATCAATTGCTGGTTTTTTAAGCGTTTTGTGAAAAATCCAAACTGTCCAATAATGACAAGGCTTGATTGAGTGAATCATATCGTGCAAAAAGTTGTTTTTCGATTTCCGAGGTTATGGGTACCATATCCGGCACACAAAGCGTTTTACAGCCAGCGCGGATCGCTGCTAAACAACCCGGATTAGAATCTTCTATAACTAAAGTGTGTTCGGGTTTAACTTCAAGTTGCTGACAGGCCAGTAAATAACAGTCAGGCTCGGGCTTTTTGCGTTGAGTATTTTCCGCTGTGACTATGGTTTGAAATTGCTCTAAGCCAGCTAGGTATTGAAAGTTTTCCTTTACCGCACTGCGCGTACTCGATGTCACTAAGCCTAACTTTGGGGTTAATTGACGGCTTTTATTTAAAAAGGCTTGCGCCCCTGCTTTGACTAAAACCCCTTGTGTTTTTAATTCTCTGTATATCTCTGATTTACGTTTGATAAAGCGTGCCATCGGAAATGATTCTCCCCATTTGCGATGAGCCTGTTGATGGCAAACGTCTGTCACGATCCCGACAAACTTTAAATAGTCTTGATGAGTAAAGGTTTGGCCAAATTCTTGGGCGGCTAATATCCAACCTTGTTCTGCAATAATCTCGCTATCAAATAAGGTGCCATCCATATCAAATAGAATGGCGTCAATTCTTGTCTTCATTGTGCTTACTCCCAATTGTTGCGAGTTGTTTAAGGCAGTCTAGGTATTGGAGGTATAGGCCATCAGTTGTTTGCACTAGCGCTGGGTTCGTTTGTTGTTCAGCTAATAGCGTCAAGTAATTTTCTACCAAAGCGCTCTGGCTCTGATTAGGCGCCAGCATGGTGAGATCAGGGGCTAGCGTGTTGAGACTTTCGATAAGTAAAGCTTGCTCTTGTTGTTCCAACAGTAAC
The DNA here is from genome assembly GCF_003063625.1 of Saccharobesus litoralis. Lineage (NCBI taxonomy): Bacteria > Pseudomonadati > Pseudomonadota > Gammaproteobacteria > Alteromonadales > Alteromonadaceae > Saccharobesus > Saccharobesus litoralis. The sequence continues at coordinate 5,114,022 of NZ_CP026604.1, read as the reverse complement.
TCACTTTGCAACAATTGCTTTTTTAATTGTGCGCGAGTGGTAGAGCTTAAATTACGGCTAATTGTTAATTGACGACGTAATTGGCGTAGCGGCTGTGTATGCTCACTACCAAAGTGATTAACCTTGTGATGTAGCGCTTGAATTAACCGAGTGTTGGCGTTAACTTTTTGCTGATCTAACAAGGTTAATAACAAGAGTAAATTAACATTGGCATTCAGTGCGTCTTGCATATATAGGCAGGCTTGTTGCACACCTTCTTGCTGATAAAGCGCGATACTTTGTTGCCAATAAGCTTGGACTGTTATATTTACCCTGTCAGAAACCATAATTTTGCGTTAGTTGAATTGATACTCGGCATCGAATGCTTGTTGCAATTCGTCTAACTCTTCCTCCGCTAACATCCACGTTTCTTCTATTTGTTCTAACTCTTGTTTTATTTGCGCTTGCTGGTCGAGCAACATAGTCAAATCGGCTTTGCGCGAGGCTTCATACAAACTAGTATCGCTGAGCTGGTTTTCAATATCGGTTAATTGACTTTGTAACTTGTCCATCGCTTTTTCTGATTTTTCTATCGTTTGCTTAAGTGGACGTGTTTGTTGGCGAAATTCAGCTTCAATTCGCTTTTGTTCTTTGCGAGATATTGCAGTGTCATTGCTGGTTTGGGTTTGTGCGGCTTGCTGTTTTTGCTCGCGGCTATCGTCACTTAACCATTTTTCATAATCGTGCAAATCGCCCGAAAATGGCTGAACCTCGCCATTATTCACGAGATAGAAGTCATCACAGGTCGAGGTCAAAATGTGTCTGTCATGCGAAACAATGATCATGGCGCCAGCAAAATTTTGTAAGGCTAAGGTTAAGGCTAAGCGCATGTCTAAGTCGAGATGGTTAGTCGGTTCATCCAGTAATAACAGGTTAGGCTTTTGCCAAACCAGCAAAGCCAAGACTAAGCGGGCTTTTTCACCCCCAGAGAAGTTGGCTACAGGGTCAAGTGCTTGATCACCTTTAAAGCCAAAGCCACCTAAAAAGTCACGCAGCTCTTGTTCTAGTGCACCATTGGCAATACGTGTGATTGCACTTAATGGTGAATCATCCGCGCGCAATTGTTCGAGTTGGTGCTGGGCAAAATAACCAATATTCAAACCGTGACCTACAGTCATCTCGCCCTGCATTGGCGTTAGCTGTTGGGCTAATAATTTAACTAAAGTCGATTTACCTTGTCCATTACGGCCGAGTAAACCAATGCGGCTACCCGGTACAAGATTAAGCTTGATGGTATTAAGAATGGGGGTGTCATCATAACCAACCGCGACTTGATTTAACGAAATTAATGGGTTGGGGTTTTTTTCAGGTTCACGAAACGCAAAGCTAAATTCTGAATCGACATGGGCTGGCGCTAAATCTTCCATTCTCGATAAGGCTTTTAAACGAGATTGAGCCTGTTTAGCCTTGGATGCTTTGGCCTTAAAGCGATCAACAAAAGCCTGCATATGGGCACGCTCGCGTTGCTGCTTTTCATACATGGCTTGTTGCAGCTTGAGTTTTTCCGCGCGTTGGCGTTCGAAAGCGGAATAGTTGCCCTTGTATAAATTGAGTTTGCCATGTTCGATATGTACGATTTGCTCGGTGACTTCGTCCAAAAATTCTCTGTCGTGCGAGATAAGGATGAGTGTGCCTTCATAAGATCGTAAAAACTTACTTAGCCAAATAACCGCATCAAGATCCAAATGGTTGGTTGGTTCATCCAGTAATAGTAAATCAGAGCGGCTGATCAGGGCTTGCGCTAAGTTTAAGCGCATGCGCCAACCACCCGAAAAATCGGTAACTTGTGATTGATGCTGATCTTGTGCAAACCCTAAACCATTCAGTAATTGGCCAGCCCGTGCGTGAATACTGTAGGCGTCAATTGCATCCATTTGCTGATGGACTTCAGCAATCTTTTTGCCGTCGTCTTGGGCTTCAGCTTGCGCTAATTGTTGTTGTAAATCACGATATTGTTCGTCACCATCAATCACATAATCTAAGGCAGATATGGCTAGCGCTGGAGTTTCTTGTTTTACATGACTAATGCGCCATTGCTTAGGAATAGCATAATCGCCGCTGTCTAATTGTATTTCCTGCTTAATAAGTGCTAACAAGCTGGATTTACCACAACCATTCTTACCGATAAGGCCGGTTTTTTGTTGCGGGTATAAAGTTAAGTCAGCTTTATCGAGCAGTACATTACTGCCACGCATTAGGGTAATTTGGTTTATGGTGAGCATTATTCGCTTGTATGTGATTGCAGATTAATAAAATGTTCAATTCGCGCTATGATACGCGCTCGCTGGCCATATCCCAAGCCAGAAATAGACTTAGACCTAATTGAAAAGTATAGATAACCATGAAACAGAAAAAACGCTTTATCGCCGGTGCCGTTTGTCCACAGTGTTCAGCTCAAGATTCACTGATGTTGTTTTTAGAAAACAATGTAGAGAAAGTGGAATGCGTTGACTGTGGTTATACCAAGAGCAATACCGACAACAAGGTTAAACAAGCTAGCAAACAAGCAAATGATGTGATTGGGATATTTAAGCCGGAATAAGGGGCGTTTCAATTAAAGTGTAAGTTGAGGTGCCCAAAGTAGGTACTTTAAGCGAGCCTCGACTTACAAAAACTAATCACTGCTACCTATCTGTGATTGACGGATATGACCATAGTTTAATACCGCAACGAAAACACTACCGCCTAATAAATTACCTAAAAAGGTTGGCCAAATAAAATTAAGCACGCTGGTAAATGGCATGTTTTGGTTGACAAAATAATGGGTAAACATTTCTACCGAACCGGCAATAATGTGATGTAGCCCAGCTAAACCAATTAAAAAGGTTACAATGAAAATACTGGTGATTTGGCTAAAAGTAGAATGGGTTGAAAGTACAATCCAAGCGCCTAATGCCATTAGCCAGCCTGCAAGTACAGAGCTAACAAAAATATCGGCAGTGGAGTAGCTAAGTACGTGATTAGCTATGATCTCATAGCCTTTAGCTGCATGAATAATGCTATCAGCGCGCGCCAGTAACAAAGAGGCAAAAATACCGCCGATTAAATTGCCGATAGTGACCACAGTCCACAATTTAAGTAATCGGGAGAAAGGCGCCTTTTTATCAAGCACAGGATACAAAGAGGTTGCCGTGTGCTCAGTAAAGAGAGTTGTCCGGCTTAATATACAAAGAACAAAACCCAGTGGATAAACTAAGGCTAATCCTAGATTAAGCGGGAATTCAAACTGGTACTCATGGTGCATTTTCGCCATTAACGCAACGGCCATCGCGGTAAAACATAAAATCATACCGGCGGCTACAGCAGATAAACCCAATGAAAGTAATGGGCGTGACAACTGCTCCATGCCTTCACTAATGGCATTTTCCAGAATATCGTCAGGGTGGCGAAAGCATTCGTCATTGCGTTTTACAATTACCGATACGTATTCTTGGTTTTCTTGTTCGCGCTCTTGGCCTCGTTTCGGCTTAGCAGTAACAGTAGAGCTTAGCTCACTGCCATCTGGCGCTAGAATTTTTTTAGGTTCACTCACAACTCATCTCAATTGGTTAGTAATGGGGTGGGGGCGCTTCTTGTGATTGTGGTATGACTGCGTCCGGTTGTAAAGTCGTAAGTCGTTGTGCCAACAGGGTAAGTTGTTTTTTTAGAATTAACATTTCTTCTTGTTGGCTAGCTAATGCTGCATTTAGCTGTTCAATCGTATCTTCTTGAAAGCTGACTTTAGTCTCTAATTCTTCGACGCGGCGTTCGAGTTCGCTCATTTAGTACATCCAATCTTCAATTATTGCAGCTGAACTAGCACTTTGTACGTGCCGAGGTTTAGCCATAAATCGCGCGGAGTATATCACTGCTGAGGGCGGTTTGGCCTTAGCTTTTGGGGTAACGAGTAAGGATTTTAGGTTTTTTCCGCTATTTACCTGCCAAATATCCAAATTTCGACTGGTAGTGGCCGTTAATAAGTGTGGATCAGTGTTAGAAAATACCGCATCTGTGTATAGAGGTTGATGCTGGCTAGATTGTAATTGCACATTTTTTTTGCCACTGGCCGGCTGCCAAAGAGTGGCTGTGCCTTTGCTGTCGGCACTAAACGCGATGGAGGCATTGTGATTTAATGCGACTTTAACTACGCGATGTGGGTGCACAAAACGGCTAAGAATATGACCATCTTGTGTACGCCAAAAATAAGCAAGGTAATCGCTACCGCCACTGAATATAAACTGACCATCGGCCGACATCGCTATACTATTAACTGATGCTTGATGGCCAGTAAATGTTAATTGCCGGTTAGTTAAGCGATTGATCACGACTACTTGGCCATTTTCCAGCGCATAAGCAATCACATTACCATTGTGACTAACGGCAATGTCACGAATAAGACTGTTAGACACTTGCCACAGAGCTAAATTATGGCCAGTTTTGTTGTCCCATACTGCAATTTGCTGGCGCGAGGCGGTAACACTAATCGCATTGTTTGCAGAAATTTCAGCAATATAGATATGATGCCTTTCTTTTTTAGAATGTGTCCATATATATAAAGGCTGGCGCTGGTTGGTATCCCATAGCGTAGCGCCAGTCCCTATTTCTGAGGTAAGCAATAGCTGACCATCTTGGCTCAATTGGCTTTCAATTAAGTTAGTCTGTGACAAGGTCCATTGCTGTTTTGCTTGGTCGGCTGGCGGTGAGCATGCGCTCAAACTCAGTACGATTGCGCTAATAAAAGTAAAAAAGCGGTTCAAGGCAAGGTTACGACTTGGTTAACTGAACAAGATAGGGTTATTATACTGCGCTTCGTACGATTGGCGATAATTAAGTAATTGTGCGTAAACACTCAAGTATTTGGAGAATAATTACATGAATAAGTTAGCGAGTGCCTGTGCAATTGCAGCCGCACTAACATTGGCCGCTTGTGGTGCAAAAAAAGAAGACACTGCAGCAGCACAAACCGAAACTAAAAAGCAAGAGGCGATTAATTTGCAAACTGATATCGAAAAACAATCTTATGGCTTGGGTGTTAATATTGCGACTAACATCAAGCAACACGTAGAGCAATCTAACGAAATGGGTATTGCGTTAGACCAATCTTTAATCGCTAAAGGTTTTGCACAAGGTCTTGAAGGTAAAGCGCAATTAGAAGAAGCTGAAATTCGTGAATTGCTTACTGCTTTACAACAAGCTCAACAAGCTGCGCATCAAAAGAAGCAAGAAGCTGATCAAGCTAAGCATAAAGACGAAAGTGCGGCTTTCTTAGAAGAAAACAAAACTAAAGAGGGCGTAAGCGTTACTGAATCTGGTTTACAGTATCAAGTTGTACAAGCTGCAGATGGCGACAAGCCAGCGGCAGAAGACACAGTAACTGTTCATTACACAGGTACGTTAATTGACGGCACTAAGTTTGATAGCTCAGTTGACCGTGGTCAACCAGCTAGCTTCCCACTTAACCGTGTTATTAAAGGTTGGACTGAAGGTTTACAGTTAATGTCTGTTGGTTCTAAATACCGTTTCTTCATTCCTTTCGATTTAGCTTATGGTCCAAACGGTACGGGTAACATCCCTCCATATGCTGCGTTAATTTTTGATGTTGAGTTAATCTCAATCGAAAAGGCTGAAAAAGAAGGTTAATTCTTTTTTACCTGCTTTAAAAAACCGGTACTGACTGAGTTAGTGCCGGTTTTTTGTTTTGTAGCGCAGTATTTATTCATAATGACTTTCTATAAATTTTTATACTAGTCTCTGCATCTCGATGAAAGACTTAGTGTAATTAAACTAGTATCAACCCTTCGACTGCTTCGCGCTCAGGGTGAAGGAAGTCGGAAATAGTTAAATAGAATCATTCCTCTGATAATTTTGAGAGTTTAACTTTGTCCAAACTAAAATCTGTTTTTACTATTGTTAGCCATGGCATCTATACCAAGTGGGATGAACGTAGCAAAGCCTTACCTAAAATTCGTAATTTTACTACTCAAGTACCTGCTGAAGAAGACATAGAGTTTGGATTTATTTTAAATGCCCAAAAAGCCAAAGGCAAAAAGCTCGACTTCACTATATTTCACCCTAATATCCCAGATGAAGATGGCGATATTATGCCGCCGTTTACTGGCAGTGTGCATGTGCGCAACAATAATTGGGATTTTTACTTGGGCGATACCCTCTGGTTACCATTAGAAAACAAGCAAGGGGATTGGCGTATGGTTATTGAGCACAATGGACAGATTATCGCGGAAAAAACCTTTAATGTAGCCCTAGAGCAACCTAATAACGAAGCCATGTTTTGGAAAAGACGAGGGTTTTAAGTGTTATATTGCACTGATAGCTATTCTGACCTTTCGCTGTTAGTGCGCTGAGTGTAGCTGCTCATTTAACCTCGAAATCATAACTTTCAACCTAACTTATTTTTATTATTCTTTGGTAACTTGTAGTGTTGCTAAACTTTACCGTTAAGTTCAAATGCTCAGTACTGTGAGTTGAACTAAGTAATGAATACAGTGTCGTATTCAGCAAAACACATAAGTTAATTGGAGTAACTAACATGGTTTATCGTACTTTGTCAGCTGTATTGCTTACTTTACTGTTTCCTGGCCTGATCCACGCCAATGGCTTAGATGATTTGCGTAAGCAATTGGCTTTGCTACAAGGTTTAACCCCAGTCACCGCCTATATTGAAGCTAGCTATCAACGTGAGCGAGACGAGTTTACCACTGAAGGCTCGACTCAACTCACGGTGCAAAGTAATGAGCATGGCTTTAGTTTACATTATGCGCCAACTATCACGGCCAGTCTGCGCCAGGAAATGGCAGTTAATACCGACGATGTAGACAATCCAGCACAAAAGCGCCCAACCATGACTGCTATTAAAAGCAATAGCGAAGTGGACTATTTTCAAATGCTAAGTGCCGCAACAGGGTTATTGCAAACATTGAAACATGCGACTTTAATAGAAGAAACTGTGACTGAATATCAGGGAAAACCGGCTCGTTTGTTGGATCTCGCTTTACCGGTTGAGGCAATTATACACGACAAAAAATTTCGCTCTTACGTGAAAAGTTTCGATGCAAGTTATCAAGTTTGGATGACAGAGCAAGGTGTGCCATTAGAGGCCAAAATGCAATTTTCAGGACATGGCCGAGCTTATTTGCTATTTAGTCTTGAGGGCAGTGGTGCGAATACTGAGCGTTTTCAGTTGGTGAACGATAGATTAGTGCAAACCTATACGGAAGGGCATTTTTCTAGCTCATCCATATTTGGCGATTTTACCAACCAGCGAATTAGGAAATTAGTTATCCAGTAAGCAAAAAACGCAAGCGGCTGCTATTAAATTGAGTTAGTTTGTAACTAAAGCTGCCTAATTATCCCCCCTATCTTTTTTCGCGGTTCGTAAACTGGCGAACGTGGCAATTATCCCTAATACTCAACTATAGTCAAAGCGATCAGGTTTTAGGGGCAGGTTTCTAGTTCCAGACGAAACCTAAGTACCTACATCCATGTAGGCAAAGCCGTCAAGCTTCGAATCCCCATGAGCATATGCTCTATTATGTGATTGGGGTGAGTAAGCGCTGACAATGAACCATAAAGCCTGAGCGAGAAGACTATAATAAAGATTACTATGTTGGGGGGCCTATGCCAAATAGCGACTGTTCAAGTCGCCAAATTCACTATCATTCGGTGTATTTGGCTAAGCATAATGCTATGGGGATCAGTTTAACTTGCCAGTTAAGTCAACCCGCAACGGGCACCTCTTGGCTGGTTGGCAATGTTGGCAATATGGGGATAACCGCTACCACCGGCAATCATGTTGTTGGCAATATGAATCAGGTTGAATTATGTAAGCAATGCCAGCAAAATCCGATTGATATTCATCTTGAATCGCATAGCCAACATCTTAATTACACTTCGACAGAATGGCTCAAGCCGTTGCCTGCAGCGCCTTATGTTAATGCCAATATTGATTTTTTAGAGCGTTTTAAAGCCGCCGCCGAGGGCACTAACCTTGGTGTTTGGGATGTGCAGTTTGAACGTGTGGTTGATGAACAAGTTGATTACACAAGTTTGTTTTTCACTAGTACTAAAACGTTTTTTTCTGAAAGTTTTTTATCTTGCCTTGGCCTAGAAAATAAAAACATTGGCGACTGGCAGCATATTAAACGGCTTTTGCACCCCGATGATTTACCTTTGTTTGAATCTTTTCTAACGAATCATATAGAGTTTGAAATGCCCTTGTTGTTTGAGTGCCGTATTCATTGCCGAGGGCTAGATTATCAATGGTTTGAAATAAAGGGCAACACGGTACGGGACGAGATCGGCCGGCCAATTAGAATGACTGGCAGTATTCAAAACTGTACAGCGCAAAAAGAAATGTTGCTCAGTGTGCTTGAATCGGAAGAGGCTAAAAAAATGGCCTTAGAAGCAGCAAAAATTGGTGTTTGGACCGGTAATTTACTGGATAGTACGTGGACATGGGATGCTAGAGTAGATGCTATTTTTGAATTCACTGAACAAGAACGAGGAGATTTACAAGCGTGGAAAGCACGCTTGCATCCAGACGATGCTGACAATGTAATTAACGCATTAAATGAATCGTTAGACCATGCCATTCCTTTTGAAGTGGAATATCGCATTATTACACCGACGAATAAAACTAAATATATTGTTGCGAAAGGCCAAGTTTCGCAAAATGTGTTTGGCGATCTGGTTCGTATTGACTGTATTTTGTATGACAACACGGTAGCGGTGATCGCCAAAACTAAATTAGAAGAAATTACCTCAGAGTTGGAAGAACGGGTTAAGCAGCGCACCAAAGAATTAGAAGCCTCGCGAGATTTAGCCGAGGTTGGCAGTCGGACTAAATCACGATTTTTAGCTATGATGAGCCACGAAATTCGTACCCCAATGAATGGGGTTATTGGTGCGTTAGATTTAGTTGAGCAATCTAACTTAAATATCGAGCAGCAAGAACTTATATCCACCGCAAAAAATTCCGCGCTAAATCTAGTAGCTATTCTCAATGATATTTTGGATTTAAATAAGATTGAAGCGGGCAAACTTAAGTTAGAAACCGTGGATATGTCGATTGCTGAACTCGTTGATGGTGTTGTCGGCGTATTTGCCCCAATTGCTGAAGCTAAACAAGTCGAACTTATCTTACACGAATCATTTGAATACCAAGATTTAGTGTCTTCTGATCCTACCCGTATTCGGCAAGTGCTAAGTAATCTTGTTGGTAATGCAGTTAAGTTTACCCAGTCAAATGATGAAAAAATTGGCAAAATCATTCTTAAAATCAGTAAAGATCATCAGCAATCTCTTGGGCCTTTGCAAATGGTCAATTTTGAGGTGATGGATAATGGTATTGGTATTGCGCCTGAAGCGGTTGACAACCTGTTCAGTGCTTTTACTCAAGCGGAAGATTCAACCACCCGCAAATACGGTGGTACAGGATTAGGGTTGGCTATTTGTGCACGCTTGTCTGATTTGTTAGGCGGGACCATAGCGGTAGAAAGTGAACCAGGGCAAGGCTCTTGTTTTCGTTTGTCTTTACCTTTGTGGCCAGCTAAAGAAGAAGCGCCACTTTCACCGTTATTTGGTGAAAGCATTTGCCTAATTAACTTTGCTGAACCAGCTCTGCATTGGGTTATTGAACAGTTGGAAAATGAAGGCGCTATGGTCGATAGACTGTCGCTTGATGACTTAACCAAACAAGATAATCAACACTTGCTACAAGATGCCTCGTCTATTTTATTTTTTGCAGCAACAGTACCTCAAGCGGATTTAACTTTGCTTTTGCACTCGCTTGACGATGATTTGCGCAGTAAATTAACCCTATGGTTGTCCAAACAACAAAAACAGTATTTATTTGACAGTGAGTTAACGTTTAAGCAGGTGATGTTTCCGCCTTTTTCCAGCTATAAACTTAAGCGTTGGGGCTTGGTCAGTGAAGAGATTTTACCTAAGGCAAATAACACTTTTGTTGTTAATGATGTCAAGCCTATTCAAAGTACCTCTTCGCAAGCCAATGTACTGATTGTCGAAGATAACCCGTTAAACCAAAAGTTAATATTAAAACAAATGGAACGCTTAGGCTTTTTAGCTGATCTAGCGCCCAATGGCGAGATAGGTTTGCAAATGTTTAAAGATAAGCCTTATCAAGTGGTGATTAGTGATTGTCACATGCCAGAGATGGATGGTTATTTAATGACACAAGCCATTCGTCAATATGAAGCGCAGCAAGAGCTTGATGCGACCCCCATAGTGGCTTTAACGGGAGCCGCCATGACGGGGGATAAAGAAAAATGTTTACAAGCTGGTATGAATGACTTTTTAACTAAGCCCATTCAAACTTGCGAACTTAAGGTCGTTTTGGAGAAATGGTATGGCGCAAAGTGACTCTGTGTATAACAAATCGATTTTAGTTGATCTTATTGGTGATGACCAAGCGTTAATCCGCTCGTATCAAAACCAATTTTTACAACAGTGCATAGCCAGTACCAAGACATTTGCTAAAGCGTTTAATGCTAAAGATTTTGCTGAGTTAAAAGCCATTGCTCATCAATTAAAAACATCGGCTAAAGCGCTAGGCGCAGTGCAGTGCGCTGAGCGTTTACAAGCTATTGAAGAGGCGGCGCTGACTCATGATTTAACAACCGTCCGTTCTTTATTGCAGCAACTTACCTCAGATATAAAAGCAGTGAAAGGAGCTTTTTATGAAAGTGAATAATTCACTCGCGACACGCCATCCCAAAGTCATTTTGTTGCACGAACATGAGTGTGACAGTGGCGTTTCGTCTTTGATTTCTAGCCATATTCAGGATTTTCGTTCATACCGTATTTGTGACGAAGCGATAGCCGCCATTGAAGAGTTTCAACCTAAAATACTCTTGATGGAGACTGATTCAATTGCTGATACGTTGAGATATTATCTCACCATGGTTAAAGAATTTAACCTGTTACAGTATTCACACTACGTTATTATTTGTTGCTCCAACAAGGAAGCGGGTCTGGCTTATGATGTTTGTCAGCAGGGCATTTTTTACGATTATTTTGTGACTAAGCCTATGTACGAAAAATATCGTTTAAAAGCTATATTGAATCAAGTGGTCAATTTGGTCGAGCAGCAAGATCTTCTGCTAGAAGATGTAGGCCAGCACGTTAAAAAAATGGATGCTGATTTAATCGATTTAGTTGAAGAGGCGAAAGAGCTAGAGCAAGAAATTAGTGAATCAATCGATCAATGTCGCCAAGTGGCAGATGAGCAAACCAGTGCTGAAGATGAGCTGAATGCATTAAATGCTGGGATTGCGGCAATTGAACAAAGCGTACAACAAAGTTTACAACCCTTAATTAAAAACTTAATTGAACAACAGCTTAATAGCCAAGCGGCAATGCAAATTGTTACTCAGCGTGTTCAGAGCGATACGTCACAAAAAGAAAAATCGACCGAAGAACTATTGGCCAGCATGGAAGGTTTGGCTACTGACTCTGAGCCAGAAAATAGCCAGAATTCATCCTCAACGCCAGATATACGGGTTAAGAAAAAGCGTCGGGTTTTACTGGTTGAAGATAATGAAATTTATCGCGATATGATTAAACGAATATTGCTTGAAAGTTCGTTTGATGTTGAAGAGTCATCGGACGGACTCGAAGCGTTAGCGAAAGTGCGGCAACATCAGTACGATTTGATTGTGATGGACTTATTTATGCCTAAGCTTGATGGTCTTAATACAACCAAGCAAATCCGTAAGTTAGCGCCTAAAGCTGATTTACCTATTATTGCTTTAACCAGTAACAAGAATAAAGAAATTGTAAAAAAATGGCTGGCGTATGGCATTAGCAGTTATATTGTGAAACCCTCAAAGCGTGAACAAATATTATCGGCTGTGCATAAGGCGTTTGCTGAATAAACTGATTGCAGAGTGTGAATTAATTGGCCTTTATACTGGCGATTGCCAGCGGATTAACAACACGCCAATGTTTAACTTTAGGGTTAATAAAACCCGCTTTAACATACACAGGGTAGATAAGTCCTTTGGCTCTTAATTGCTTTAAGCCGGTCAGAATTTTAAGCCTAATATCGTTTTGCACTCGGTCCATGCTGGTATGGTTTGAAAATTCCAATAAGGTAAAATCAGCTCGTTTAGCGGCTAACATTTCAAATATAGCCGGCATATGTCCAGTATCGGCCACGGACTGTGCAATGCTTTGGCTAACAGCCCAATCATGCCGCCAAGCTTTTACTGACAACGCGGTATAGTGACTTAAATTAATCTTGTCTGGCGGCAATATTAATAACGGGTGGCTTTCATGAACATAAATACCTTTTTCAAATTCTCCCGTGCGTAATACTTCTTCACTGGCGTACAATTGGCTTTGATTGATATCTGAGTACCAAATGCTGGCGGAATGAGTGTCTACTGTACCTTGCTCAACCATGCGCACACCGCGTAAATAGCTAGGCGTGGGTACAAACTCCAAGTTTAATTGAACTTGCTGTGTGGCAAAGGCGTTGCAAACTATGATCAGCTCAAAAAAAGAACGATCTAATTGTTCATGCCCTAGCTTAGGCAATTGTCGGCACATGTCAGCATGCATGTAAGTGATGTACTTTTGATGCGTAACTTGATTAATGGACACGCTGACAGTAAGTGCTTTTACAGCTGGTTTAGCCGCCAAGTTAGAATTGATAAAACAGGTTAATATTATCCCATATAAACTCAACCTAGACTTAACGCCGATTATATACAGGGTAGTTAAAATAATGCGCAATAGAGTTACTCGGGTTTAAACTCAGTACTTAAACAAGTATATGCTGAACAACGCAAGGCTGCGAATCCTTGTAGATTATTCAACTTGAATTTTGCTAATTACTTGTACCTACAGGAAAATACTTGAGTAATAAGCTAAGCTTTTTTAACCACATGAAACTATTGAGGTTATCAACATGAAAGCCATAAGCTTAAGCCTGCAGTCTAGCCTTGTCGTGTTATTGTTGGCCTTGAGTGCCTACAGCTATGCGGCGGATGAAGAGCCAATCTATACAGGTTTTTTTTCTAGTACAGCACTTAGTGGTTATGATGCGGTTGCCTATTTTATGCAAGGTAAAGCTGTTAAGGGAGCTGATGCCTATGCTTTTCATTGGCGCGGGGCCCGTTGGACGTTTGCTAATCGAGCTCATATGATGGCTTTTCAAACCTCGCCGCAACAATATGCACCTCAGTATGGTGGCTATTGTGCTTACGCCATGTCGGATGGGCGCTTAGTCAGTGCGGATCCTGATGTGTTTAAAATCCATAATGGCAAACTCTATTTAAACTACAATAAAAGTGTGCAAGGCCATTGGCTAGCGGAAAAAGAACTGTTTATTCAACAAGCTGATGGTCATTATCCGAAACTAGTCGACTTAACGATAAAATAATCGTTTAAAAATGTTAAGCTTTTGTGGGCGAGCATTCATGCTTGCAGAGCCTGCAAACCTTTCTCTTGTGACGAGCATTTATGCTTGTGAACCTGCAAACTTTTCTTTGTAGATGAGCATTTATGCTTGTGAACCTGCAAGCATTATCTTGTAGATGAGCATTTAAACTTAAAGTGCCTAGGCTCATGTTAGACGTAACATGATCTATTCATCATAAAGTGATAAATTTTGCGTGGTTTTGTACATTGCCGCGCGAGGGTTGGAGGGTAACAATGGCATTTTGTTTGGTTGGAACGGGTGGCTTCGTTGATACGTTTACTCATTGTCATGTTAAGTGCGCTGTTAATTTTGGGATGCCAGTTGCGTATGGATGACAGGCAAAGCGCCCAGCAGCTTGTAGCGAATAGTCAACGTATTGTTTTTTTGGGTGACAGCACCACCTATCAAGGCCATGTAGTCGCTCATTTAGATGCACTTTTACGAGCTAAATTTCCCCAGCAACAATTTGAGATAATTAACCTAGGTTTAAGTAGCGAAACCGTATCTGGCTTAAGCGAAGCGGGCCATGCCAATGGTAAATTTTCCCGCCCTGTGTTGTCGGAACGTTTAAGCCGAGTGTTAGAACAAACCCAACCCGATTTAGTCATTGCCACGTACGGGATTAATTGTGGCATATATCAAGATTATTCCGCGCAGCATTTTGCTTTGTATCAACAAGGGATCACGGATTTACATCGTCAAGTTGTCGCTCGTGGCATTGATATTATTCACCTTACCTCACCAATTTATGATGCGCAAAGTGGTACTGTAGCGCCCTCTACATACAATCAAAACGTGTTAAAACCGCAGCGCGACTGGTTGTTGGCTCAAGCAGAACATGGCTGGTTAGTTGCTGATTTATGGGGCGCTATGCAAAATAAACTAGATACCCAGCGCCAACTAGAGCCGAGTTATCGTTTACAAACCGACGGCATTCACTTAAATGATGCAGGAGCTTGGCTTTGGAGCCAAACCTTGTTCGAATTTTTAGGCTTTTCACAAGCCGCGCAATCAGCCAACGTGCGAGAAATGTTAAAACCTTATTATCGTCAACCAGACCAAGTCGTTAAATTACATAAACAAAAAATGCGCTTACAACGCGATGCTTGGTTAAACACGACCGGCCATTTACGTCCTAATTTACCTATAGGCTTGCCGTTACAGCAAGCTCAACAACAAGTTTTGTTGCTCAATCAACAAATCGATTCTAAGTTAATCAGGTTGTAACTGGGCTGAAAAATGATGTTCATATAACGTGGGCTCAGTAATTGTTATAGGTGTCGGCGAGACTTGGCTTCGGAGCTATTATTTTGGGTTCCGGCATGGATGCTGCTACTATGAATTTTTCGGGAACAAAATTCTGTAGTCTTGCTCTTTTGGGTTAAGCTTGCAGGTTCACAAGCATGAATGCTCGCCCACAAATAACTCGATACTTTAAAACGGTTATTTTCCACAAAAGTCGCTAGATTAATTCCCATAGTTAAAAGTATTAAACGATCTATGGTTTATTAAATTTATTGCGCTGAATAATTGTTAGCAGGATCAACTTGGTACGGCGTACTAGGCGTCAGTTATCGCGATATTCATGCTTGTTTCTTGCCTCTATAGACTTGTCTGGTGTTATACTGCGCCGACTTTTTATTAACTATGTATTGTTTTGTTTATAACAGGTGAAACTAGCAAAAAGCGCTCAGCCATTGTTGTATTAAAAGATGTCATTCTTGCGCTGCTTATTCGTGAAGTGAAAACTCGCTTTGGTGCGTATCGCATTGGCTTTATCTGGGCATTGCTTGAGCCTATTGCCCACGTGCTGATGTTTTCTGTGATTTTTGGTGCGCGCGCGCGTGAAGGCTTTGGTGGTGTAGAAACCCCAATTTTTATATTTACCGGTATCGTACCTTTTTTGCTGTTCCAAAATTTATTCAACCGTTGTAAATCTGCCGCATCGGCCAATAAAGGTTTATTTCATTACCGATACGTTAAGCCTTTTGCTGCGTTTATTGCGCGTATTATTCTTGAAGTGATGATTTTTGTTTTTGTGGCTTGTAGTTTATTGGCCTTATTTTGGTGGGCTGGTTATCAAGTCGCGATTGAAGACGTGTTAAAGTGCTTTGTTATTATTCTAACCTTAGTGGTGTTTGCCAGTTCCTTAGGTGTTATAGCCGCCTTTTTAACCGAATTTTTTCCTGAGTCAGATAAAGTACTGGGTATTATTATGAAA
Source organism: Saccharobesus litoralis (assembly GCF_003063625.1). Classification (NCBI taxonomy): domain Bacteria; kingdom Pseudomonadati; phylum Pseudomonadota; class Gammaproteobacteria; order Alteromonadales; family Alteromonadaceae; genus Saccharobesus; species Saccharobesus litoralis. The sequence continues at coordinate 5,098,321 of NZ_CP026604.1, read as the reverse complement.
CCCATGTTGTTTGTTTCTGGTGTTTTTTACACCTTAGATATGATCCCGCAGCAATATCATGTTTATCTGATTTGGAACCCGATTTTACATGCGATTGAATTGTTTCGAGATGCCTTTATTGATGGTTTTGAATCTAGCTATGTGAGTTATCCGTTTGTGTTTATGTGTGCTATGACCAGTTTGTTTATTGCTTTACGCTTATATCGCAGTCATTGGACAAGAATGGTGGCATCGTGATTGAGTTAAATAATGTAACTAAGTATTACACCACTAAACTAGGTAAAAAATATGTACTGCGCGATGTCACTTTTACTATACCGGAAGGGCGCGACGTTGCTATTTTGGGGCGTAATGGCGCAGGTAAATCAACATTATTGCGTTTGTTAGGCGGTATCGACTTTCCGAGCAAAGGTACAATTACCAGTAACAAGCGTATCTCGTGGCCTTTAGCGTTAGCGTCTGGTTTTCAAGGTAGTATGACTGGCCGAGAAAATGTTGAGTTTGTGTGTCGTGTGTATGGTAATCGGCAAATTGCCAAAACCAGTGCTTTTGTTAAAGAGTTTTCTGAGATCGGTGATTATTTTGAACTGCCGATTAAAACCTACTCATCGGGCATGAAATCGCGTATTGCTTTTGCACTAAGCATGGCGTTTGATTTTGAGTTGTATTTAATCGATGAAATCACCTCTGTTGGCGATGCCTCTTTTCGCAAAAAATGCATTGAGTCCATGGCTGAAAAGCGTAAAACCGCTAACGTTATTATGGTCGCGCATGACATGAATACATTACGTGCGCAATGCAACATGAGTATTGTTTTGGATAACCGTGAACTAACTTTGTACGATGATGTCAATCAAGGTATTGAAAGTTATCAAGCTAAGCTTTCAAAGTAGTGTCTGTAATTACAATTTAATACTAACTTTTACATTTTGATGACTATCGAATTTGTTAAGTTTTGATATAATCGCCGCTCTTGTTAACGGGGTAGGAACAGAGCATTAAACATTTTGGTAAAAAACTGCGTAAATTAAAGTCTCATCCAAAGCAGTTTTTTAAGGATTCAATTGGATATCGAGTTGCTAAGGACAGTGCGGATACATCTTCACGTCTTTTTTTATCGTTTCATTATTCGGCTTGGCTATTAGCACCCATGGCGGTGTTGTTTGCTTATTTGTTTTTTATTGCCTCAGATCAATATGAATCCACAGCCACTGTAGTTGTTAAACAATCAGAAGATGCTGTCAGTGCGTCGGCCATTCCTTTATTAGGGATTGATGGCGGACAGTCAAAAGATGCCTACTTAATTCAAGCCTATATTTTATCTAAAGACATGCTTCAGCATTTAGATAAAACCGTGGATTTACGCCAACATTATGTCGAGTTTGATGCTGATTGGCTGAGCCGGTTAAATACTCAAGCCACCATGGAAGACTACTTTGCCTATTATCAGGACAAGGTTGAAGTAAGATTTGATGAAGTATCGGGCTTGATTGAGATTTCGGTTAAAACCTTTGAACCGCAATTTTCCCATCAAGTGATTAATGCCATTGTTAGCCAAGCCGAAGTGTTTATTAATCAATTAGGTCAGCAGGTTGCCCAAGACGAAGTGAGTTTTGTTGAAAAAGAGCTCAAGCGTGCGCATAACAACTTATCTGAACTGACCCAACAGCTGACAGATTTTCAATCTAGCCAGCAAATATTCAGTACCGAGCAACAAAGTGCAGCGGTACTGGCAAGCTTGGCCGAGCTTAACTCTAACTTGATCAGTAAAAAAACCGAGTTACAGCACTTGTTAGCTTATATGCATGCCTCGGCCCCAGAAGTGGTGACGCTAAAAAGCCAAATTAATGCTATAGAATCGCAAATAGCTGAACAAAAAACACACTTGGTTAGCCGTTCAGATTCGGCGTTAAATCAACTTGATATTCAATACCGCAATTTAACAATGCAGATCGAGTTTGCTTCTGATGTATATAAAGCCGCTTTGTTAGGGTTAGAACAAACTCGAGTTGAAGCGCATCGCAAGTTAAAACATTTATCTGTTGTGACACACCCAACCATAGCCGATGAAGCGCTTTATCCGCGACGTGTTTATTGGTTTGTTACGATTAGTATTTTAATGGCCATGTTGTACTCCATTGTTGTCATGATATTGGCCACAGTTAAAGAACATAAAGAAGACTAATGCGAATTTTAAATGTAGCAAAATGGCTAGCCGCAATGTGGCTAGTTTCTTGTTTTTTTCATGCGCAAGCTAACGCCAGTCAGGCGTTAGTCACCTCAGTTAAAACGAAAGCTAAACCTGAAGTGTATGGACAATGGTTGTTTAATGGTGAATTTGCCAATCAGTCGTTCAATGGTTTTAATCCGGCTTATCAAATTACCTTAGGCGATAATATTCGGGTGCAAGTGTGGGGAGGTACCAGCTTTGACGCTATGTTAACCGTTGATAAACAAGGTAATATTTTTATCCCGCAAGTTGGGCCGGTTAACGTGAGTGGTGTTAAAAACAGTGAGTTAAATCAGGTTGTTTTGGGAAAAGTTAAACAAGTTTTTCAAAAGAATGTTCATGTTTACGCCACACTGGAAAGTGCGCAGCCCGTTAAAGTGTATGTCACCGGAGGGGTTAATCAACCTGGACTATATGCCGGTTTATCATCCGACTCTATTCTATATTTTTTGGACAAAGCACAAGGTATTCAAACCCAAGCGGGTAGTTATTTAGATGTTAGGCAAATTCGCCAAGGGCAAGTGATCCAGTCTTACAATCTTTACGACTTTTTAGCTAATGGCGCTATGGTGCCGCACCAAGTGCAAGATGGCGACACTTTATTTGTTGCACCGCGCAATAATTTTGTGGCGGTGGAAGGGTTAGTCGGGCAAGCCGTCGCGGTAGAGTTTGCCAAGCAAACCGCCAGCGTGGCCGATATTAGTCAGTTTGTTACTCCATCACCCAAAGTGACCCACGTACGTATTTATCGCAACTCTGGTCAAGAGCAATATGTCGACTACTTTGATATTGCCAGCGCTCAAACACAGCTCGTATACAGTGGAGACAAACTGGTGTTTGTGTCAGACCAAAAGCAACGTTCTATTTCAGTGCGCGTAGAAGGTGAACATGAGAGCGCGCAAGAATACATATTGCCGCACGGCTCGACATTAGCAGGGCTTGTGACACAAATTGAACTCAATAATCTATCTGATATTAGTGGTATTCAATTATTTAGAAAAAGTATTCAAGCTCGGCAAAAAGAAATGCTGAAAACCTCGTTGCAATCTTTGGAGTCGAGTGTATTAACAGCCCGCTCTTCCACCCAAGAAGCCGCCGCCTTGCGCGCCAAAGAAGCCGAGCTCATTTTGCAATGGGTAGAGCGCGCCAAAAACATTGAGCCTCGTGGCCAAGTGATACTGACCAATAGCGCGACATTTGACGATATATATCTTGAACAAGGCGATTTGATCCGCATTCCAAGCCGCTCATCATTGATTTTAGTGCATGGTGAAGTGGTATTCCCAAGCGCCATCACAATCGAAAAAGAGTCTAATTTAATTGATTACATAAACTCGGCAGGTGGTTACACGCAAAGCCAAGACTCAACTTATGTGATTGTCATGCACAAAAACGGTCAGTTTGAAAAGTATTTAGCAGAAGACACCGACGTACTAGAAGATGTGAAAGTTGTCGGTGGCGACGAAATTTTTGTTCTACCAAAAGTGGATACCAAGTATCTGCAGTTTGGTAAGGATATTACACAAGTTATTTATCAGATCGCAGTGAGTGCGGCTGTGGTGCTAGGAGTTTGATTTCAATGGATATAGATATTTCATTGTCAGGAAAATTTGAAGAGAAATTAGTATATGTTGTGTTACCAATTAGGGTTACGACAGATAGATTAGATGCGATTCAAAGATTAGATTTTGCATCGCTGGATAGAAATATTCCTAACAATGTTCAATTTGTGGTAGTTGATGATGGCTCTGAAGCTAGTTGTGCTAACAAGGTAAGGGAAAAAGCAGAAGCTTTAGGGTATTCATATATATATATCAATTCAGCAAGCAAGCCATTCTCAATTGGTCGTTGTAGAAATATTGCCGCTTCATATTGTCCTGCAACGTATATCCTTTTTCAGGATATTGACCTTTTAACATATGATGGCTTTTATCAATCGGTCTTATCCGAGATAAAAGTTCAGCAATTAGATCGTTTCATTGACCGCTTTTTAATGTTCGGAGTCATTTATTTAACAAAAAATGCAACAGATATCTATTTTGAACTTGAACCGGAGATTCGAAAAGATTATTTCCTTCAAAAGTTGATTGATAATTGCGAAGAGGATATTGAAAAGTTTTCTACAGGAACATCGGTTACTTTGTTTAATAGGGACTATTTTTTAATTAGAGGTGGTAACGATCCCCAATTTGAAAAATGGGGGTATGAAGATTTAGAGTTCGTAAATAGGTGTATTCGGTTAAATCGAATTTATCCTTTACCAGACACCTTCGAATTAGATTATAAAAACTTCAATTCTATTGATGTGTATAAAGGTTGGAAAAGCATTTATCGATTATACGGAGATAGAAACCTTATTAAAGGTAAAGTTCTGTTTCATGCTTGGCATCCAGTCTTTCCAACGAGCGATTACACTAAAGGAAAAGAGCGTAATCAATTGTTGTTTAACAAAAAACTAAAAATGTTTAAAAAGCATGGTTTAGAGCCAGATGTTTTGCAAGATATGCATAACCCTAATAAGACTTTGTTGTTTAGACAAAATCCATTTGTGTTCCAAAGAGAATTTCGCACCGCTTTAGGTGATATTCAGTATGCTGATGAAAATTCAATTGATGGAACCAAAGACTTTGAGCGATTCTTAATTGACAATAATATCACTCAAGTACTATTTCATAACCCTTATTCGACAGACAAAATGATTGATTTTTACAATTATTGTAGAAACTATAACGTTGATTACTTTGTAGCTGAAAGGGGGGCTTTACCAGGTTCATTTTTCTTTGATAAAAATGGTTTTTTAGCGGACAGCAATTCTTTTGATGAAATAAATTGGAAAAATTGTCTTACATATGAGCAGGAACGAGATGTTATTAGCTATTTTGAGGAGCTAAGAACAGGGGTCAATACACTTGAAAAGCAAGGTGACAGAGAGTGTTTAAATAATCTTCGCTTCGAATTGGGAATTAAACCTCATGAAAAAGTACTTTTTGTGCCATTGCAGCGCCCTGGAGATACTGTAATTAAGTACCAAATTGGTGATATAGGAAGTTACCAAGAATTTATAAATCTAGTAAACGAGACGGCTGAACAATTACCGTTAAACTGGAAAATTGTTATTAAAAAACATCCTTTGGAAGATGAAATTCCAGATATGCCGAATGTTTTAATAGCATCAAATTCTGTACATATTAATGATCTAATTGAACTTTCTGACTCTATATTGCTGATTAACTCCGGAGTAGGGTTAATTTCTATGGCGTGGGAAAAACCATTGATGTATGCCGGAAACGCATTTTATGGACATGAAAAACTAAATACCAAAGTCTCGAAACCATCTGATGTTATTGAGTGTCTTTATCAGCCCAAAAAGCCAAGTTGGAGCCATACATTAAGATTTTTTGATTATTTATTAAATGAATATTATAGCTTTGGTGAATTCGTGACAAGGGAAACAAAAATGGACGATGGAACTAGGATGACCGCTACAATTGCTATTCGTCCGAAAGTAATTAGAGGTTTAATTTCGCGAGAATTAGCTTTCGAATACAATCAGAAACCTATCGTTACTGCAAATTCAATTTTATTTGACCGGTACCGACGTAATGGTTCAATCATGGAAGACTCACTCAAAACACAGAAAAGTAAATCTAAAGTAAATAATGGAAGCTTAATTTATTTAAAAAAACAGACAAAAGGGACTTTTAAGTCAAAGTTCAAAAAATTTAGGAAAAACCGGCAAGCATTTCTTCGTGATTCTAAATATCCATTTTTAAGATTTTTCGCTAAGTAGTAAGCCTGCTTATATGTAGCGGATAGGGAATTAAATTATGTTTTTAGGAATCTATTGGGGTTAATTATGTTGGATGGATTGAAAAGAACTGATACTGGGAAAAACAATAAAGTAACTATTGGCAGCTCTGTTCGGGCTAATGATAGTGAATTTATTATTTCTGGTGAGAATAATGTCATTGAGATTGGGGATGGCACAGTCTTAAATAAAGTTAAAATTATTGTAGAAAGCTCAAACAATAAGATTGTTATAGGAAATAATTGTCGAGTTACTTGTAGAGTAATTCAAAAAATTTCTGACGGTAATACATTCACTGTAGGGGATGGAACTACTATTGGTGGTGCTAATTTTATTAACGGGGAAAGCTCCACAATTAAAATAGGATCTCAATGTATGTTTTCTTACAACATTGACGTCAGAAGTACTGATTCTCATGCAGTCTTTGATCTGGGAACTGACGAACGGATCAATCAGGCCGAAAATATAGTCATTGAAGATAATGTTTGGGTAGGTGCCCATGTTGTTTTATGTAAAGGCTCTTACATTGGTAGTGGCAGTATTGTTGGAATTAGTAGCGTAGTTGCGAAAGCGTTTAAAGATAAAAACATTGCTGTTGCTGGAAATCCCGCAAAAATAATCAAGGAGGGTGTTTATTGGGAGCGGCCATTACTTGGTTAATTAAATTCGTGGTGGCGAGTTGTTTTAATATTAGTTTATGTAAGAAACATCAGACTTTAAAAAGAAGTGTAATTAGATTTGTATACAGATAAGCATCGATAAATAAGGAAGAAAAATGATGAAAAAAATAATTTTAATAGCTGGAGCAATTTTAAGTTTAATGTCACATTCGGCATTATCTGAAGTCGCAGTTAAGCGCTCTACTTCAATTCAGTGGCTTCATGCAGTATCTGCAAATAGGCCCGCAGAGCCAGACACTCAAGGGTTGAGCAGGGTGTATGTCAACGATAGTAGTAGCTGGGGTGCTACAAATTGTAGAGCTGATGCTGCAGATATTCAAAACGGAGATTCTGCAATATTGGAGTTGTTAAAAATCGCTATTAGCAGCAATTCAATAGTTACCATTGAAGTTGATGATTCACTTCCCACTAGACATGGCGTGTGCAAAATCACTGCGGTTTGGATTAAATAGAACCTAATATATTCTGATTAAACATGTTGTAGACAGAAGTATAAATGAACTGTGCTTTACCTTTATTGGTGAAGCATAAATGGCCCATAATATAGTTTTATCAATACTCCTTACTTTTTGCTAAAAAATTTGAAATTATAAAAGGGTTGTAATTGTTTTTTTTAACTAAGCACTTGATTAGTAAAGCATCAAGTTTTTTTGAAGATATATCTCATAATCTTTCAAACAACGTAGTAGTAATTGGCTGGGGCCTAAAACCCTCAGCAGCAAAAATTAAAGCGATTGCTGATAAACACGACTTACCTTTTTGGCGAGTTGAAGATGGTTTTATCGCCTACCTTAACCATTCTAGTTCAAAGCAAGGCTTGTTGTCATTGAGTGTTGATACTAGTGGTATTTACTACGATGCTACTAATTCGAGTGATATTGAAACCTATATTATTAATGGTTTGGCTGGCGATGAACTCAATTTATCTAATGACGAATATGTTAGCCCCCGAGCTAGTGTCGACAAAATGGCTCGGGTTAAGGCGCTACAGGCTAAATTAATTCAACATCATATTACTAAATATAATCTCTCGTCGCAGGCACCAGCGCAGTTGGCAATTGAGCAAGATGCAGTTCTCGTGGTTGATCAAACCTTTGGTGATCTGTCGGTTGCCCATAGCTATGCCAGCGCCGATAGCTTTAGGCAAATGCTGCAGTGTGCTCTTGATGAAAATCCCAATAAGACGATATACGTTAAAACTCACCCAGATGTCATACTAGGCAAGAAACAAGGTTTTTTGCCACCTAAAGAAAGCAAACATGCGCGGATTCAATTTTTAACTCAAGCCTGTAACCCTATGTTGCTGGTGGCGCAATGTGAAAAAATCTACACCGTATGTTCGCAGCTTGGCTTTGATGCGCTAGTACAAGGTAAGCAAGTCATTACTTTTGGTACGCCGTTTTACGCTGGTTGGGGCTTAACTGACGATAGAGGCTTTATCCCTGAGCGCAGGCGAGGGTATAAAAAGTCAATATACGATCTGATATACGCAGCTTATATTAAATACGTGCGCTATGTGCATCCTGATACCCATCAGCGCTGTGACGTTGAAGATGTTATTGACTACATTGCTTTACAAAAAAGCGCAGCCAAGCAATACAATACCTTGTATTGTTGTGACTTTAGCTGGTGGAAGCAGGCTTTTTTACCTGACTTTCTTAAAAAGTATGCGCCTAGGGTTAAATTTATTAAGTCGACTCAGGTCGCTAAAATTCAGTGGCAAGCTAATGATGCTTTAGTGGTTTGGGGGGCAAAGCCGGCACCTAGCGTGAGCCTTAATCAACAGCCAAACGTATTACGCATTGAAGACGGTTTTATCCGCTCGGTTGGCCTAGGGGCTGATCTGCGTCGGCCATCTTCATTAGTAGTTGACTCGCGCGGTATTTATTTTGATCCTCGCCAGCCAAGTGATTTAGAGTTTATTTTAAATAACTTAAATCTAAATACAGAGCAACAGCACAGAGCAGCATTACTACTGGCGCAACTGATTCAAACCAAGGTATCAAAATATAATGTGTCTGACGGTGAGCAAGAGTTAAGCGCATTATCCAATGTTAGCCAGCGTAAAATTTTGGTGGTTGGTCAAGTGGAAGATGATGCGTCTATTCAAACTGGCTGTATTGATATAAAAACCAATTTACACTTGTTGCAAAATGCGCGGCTGGCTAACCCAGATGCGTGCATTATTTATAAGCCGCACCCTGATGTACTCAGCGGTAATCGCCAAGGGCATATTCCCCCACAACAGGTAAAGCAATACGCTGATCTACAATTGACTCGAGCCGGTATTATTGAATGTATTGAGTTAGTGGACGAATTGCATACGTTAACCTCTTTAGCGGGGTTTGAAGCTTTAATTCGTGGCAAAAAAGTCGTATGCTATGGCCTGCCTTTTTACGCTGGTTGGGGTTTAACGGAAGATAAATACCCAATAGAAAGGCGACAAAAAAAGCTAGCGTTAACGACGTTGGTTTATGGAGCTTTGATTGAGTATCCCCTATACGTAAATGAACACACCTTCGGGTATACATCTCCAGAGTTTATTATTTCCACCATGCAAGGCAAAAAGGGATCGTTTGTTGCCCCTTTACAAATTATTACAACATTATCGCGAATAATACGTAAAATTCGATTCCTAGCTGAGATCACATTTAGACTGTTGAGACGTTAAGATACCCATGAGTAATATCCTTTTTTTGCAAGGACCACTTGGGCCATTTTTTGGAAAATTGGCTAGCAAGTTTTCTTCTTTAGGTAATACCACGTTTAAAATTAACTTTAACGGTGGTGATGTTTACTATTCAAAAGCGGATCATGAGTTTCATTACCGTGGCGACTTAAACGTTTGGCCACGCTACCTTTCTATGTTTGTTAAACGTAATGATATTCACGCCGTTGTGGTATTTGGTGATTGCCGCTCGTATCATTCAATTGCCAAAGATATTTGTGCGCAAAACGGTTTGGAGTTTTGGGCGTTTGAAGAGGGCTATATTCGTCCTAATTGGATCACGTTAGAAAAAGACGGAGTTAACGCTAATTCGTCTTTTTCAATTTTAAATACCCTTAAACAAGATGATGTTGATGAATATATCGACAAGTACTTATCTGCTACAACCATAAAGCAAGACGTTAAAATAGGCCAAACTTTTTTCCAGCGATTATGCTACGGGGTGACTTACTATTCATCTCGGCTTTTTGCAAAACCTTGGTTGATTAACGATGGCCATCACCGCCGCTTTTCAGCATTGCAAGAAGCTAAATATTGGTCGCGATCGATTCGCCGTAAATGGCAATATAAAGTGACCCAATATGGCATGGAACGCAAGATCCTTGATAATTGGGATGGCAAATACTTTTTTGTGCCGTTGCAAGTGCATTGTGATAGCCAAATTTTATCGCATTCTGATTACGACGATGTAAAAGATTTTATTCGTGAAGTGATGACATCCTTTAGTCAGCATGCACCAAAAGATACGGCGCTGGTATTTAAACATCACCCCATGGACAGAGGGTTTAGGCATTATGGTAAATTGATCCGCCGTTTTGCGAAAACCTTGCAGATCCGTCATCGTGTGGTTTATGGCCATGAAATTAACTTACCTACCATGTTAAGGCATTGCCGCGCGACAATAACGGTAAACAGCACGGTTGGTTTGTCATCATTGCATCACCTCAAGCCTACTAAAGTGATGGGTAAAGCCAACTATGATATTCCCAAGTTAACTAGCTCTTTACCTTTAGATAAGTTTTGGGTGGCGCCTTGCTCCGTTGATGGTGAGTTTTTTGCTATGTACAAGGCGTTGTTAAAAGAGCATACGCAGATTAATGGTAGCTTTTACAAGCAGATTGACATGACGTGTGACAATATTGTTGATTGGCTCATTGAAAAAAATGTCGGCATCAATCGTATTGCTATTAACCATGCTAACAGAGTCCAGCAAAAGCAACGTTTGACAGTGCCAATGAAGGCTAATGTTAACTTTCAATAACGGCTTACGTTATTAGTTAAAACAATAGAACGCTGGTTGAGTACCAGCGTTTTTTTTGTTTTTAGCGTCTTGTTTGGAGGTGCTAATTTTGACTATTGCTCGCAGCCAGCCACCTGCTTAATCCATTAATCCATCTCTAACTCATTAAGTTGGCTACGGCTGCCTATACCTGAGTTAATTTTTAATACCTGTTTTACTCTATTTTTAACCTTATCAAACAATACATAAATACAAGGCACGAGTATTAGTGTCACGGTAGAGGCGAGTAAAACCCCAAAACCCAATGAGATAACCATAGGAATTAAAAATTGTGCTTGGCCACTTTTTTCAAATAGGATCGGCATTAACCCGACAAAGGTGGTAAGCGAGGTTAAGACAATCGCGCGGAATCTATCTTGACCTGCTTGTAACACGGCTTCAATGGCGTTAGCGCCGTTATCTCGTAGCTGATTAACTCGGTCGAGTAAAACAAGATTGTCGTTGACAACAACGCCGGCACAGGCCAGAAAACCAAGAAAAGACATCATACTGATATCATGCCCCATGATCGTATGGCCTAAAATCGCGCCTACAAAGCCAAACGGTACAGCCGTTAAAATTAAAAAAGGTTCGCTGTAAGATTTAAATGCAACCGCCATTAATACATAAACAGCCAGTAAGGCCATAATAAAGTTAATGGCCATGGTGCTTTGAAATGTTGCTTGCGCGCGTAAGTTACCTTCGGTTTTTAAATCAAAGCCGACAATTTGCCGTTGCCAAGTTTGTAAATTGTCGTTGAGCATTTGGTTTACGGTCTGCATTGCATCATAACCGTCGGCAATGTCGGCACTAATTTGAATATTGCGCTTGCGATCAACACGGTCTATTTTGGTGTAACCGGGTACCAGTTGTATATCGGCCACTTCTTCTAGTGGGATCTCGACCCCAGCATTAGTGCGGATCCGCATGTTATTTAATAAATCGAGCTCGGTTCTGTGTTCTTTTGGGTAATTCAACATGACCCGCACATCTTCTTTGCCACGTGGTATACGTTGTACTTCTTCACCATAAAATCCTTGGCGTACTTGGCGCGCGATTTGGTTTAGCGTGATCCCTAGCGTTTCGGCATGAGGTTTTAATGCGAGTTCTACTTCCACTCGAGCCGACTCTAAACTACTGCGCACATTGGAAATGCCGGGGTAAGCACTTAAAGTCTTTACCACTTGTTGTGATGCAGCTTGCTGGTCTTGCAGATCATTACTGGTGATATTTAAGTTTAAGCTGATATCAGAACTGGAGCCGCCAAAGCTAAAGGCCAGTGAATATTGCTTAGCTTCGGGGATAGGCCCAATGAGCTGTTTAAATCGCTCGGTAACCTGTTTGGCACTTACGGTTCTGCTTTCGGATAACTGTAGGCCAACAAACACATTAGCGTTGTTACCACTGGCGGTTTTTTTTATTTCCGTTAAAAACGGTTGTTGTTTATTGGCGTTTAATAAAGATTCGTCGGTGCGCATATCTTCGGCGACTTGTGAAATATGGTTAGCTATGCGCAGCGCTTCATTGTAGGCAGAGCCTTCCGGTAAATTTACATTAGCAATAATAAAGCTTTGCGGCACTTGTGGAAAAAATGACACGTTCATCCAGCCGCCAACAAAAACCGAGATGGCTAACAACACTGCCATTAAAAAGCCAACCGTTGTTGCGCCAGCATTGTTTAAGCATTTCACTAATTGGGGTTGATAAACTTGTTGAGCAAATTGGTTTAACTTGCCGGAAAACCATATGCGTATTTGCGTTACTTTTTGTAAAAATAGAAAGCGGCTAGGGCGCTCGGGTTTCATATGCGACAAGTGAGAAGGTAAAATCAGCAGGCATTCAATTAAAGAAAATAGCAGACAAAATACCACGACAAAGAAGATTGAATGGGTATGGGGTTTGACCTCCATAGGAACATCAATCATAGGGAAGAAGAAAATAATGGTACTCAGTACAGCCAATACAACCGGCTTAAACACTCGCTTGGCACCTTCAGCGGATCCGGGTACCCCAAGGTTGCCTTTTTGTTGTTGTGAATAGACGCTTTCCCCCACCACAATTGCATCGTCAACCACAATACCCAGCACCATTAAAAACGCAAACATGGAGATCATATTGACGCTGATATCTGAATAGGGCAGTAACCAAAGTGCTCCTGCAAAAGAGGTGGCAATACCCACACAGACCCATATGGCGAGAATGGGACGTAAAAACAGCATTAATATAATAAAGACTAACAGTAAGCCACCAATGGCGTTGCCGGTTAGTAAATTAAGGCGACTGTCGAATAACTGGCGCATTTCATAATTAATATCAATTTTCAGTCCAGCTGGCAGTACTTTACGGGCTTTTTCAATATAGTCGCGCGCACTTTGCGTGCCGCCAAATAAATCCGGTTGATCGCTGATCATAGCCTGAAAATCAATGGCTTTTACCCCGTTAAACCCGACTTCTAAGTCGACATCGGCAAAACCGTCGCGAATGTTAGCAATATCACCTAGCTTAAGTTGAGTACCGTCGGCATAGCTAATAATGGTGATGTTGGCAAAGTCATCGGCATTGTATGCTTGGCTGCGGGTTTGTACTTGGACATTACCCAAGCGGGTTTTTATATTACCTGCGGGTAAGTTAAGAGAAGAGTTGCGAATGGCTGTTGCGACTTGATCAAAAGTTAAATTAAAGCGGCGTAAATTATATTCAGAGATCTCAATATTCATTTGATCATCTTTAGTACCGCGATACGTCACTTGGGAGATGCCATTAAGTAAGGCCATGTCATCGGCTATTTGTTGTGCGGTTGCTTTCATGATGGCATCGTCAACATCGCCATACAGGGTAAAAAACATTAAAGGCACACGGTTAATGTTTTGGCTGATAATCGGCCGTTCAACACTGGATGGAAAGGTATTTATTGCGTCGACTCGGGCTTTAATATCGTTTAATACTTCTTTTACGTCATACCCCTCAATAACTTCAATGCGGACATTGCCATACCCTTGTGTTGCGGTTGAGCTGATTTGGAAAATACCAACTAAATCAGCGATGGCTTCTTCAATACGCACGACTATTTGTTGTTCAACTTCTCTTGGCCCTGCGCCAAGGTAGCTCATGCCGACATTAATAATCTTGGTTTCTTGCGAAGGAAATACCTCTTTTTCAACCGTATCAACCCCGATTAACCCGCCGATTAAAATGACGGCCATTAACAAATTAGCCGCAACAGGGTTATCGGCAAACCAAGCAACTAAGCCTTTCATGCTTTATCTCCCGTTGCTGTATTTTGCGGTGCAGCATCTCCAGTTGCGGAGCGAGAGGGGGGTGACTGCTCGGGATTTTCTGTATTAGCGGTACTAGTCGGTTCTGGGTCTACTGGGCTTTTTATGTTTTCTAAGTTTATTTCAACTGCGGTGCCAGGGGTGACATAGCCTTGTCGGTCGGCAATAATCGCTAAATCTGGCGTTAACATTGCTGATTTAACCCAGACGTATTGGTTGTCTTGATTTAATACTTCTACTTGTCCAGCAACGATTTTATCGTCTTTTAACCAATAAATTTGGTCTCGTTTAAAAACCGCTTGTTTCGGTAAGCGTGCCACTTGCTCGATGGCTTTGCCGGATATTTTAGCATTAACAAACTGGCCGTTTATGAGAGGCGTCGGACTATTGATATCTTGAATAACTTCAACAATGCCGTAATACATGCGTGATTGCGTATTCACACTGGCTTGTGTGCGTACAACCTGACCTTGCCAAGTTGCATTTTGTCCAGCAACAGAACCGGATAACACCACTTGTGGCAAGTTTGTCACTTGCGGATTAAGCGGCAAATTAATGAGGGCAGCTTGTTGTTCTGAAAGAGGTAAGCTGACTTGCATAACAGTGCTATCAAACAAGCTGGCCAATTGTTGGTTTGCTCCAATGTATTGGCCAACATTAACCATTATTTGCTGTATACGGCCACTAAATGGTGCTTTTATTTCAGTACGTTGTAAATTGAGTTCAGCTTGTTTAACCTCGGCTTGAGCTGCGCTAACATTAGCCTTAGCAGCCGTAATTTGTGGTTCGCGTAAAAATAAACTATTGGCTTCTTGGTTGCCTAAATCACGCCATTCTCGTTTAGCTTGGCGCGCGAGCCCTTTTTCTTGCGCGAGTTGCATTTGTGCAGTGGCCAAATTAGCTTTGGCACGAATGAGTGCTAAGTGATAGTCACTTTTATCGATTTTGACTAGTATCTGCTCTTTCTTTATAAAACCGCCGTCATTAAATTGTGGTGCCACATAAGTGATATTGCCTGCCACGCGAGATACCAAATTAATTGCGGTTTTGGGTTTAACTGTGCCTTGACTGGTGATTTGTAGGTGATGGGCTTGTGGTTGAGCATATACCACATTAACCATAGGTTTATTGGGTGTGGTATTTTCTTGTTTTACGGGTTCGGGCTTGGGTTTTTGGGTTGCAACTAAGCCAATCACGACAAGTGAAGGAATAAGAATTTTTATGGCTAAAGGGATCCGCTGCCACATAGTTTTCACCTTTTGAAATTTCTTTTGTTTTTATTATGTCTATATTAAACGCGAACTTTAATTGTCGCTTGTATTACCAACCCATGAGTTGTTGAATACGTATGCTTTGACTATTCATCAATACGTAAACGCAATGAATTTGGTTTAGTAGGCCAGTTTAACAATTTGCGATAAAGTAATGCCCTGCTGTTAATCTGGATATTTGGGGTATTAGACGGATTACAAGCAGCCGTTGTGATTATTCCGAGTGATTGTTTACGCCATAGCTATAGGGCAAAGCTATAGGTCAAAATGATGCTAAATAGAGTGGCAGCAGAATTTACTGGCCTAACAGATAATAAAAAGCCGTTGCTGAGGCAACGGCTTACTTTTATAAAGTGAAGTAATAACTGCTTGGCAGATTAATAGCGGTAAGTTTCAGGCTTAAATGGCCCTTCAGCATCAACATTAATGTAATCTGCTTGAGTATTGGTTAGTTTAGTGACTACACCACCAAAACCTTGAACCATGTATGAAGCTACTTCTTCATCTAGCTTCTTCGGTAATACTTCTAAGGTGATGTTAGCTTTCTTATCGCCTTCAGGTAAGTCAGCAAACTTGCGAGTGAATAAGTGAATTTGCGCCAATACTTGGTTAGCGAAAGAACCATCCATAATACGGCTTGGGTGACCTGTTGCATTACCTAGGTTAACTAAACGGCCTTCAGATAATAAAATTAAGAAGTCGCTAGCATCTTCAGAACGGAAAACTTGATGAACCTGAGGTTTTACTTCATCCCACTTCCAGTTGTCACGCATGTAAGCAGTGTCGATTTCGTTGTCGAAGTGACCAATGTTACATACAACAGCACCTGATTTAAGCGTTTGCAACATAGCCGCGTCACACACGTTAACGTTACCTGTTGTAGTAACGATAAGGTCAGTTTTACCCAGTAGGTCTGTGTTGATATCTTCAACTTTACCTGTGTTAACCCCATTGTTATATGGAGAAACCACTTCAAAGCCGTCCATACAAGCTTGCATAGCACAGATAGGATCGATTTCTGTAACCGCAACAATCATGCCTTCTTGACGTAAGCTTTGCGCCGAACCTTTACCCACATCACCGTATCCGATAACTAAGGCTTTTTTACCTGAAAGTAGGTGGTCAGTACCGCGTTTAATCGCGTCGTTTAAGCTGTGACGACAACCGTATTTGTTATCGTTTTTTGATTTAGTAACTGAATCGTTTACATTGATAGCGGGCACTCTTAGCTCGCCTTTTTCTAACATTTCTTGTAAACGGTGAACACCAGTTGTGGTTTCTTCGGTAATACCGTGAATACTGTCCAAAAGAGTAGGGTAACGCTCGTGAAGGATTTGAGTTAAGTCACCACCATCATCAAGTACCATGTTAGCATCCCAAACAACGCCATCTTTGTTGATAGTTTGCTCGATACACCACTCATACTCTTCTTCAGTTTCGCCTTTCCAAGCAAAAACTGGAACACCAGCCGCAGCGATTGCAGCAGCAGCGTGATCTTGCGTAGAGAAAATATTACATGATGACCAACGCACTTCTGCGCCTAAGGCAGTTAAGGTTTCGATTAACACACCCGTTTGAATGGTCATGTGAATACAACCTAAGATTTTTGCTCCTTTAAGCGGCTGGCTGTCTTTATACTTTTCACGACAGGCCATTAATGCTGGCATTTCACTTTCGGCGATAGTTAATTCTTTACGACCCCATTCAGCTAGGGAAATGTCGGCGACTTTGTAGTCAGTCATAGGATGGTAACTCCAAAATTTATAGTGTAGGTTGGGTTAGCGAAGTATGAGCGTAACCCAACGTGGTTATTAATGTGTAGATGTTGGGCTTCGTGCCTCAGCACCAACCTTCTATGAAGGACAGGAAGTCAATACCCAACCTTTAATTTATAAAAATCTCTTATGCTCTTTCTTCAAACCATAAGCTTTTTCCCATTTTTGAAGTTAATCAATTGCCCAGATTAATTTATTCGTGCTACTCAACATCAAGTGTGAGCGCAACCACCTTCTATCCGTTCCAGCCCTAAGCTGGCTACCTCAAACTGCATTCGTATGTGCAGTGAAATCTGGTTGAAGGTGCCCCTTCTACAAAAACGGTCAAGCTTGGCTTACCAAGGTTGGGCACGAGCACCTTCTCACAATCGTTAACGTTAATTCCTTATGTGTTTGTTGTCATTTGTGACTGCCTCTGTGCAATTAACCTTCCGTTAATTGTGCACCCTCGGGAATAACACCATGCTCAAGGTAACGCCACAGAGCCACTAATAATTTTCTCGCGAGCGCGACTATTCCCACTCTTCGCATCCGCTTGCTGCCTTTGTCAAAGCGCTCCTTAAACCATTGACTTAATTTGCTGCCTTTTTGGTAACGTAACCACAGCCAAGCAAACTCTATCATGACCTTGCGCACCCGCTTATTGCCTGCTTTACTTATTCCCTGTTCGCGTTGGCTGTCTCCGCTGTCATAAGGTGTTGGAGTTAATCCCGCACAACTCCCCACTTGCTTAGCGTTTTTGAAATCTCGCCAGCTAAAAAATTCTGCAACTAAGTACCAACTGGTTTGCCATCCTACGGCTTTGAGTTGCATCATTTGCTCTATCTGTTTTTCCATACTGCCGTCTTGGGCTTGGGTAACTCGCTCTTTTTGTAACGCTTCAAGTTCTTTCACTTGATTATCTACCATGACATAGCGCTCGTATTCGCGTTGTAATTCGTTCTTCGTATCAACTGGAATGTCATACCCCGTGACGGCGCCTTTAAGTTTAGGCAGTAATGTTTTTAAATCTTTTATGTTTGCTAGCCGTATGCCATGCAGAAAAAGTAAAGATTTTATCCTTGTTGAATGCGCCCCTCGCTCTTCGATTAATCGCCCTCGTTCGCGTTGTAATCGTCGTTTATCTTCTTGCTCAATAGTCGGGACTCTAACAGGCCTCATTGCCGTCAAATCACCTGAACAATAACGAATGAGTAGTCTGTTTAAGGCTTTTACGTCCACACCATCACTTTTGACTTGGCGTTGACGCCGATTCACTTCAATAGCGGCTGAGTCAATCACATAATTGGTGATATTTTCTTTTTCCAATGCTCTGTGTATCCAAAACCCATCTCGACCCGCTTCGTAACAGCTAAAAACCGGACAGTCTGGTGTGCATTTTAGTTTTTCTTTTGCCAGTTCAATTTCTGCAAGTAGGCTATTCCAATCACCAGCATCAATCGTTTTCTGTCTGAGCTTAACTTTATTACTAAATCCTAGCTTCCAGCTTTTTGCACTTAATTCAAAAGCAAGGTACAAAATATTTGAATTTGCGTTATCTTTATCTTGAAGGACAGTATTCATCTTTATTCACCTTTTTTGGTTTTGTCACCTTAAGGTTAGTCGATATACTGTCCTTCATAGTTTCTACAAAAAGTCTTTTAATATTTCTTGTTGCTGCTCTTTTGACAAGCGCGGACCAAAGTGAGACACCACAACGCTTGCCGCTTTACAAGCTAGCTCGCCAGCTTTGGCGTAATCCCAATTTTGGCTTAAACCATATAAGAACGCACCTGCAACCATGTCGCCCGCGCCGTTGGTATCAACCGCTTTAGCAGGTTGGCCTGCGACTTCAACTTGTTTTTCATCGTCAATCACAAGTAAACCTTTAGCGCCTAAAGTGATCACCACAGTTTTAGCGCGTTTTAATAACGCTTGGCTAGCATCCGCTACTGTATTGGTATCGGTAAAGGTTTGCGCTTCTTCTTCATTACAGAAGAGTAAGTCGATACGTTCATTACCAAGTGCTTGATCAATTCCATCTTTAAAATATTTAACCATACTCGGATCAGAGAAGGTCATGGCAATTTTTACGCCGTCGGCTTTGGCTTGTTGTTTCGCTGCGGCAATGGCTTCTAATGCGGTAGGCGAAGGAACAAGATAACCTTCAATGTACAAATAGTCGGCTTGGCTTAGCTCTTCAATAAATAACTCATTGGTTGATAAGTCTGCAGTACAACCTAAATAGGTATTCATGGTGCGCTCAGCATCATCTGTGACCATCACCAAACAAGTGCCGGTATTACCTTGGGTCGACAACTCGTTTAAACGCGTAGTCACGCCACTGGCTGCTAAATCATCCGCGTAAAAGCGGCCAAACTCATCGTTGCCGACTTTACAGGCGTAAAATGCGCTGCCACCAAATTGGCTTAAGCCCACTAAGCTGTTTGCTGCAGAGCCACCACCAGCGCGCTTCTTTAAATCAAAATTTGCTTGTAAGCCAGCAAGTAAGCTTTGTTGTTGCTCTTGCTCGATCAAGGTCATTAAACCTTTCTCAATATTTTGCTCGGCTAAAAAAGCATCGGTAACTTCAAATTCTTTGTCGACTAGGGCATTTCCTAAGCCGTAAACGTTATATTTTGCCATGTAAAATCAAGTATCCTAACGAGTGTGTCATAATCATAGCTCAGCTTTTGATAATGACCATTGAATTGCTTTCATAATACGGGTGAAAGGAATGCATGCGATCATACGGATTGGTGAAAAAAATGCCATTAAACTCGTGGTTAAATTTGGCCAAAAGGTTAAATATGCTTTAGTTTTTTACGATTAAGCTCAAAAATAGGCTTGTAACGACAATTATCAGTAACATTAGGCTGTTAGCCGCGATAACAAGAAAGCGGCAATGGCGAATAGTTTGCCAATTGGGTTGCGGGTTGTGTTCACCTAAATGCGGGCGCTGCGTTTTGACTTGGCCATAATATATCGGCCCACCTAAGCGAGTATTAATAGCTTGAGCCGCAATACTTAAATACCAAAGTGAATTAGTATAGGGCCAGCTTTTACTCGCGCTAAATGCAATGGCCACACCTTTAATTAAACCGCCTTTTATGGTTAGCGTTAAGGCGTTAATTTTACAAGGGATATAAAGTAAAATATGGCATGTGCTGTCGATGGCTTTAGCAAAGTAACGAAAGCGAGTTGTTTTACCGTTGGCGACTAAATGCAGCTCTAACAATAAGCGCAAAGCTAATGTCCAATAAGCGCCAAATAAGATAAAGCATAAGATCAAGGTTTGGTAAAAATACAGATTGCGCAGCAGTAAAGCTTCGCAGCAGGCTTTGGCGATACCTATGGCAGATAAATTGTCGGTGCGGCGTAAAACCCAGTCGTTTAAGCGATCGCGCGCGAGGATTTTTTGTTCCTTACGTAATGCCAATTCTGCTTTTTTAATGTCACTCCAGCAGGGTTTTAAGCCCAAGCAAAGCCATAAAATCAAACCTTCGAAAAACCAAGGGTATTCGGTAAATTGCACTGATAAAAAGATCATAATGACCCAAGGCACGGTCGCGACTAAAATGGCCAATGCGCCCGCAATTTTTTGTTGAAAAGCTGGGCGACTGGGATCGGGAAATACCTTGGCGGTTAAGCGCTCTGCAATGACTCGGAAAAAAGTCAGTGGATGAGCCTTTTCAGGGATCGTCAAAAAGACGTCAAGCAATACCACGGCTAGCAACACACCGAGATACAACAAGGGCTGTGGCCAAGTGTCGAAAATAGCATTCATGGTAATTTATACTGACGCATTGGCTTAAAAAGATTCTAAAAAGTCGACAACTAATTTAGATGAATGTTGTGCCGCTTGCGCTAAAAAGCTATCAAAACTTTGATGAGACTCTTTACCGGCTATGTCGGATAAAGCGCGGATCACCACAAAAGGTGTTTGAAATTGCTGGCAAACTTGCGCTATGGGAGCAGCTTCCATTTCAACTGCTATCATGTCGGGAAAATGCCTTCTGGCGGTGGCAACACGCTCTGGACAGTCCATAAAGCTATCGCCTGAACAAATTAAACCTACTTTGCATTGTAATTCAGGTTGTTTACTTGCTGCTTGTTGAGCCTTGTCAATTAATGCTGGGTCAGCATGAAAAGACTCAGGAAAACCAAAACCTTGGCCCATAGCAAAACCAAAAGCGGTTAAGTCGACATCATGATGGCGCACTTCACTGGAGATCACTAAATCACCAATATTTAAATCGCTGGCGTAACCGCCTGCTGACCCTGTATTGATGACAAATTTGGGTTTATAACGGTCGATAACTAAGGTGGTAGCCATTGCGGCTGCCGTTTTACCAACGCCACTCAATACGAGTACCACTTTGTGGCCAGCTAAAAAACCACAAAACAAAGTGACAGGACCGTGCTTGTCTTCCTGACAATTGTCGAGTTGTTGACGCAGTATTTCAATTTCTTGCTGCATAGCTCCAATAATGGCGATGGTCATGGAGAATTCCTTTAGATATTATTTAGTTAACTTAAGCTTATTATAGTCAAAGCGATCGGGTTTTAGGGACAGGTTTCAAGTTCCAGACGAAACCTAAGTACTTACATCCATGTAAGCAAAGCCGTCAAAGCTACCGCGTCCTGCTCTCGCCCCTCGCTTAAAGTGCCTACTTTTGGTACCTGCATCCATGCAGGTAAGCTTCGAATCCCCATGAGCATATGCTCTATTTTGTGATTGGGGTCGCCTAAATGGATTTAGGTGTTAGAACGACGCAGGAGCCAAAGTCGAGAGTAAGCGCTGACAATGAACCATAAGACCTGAGCGAGAAGACTATATAAAAAAACCGAGCAATAGGGCAATTCTAATGCTCGGCTTGTTGAATATAGACCTAATGTCAACGTTTAGGCAACGGCGGCTTGTTGAGCGTCTTGCGCTACTGCTTGATTAATATGGGCTTGTACTAAAGGACGAATAGGACGAGTCGGGCCTTTCGATTTTACTTTGCGTACATTGAGCGGGCGCAACTTGTTGTTTTTTGCCCCTAACTTGGCTGAAATACATTCACGTAATTCTGACGCTTTATAGCCATTACGTACCTTGATACGAATGTGTGGCAAGTTTACCGTGTCTAATGCGCCTTTAAGGTACCAATCCTGTTTAGTTTTATAACCCGTGCTAGATTCGGCATTGACCAAATCAATTGCCGCAACTGGCGTTAAGTTGGTTTTGTCGAGTAAGACAAAGTCTAATACTTTACCTGTGGCTTTTAGTTTAGCCGCTTGGGCGACACGCTTTTTGGTGCCTTGGCGAATATCGAGTAACTCAGTTAAACGTACGCGGTTAACAATGCGAAATTCATCGCCTACCGCTCTTTCAAGCATAACCATAAAAGCGCGTTCAGAGTTAGTAAACAGGCTTTCGCGGCGCTTGTAAGGGAAAGGGGTTTCTGATTGGGTTAAGCGAATAGCCAATGCGGAAACAACCAATAGCACTATCATTAAGGTGATTACTAATTCCATCGTCTGTCCTCACAAAAAATTGACGTTTAGGGTCGAGCAAATCAAGTTATGTAGGACTAAGCAACAGGTGTGCCAGAATGGTTTTAACTAAGAATTTTTACGGTAGGTATTTTTGATTCAATTTTACTTTGGCTTAGCTTAGCTTTGGTTGAGCATTACCCAGCTTTGCTACTGTTACCATTGTCTATGGCAACAGAAGCAAAACTTGCAGTGAATTATAAGGTTTTATCGTCGCGGAAAATAGATTCTAGCGCTTGTTTACCTTGTCCTGCTCGGTCAATGATGGTTTGCAAGTCGTAATTATTGTCAATGGCTTCTTGCAACAGGCTTTCATCATGCTGTTTAAACAGTCGCACGCTTTCTTTGGCTTTGGTATCGGTGTAGCCATGAGCTAATAAAACTTGTTCAGCAGCTTGCAGACCACTGGCAAACATTTCACGTACACAGCTTGTTACCCCTAATTCATTATATTTGGCGACCACAAAACGGTTTTGTACACGAGTGACAATTTTGATATGAGGATAATGCTTACGCACGGTTTCAGCAATTTTAATGGCTTGGTCGTCATTAACCGCAATAAACAAAACTTTGACGTGAGCAATGCCTGCACTTTTTAATAGGTCTAATCGAGTTGCATCGCCGTAAAAGGCTTTGTTACCAAACCTTTTAAGAAATTCAATATGCTCTACGTCTTTATCTAGCGCGATAAACGGGATGTTTTTTGCTGCCAAAATCCGCGCAGTAATTTGAGCAAAGCGACCAAAACCGGCAATCATGATTTGAGGCTCGGTTTCGTGAGGCTCGCTATCGTATATAGGGCGGACGTTTTTACTGTTAAAGCCTAGGCTATGTAAAATAATTAATGGTGAGGTTAACGCCATTGAAATACCCACAATAAGGTTAACCATGGCGGCAACTTCTTTGTCGAGAATGCCGCCGGCTGTCGCTTGCGCCATGACAACAAAAGCAAATTCCCCGCCTTGCGATAACATAATACCAAGGCGAACTGAATCGGTACGGCTTTGCTTGCTTAATCGTAGTACAGCAAAAATGACTAAACCTTTTAACGCCACTAATGCGATAGCACCGCCTATCATGGCTAATGGTTTTTCGCCTAGCAGTTGCAAGTTCATATTCATGCCGATAGCAATAAAGAATAAGCCAAGTAATAAGCCTTTAAATGGCTTAACTTCGGTTTCTAATTGATGGCGAAAACTCGAGTTGGCTAATAATATACCGGCGACAAAGGCACCTAAGCCCATAGATAAACCGACGGCATACATAGCCACAGCAGTCGCCATGACAATTAATAACGCGGCGGCAGTCATAACCTCTGTGCTGCCACTGCGGGCAATGATACGCAATAAGGGATTGACCACATAGTGACCAGCAGCGATAACCGCAATAATAGCTAATAAGCTTTGCCACCAAGCAACGGGGTCTTTACCGCCAGTTACGGACAAAGTGCCAACAAATAGTAAAATTGGGATCACGGCTAGATCTTGCATAAGTAACATGGAAAAACCATGTTGACCGGGTGGCGTACGTAAGACTTGTTGCTCAGTCATTAATTGAATGGCAAAGGCCGTTGACGATAATGCCAAAGCTAAACCAATAACCGCAGCTGTCGAAAAACTAAAGCCAAAACCAGCCACAACAATGCCTGTTATTAAAATGGCTGTGATAAAGAGTTGGCCACCGCCAGAGAACATGATTTTATCGCGCATGCGCCAGAGTTTTTCTGGGTTTAACTCTAGCCCTATGATAAACAGTAAAAAAATCACGCCAAACTCGGCAAAGTGTAAGATATCTTCTGGGTCGTCTATGAGCTCAAGCATAGAAGGGCCAATAACCACACCAGCGACCAAATAGCCCAAAATTGAGCCAAGTTTTAATTTGTTAAACAGTGGAACCGTAATCACTGCGGCTGCTAAAAATATAAGCGCTGAGCTTAAGCCATCCATCGTTAAATCCTATTTTTTGAACTGTCTGTTGCGCCTGTACATGCATGACGCCAGATACCATATGAGCTTCATCGCTCAATGTTTTGATATTTTTATAAATTGGTGAGTAAGATTACAGGGTAATAGTTTGCATATTAACCCCGTAGGGGCAAGCTTATTATGACATTTATCAATTACTTGCTGAACTATAATTTAGCAGACCGCAGAAAACGGTTGCTTAGGAAAGTCTAATCCCGTGACTTTGCCAGTGCCCCAATTGACAAGAGACCATTTGTTAATATTAAACTCAATTTTTGCGGTTCCCCCTGTGGGTAAATTATCTAAGCCAAAATGGGTTAAGAGATTAATTAAGTCGGTCCATAATGGGTTGTGGCCGACAATCATTAAACTACTAATATCTTGCTGTTGTTGGATCAGTGACAAAATATAATCAGCCGAACACATATACAGTCCGTCATCTTGCTGAATATTTTCAATCGTCATTTTGTTGGCTACTGCTTTTGCCGTGGTCAGAGCGCGGTTTGCACTGCTGGAAATAATTTTGTCGGGTTGCCAACAGTTGTTGACAAGGCGAGTTGCTATATCGGGCAAATTACGCAGGCCGCGTTTATTCAAGGGGCGGGAAAAATCGTCGAGATTAGGATCGGCCCAGCTTGATTTTGCGTGGCGAAGTATATAAAGAGTTTTCATATTGTCAGCTACTATAGTCTTCTCGCTCAAATTTTATGGTTCATTGTCTGCGCTTACTCGCCCCAATCACATAATAGAGCATATGCTCATGGGGTCTCGAAGCTTGACGGCTTCCCCTAAAACCCGATCGCTTTGACTACAACCGTTATCTATTTAGTATTTACCATGAATAAAACATTGGCAAAGCGTAATAAGATGGTTTGCTTGAGTATGTGAAAGCGTTAGCAGGTTTGGAGTTTTGTACCAGAGAATAAACGGTAAAAGTTAGGTTAGTATTCAGTTGAATAAGGTAATAAATCTATCGACTTTGTCGAAAATAACCGTATTAAAATATCAAAGTTTTTGTGGGTGAGCATTTATGCTCGCAGAGCCTGCAAACCATTCTAACTTAAAGAACAATACTGCCGAATGAGCTTGCTGATTGAGAACTTGAATAGTTACCAACTCAGGCGAAATTAAAAAAGGGTATTGCTAAGAAGTGGCGCTCCCCAAGGTACCGCTGCAGGTGTCAGCCCTTGAACCGTATGGTTCAAGGCGGAAGCTAGATGATTACCGTAGGCTTCTCGGTACATGCCGAGCCTGCTCAATAGTAGCCAAGCTAGGATCCTGGGTATAGAAGTATCGGCTCAGGGACATAACCTTTAACGAATACCTCAGGGACCATAAAATTATAGTCTTCTCGCTCAGGTCTTATGGTTCATTGTCGGCGCTTACTCGCCCCAATCACATAGTAGAGCATATGCTCATGGGGTCTCGAAGCTTGACGGCTTCCCCTAAAACCTGATCGCTTTGACTATAGTATAAGCAATCAGTGCTTTAATTATATAAGCCTTAATAATGACGAAGAAATTAAGGCTAATTGACTTGGCAAGCAGGCTTTGCCTCGTTGCAAAGTCAAATATCAATACCTATTACGCTCGTTTAGTAAACGTCTTTAGCAATTGATGATTTGTATTGTGCCATATCCCAATTGTATGCGCTATAATGGCGGCATATTGCTTCGGCTCTTCTATACTAAGTTATTGATAATGAAAGCTAAGTTTTTTCATTTTATTGTTGAGCCATCGACGCCCTGTATAACAATTATTCATTAAGAGTCCATTTTATGTCTGATGTCACCTTGCCTGATTACGATGATTTTGATTTTTTACTGCAAAATAACAAGCTACCTTGTTCTGCATCAGAAGTGCATGGCATTTTATGTGGCAGCATTTGCGGTGGTATGAGTGAGGCCAGTCGCGAATGGTTGAGCATAGTTCGAGATTTTTGTTTGGATGGTGAGTCAGTGCCAGAAGACGTAGTCAGCGCCATGATAAATTTATATAAAGCGACATTTGAGCAGTTGAAAGATGGTCAATTGGCGTTTCAAATTTACCTGCCTGAAGATGATGTCTCCTTGACTGAGCGTGCTGAAACTTTGATTGAATGGTTAAATGGCTTTTTATCATCTATTGGTGTGCAAAGTGTTAATTTGCAAGCGGCTGATGAAGAGATCCGCGAAGCGTTTCAAGATTTAGTGGCCATTAGCAAAATGGATACTGAATTAGAAGAAACGGAAGAAAACTTCCAATCGTTTGAAGAAATTGTCGAATACATACGTATAACCGCCATATTATGCTTTGGGGAGTTTGGCGATGCGTTACCAGAAGATTTACCTAATAAACCGACTTTGCACTAAATTGTCTTGAATAATATGCTAGCTAATTCAGTTTTTCAGTCTCGCCGTCAACAAGTGTTGACGCAAATGGTGACCAATAGTGTGGCCATTATCCCATCTAATGTCGAAGTTCGGCGCAGTCGTGATACCGAATTTTTATTCCGACAAGACAGTGATTTTTGGTATTTAACGGGGTTTAATGAGCCAGATTCTTGGCTAGTTTTAACTAAAGACAGTCAGGGCATGTCGCAGCATATCTTATTTTGTCGAGCTAAAGATAAAATGGCTGAAATATGGCAAGGGCGGCGTTTAGGGGCTGAGGCAGCCAAACAAAAGTTTGCCTTGGATAATGCTTTTGCTGTGAGTGAGCTTGATAATCAATTATTGGAATTACTGGATAAAAAGACCTGCGTGTATTGGCCCTTTGGGGAACACGAATTTGCCGATGTGAAAGTGCAATCTGTTCTTAATCGCTTGCGCAGCCAAGGTAAGGTACGTAAAGCGCCGAATGAGTTAAAAGATTTACGCTCCATATTGCATGAAATGCGTTTGATTAAATCAGAACAAGAAATTGCCATTATGCGTCAAGCTGCGCAAATTAGCGCGCAAGCGCATATTCGCGCCATGCAATTTGTTGAGCCTGGCAAATTTGAGTTTCAAGTTGAAGCTGAACTGCATCATGAATTTGCTATGCAAGGCGCGCGTTCTCCAGCCTATGGCAGCATAGTGGCAGGCGGTGATAACGCTAATATTTTGCATTACACCGAAAATCAAGACGAACTGCAAAATGGCGACTTGTTACTGATAGATGCGGGTGGCGAATTGCAAGGCTACGCGGCTGATATTACACGTACATTTCCTGTTAATGGTCAATTTACTGAGCCGCAAGCTTTGTTATATCAATTGGTTTTAGATGCACAAACCGAATCGATGCGATTAATTAAACCAGGCAATACCATTAAGCAAGCAACAGATAAAGCGATAGAAGTTATTGCCCAGGGTTTAATCGACTTAGGTATTTTAAGTGGCACATTAAGCCAAGTTATCGAGCAAAAAACCTATCGACAGTTTTTTATGCATGGCCTTAGTCATTGGTTGGGTTTAGATGTGCATGATGTTGGTGAATACAAATTAGATGATCAAGATCGGCCTTTGTTACCGGGTATGGTATTAACGGTGGAACCGGGTATTTATATTGCTAAAGGTGCTGAAGTTGACCCTAAATGGCAAGGTATTGGCATTCGTATTGAAGACAACGTAGTAATAACTGAGCAAGGTTATGAAAACCTAACCTGTGATGCTCCTAAAACCATTGATGAAATACAAAGGATTATGGCCCAATAGCCCCCGTTGGCTACATAGTCACTGACGTAAACAACAAAAATATAACGAGCAATTACTATAATGACTCAAACAGCCACTGAGCTTAATTACGATATTGTCATTGTTGGCGGTGGACTGTCGGGTGCCACATTGGCTTTGGCGTTATGCCATACGTTTGGCGATGCAATATCGATTGCAGTGATTGAACCACAGTTGGCCAAAAGTGTTGATCATTCTAGTTTTGATGGTCGGGCGTTGGCTTTATCTCAAGGGTCGGTTCAATTACTCAAGCGCTGGCAACTGTGGCCAGCATTAAGCGAATTAGCCGGTGATATTCAAGTTATTGAGGTTTCTGATAGTCATCATTTAGGCTATTGCCAAATGACAGCCGAGCAACAGCAAGTGCCGGCATTGGGTTATGTTGTGCATGCACATACGCTTGGCGACGCCTTGTCGCAAAAATTGCATCATCTTGCTGCGGCAAAACCAGCGTATCGTCTGGATGTGTTTTGTCCGGATGAGTTGCAAACATTAAAGCAACATCAAGATCATGTTGACCTTACCCTTACTAGCGGTAAAACCTTGCAAGCAAAGCTGCTTGTCGGTGCTGACGGGGCTAAAAGTCGGGTTCGACAACAGCTTAATATTGCACAAACGGCGACGCAATACGGTCAAGTTGCGATCAGTTGCAATGTCTTAACCCAGTTAGCTGATCATTCATCTTCGTCCAAAGCAACTCGGGTAACGGCGTTTGAGCGTTTCACGTCACAAGGCCCGTTAGCTATGTTGCCCATGCCGTATAGCCAAGACTCTCAGTTTGCACAATATGGCTTAGTCTGGTGTCAGCATGCTAGTCGTACACAAGAGTTAATGGCGTTATCTGATACCGAGTTTGCCCAAGCCTTGCAGCAAGCGTTTGGCTGGCGCGCGGGTAAAATCTATCAGGTGAGTGCTCGAAGTGCTTATCCGTTAACGCGATTGATTGCCGAGCAAGTTTATCAACATCGCTGTTTGTTAATCGCCAACTCAGCTCATCTTATTCATCCTATTGCGGGTCAAGGGCTCAATTTGGGTATTCGCGATATTGAGCAAATGTGTATCGCTCTGGCGCGTGCGTTAGATACCAAGCAAGATCTTGGCTGCTATCGCACTTGGAGTGATTATTGTCAGCAACGTAAGTTGGACACTGAAAAAGTGGCAACCGCGACCGATGTGTTGGTGCGGGTATTTTCTAATGATGATTTTGTATTTAGCGGTGTGCGCAATAAAGGACTTTGGCTAATGGACAGAGTGACCCCGTTAAAAAATAAGTTGGCACAACATGCCATGGGATTAAAAGCGTGATCAACAAAACCGATATTCTGGTTGTTGGCTCAGGTATGATGGGGTTAACAACAGCTCTTGCCTTAGCGGATAGCTCGTACACTGTAAGCTTAGTGGCGCCTACTTTACCGGAACCAAGCCAAGCTCAGCACTATACTTTGGCAGCCGATGCCTTACCTGCCAATAATCGTGTCAGTGCGATCAATCAAGCCAGTATTAACGCCTTTAAACAACTGGGTGTTTGGCCTTATATTCAGCAGCAGCGTTTTTGTGCCTATCAAGGCATGGATGTTTGGGACAAAGATAACATTGGTCGTGTACAGTTTCATTGCCAAGATGTTCAAGCCGATAATTTAGGCTGCATCATTGAAAACGACGTAGTGACCTTAGCCCTTTGGCAAGCGTTGCAAGCTAGCAATAAAGTAACTTGTATTAATGCGAGTGTAAGCCAAATTAATAGTGAAGCGGATAGCAGTATAGTTGTGCTAGATAATGGCACTATTATGCAAGCTCGCTTGGTTATTGCGGCTGATGGCGCTAACTCACAGGTGCGCAAGCTAATGAATATGCCACTGGTTCACAACGACTATGACCAGCAAGCGATTGTCGCCACGATTAAAACAGAAAAAGCTCATGACAAAATTGCTCGCCAAGCCTTTACCGCTAATGGTCCTTTGGCGTTATTGCCGCTGTATGATGATCACTTATGCTCTATTGTCTACTCACAGCAAACGTCGGCGAGTCGAGAGTTAATGGCGTTAAATACCTGCGAATTTGCTAAACGTTTAACGGCGGTATCTGACAGTGTACTCGGGCAGATCGAGTTGGTGTCTGAGCGTCAAGCCTTTCCTTTACGCATGCGCTATAGCCGAGATTTTATTAAAGATAATGTTGTGTTGATTGGCGATGCCGCTCACACCATTCATCCATTGGCTGGGCAAGGTGCTAACTTAGGTTTAATGGATGCTTTAGCCGTTAGTGAATGCGTTATTGAGCAAGGTTTTGATCATACTGAGTTAAGCAAAACCTTAAGATGGCGTAAATCGGAAGCCTTTGATCGCATTGCGGCAATGGAAACCTTCCATCGTGGTTTCACGACTTCGTTTGCACCGATTAAGTTACTGCGTGGTTTGGCATTGCAAACAGCAGATACTTTCAACCCACTAAAACAGCTATTAATTAAAGAAGCTATGGGCACAGTTGGAAAGTTACCCGCATTGGCACAAGCCAGTGCTGATTAATGGGTTAGTGGTCTAGTACTCATCATTAATTATTAACCAACCATCTTGCATCTTGTATTCTTTTGTATTGAGTTTTTAAATGCTAAGTTATCGTCACTCATTTCACGCGGGTAATTACGCTGATGTGCTAAAACACATAGTGCAGATTGCCATTCTTGACCACCTTAATAAAAAAGCTAAACCATACTGTGTGGTTGATACCCATGCTGGGGCAGGTGCATATCGCTTAACTGAAGAGCATGCGCAAAAAACATTAGAATATGTTGATGGTATTGGCCGATTTTGGCACAAAGACACGATTGCCGAGATTGAAAAATACCCGCTATTGGCGCGTTATATACAAAAAATACAGTCTTTTAATCCCACTGAGTCTTTGACGCAATATCCAGGTTCACCTTGGTTTAGCATTCAGGCTATACAGGAGCATAATATAAGGGCTGATCAGGTTTTTTTACATGAGATCCACCCGACAGATTCAGGTTTGCTAAGTGAGTTTGTTGGGCGCAACCCGCAAGTGCATTTGCAATTTAAAGACTGTTTTAAACACGCCTTAGGTTTATTACCGCCTAAGCAAAAACGTGGCTTGGTGATGATCGATCCACCTTATGAAATTAAGCAGGATTATCAAAACGTCATTGATTTTGTATTAAAGGCGCATAAGAAATTTGCGACGGGGACTTATGCAATTTGGTACCCAGTTGTACAGCGTTATCGTATTGAGAAAATGCAAAAAGCATTGGTTGCGTCAGGTATTAAAAATATTCAAAATTTTGAGATAGGTATCGCGCCAGATTCAGATGCCATAGGTATGACAGCCGCAGGCATGATAGTGATTAATCCACCATGGACACTGATGGACGAGTTACAAGGCTTAATGCCTTATTTAACCGAGAAATTAGCTGGTGAAGAAAGGGCGCATTATAAAGCTGAACAGTGGGTTGGCGAATAGCCTGAGCGAGAATATCATATTGTAGGGCCGGATTTATTTCGGCTAACACATGGTTGCTGAGATAAAATCTGCCCTACGATTATGCGATGTTTATAGGCGCAACAGTTCAACGTTTTTAAGTTACATTAAGTAACTGATAACGCTTATTTAATTCACTATATAAATCATCTTGATAAGAATCAGACTTAACGTCCAACTTAGTCATAATTTCGACTAAGTGTTCGTTGTCTTCGCGACCACTCCATTCTTTAATGTAAGTGCCTTCTTTATAGCCATGATCTTGGCGGAAAAAGTTCAGCACGTTTTTGCTGACGTATTGCGCGTACAAATCATCCCAACTCATTTGGCAATCGGTCAATAAAGCAGAAAACAAAGACACTGAATAACGCTTAGCAGCAGCCAGCCCTATCATTAATTCAAGCTTATCTAATAAAGATAATTGGCTAAATTCAAATTCGTTACCGTCAAAGGTTAATGAAGTTTGGTCTAGCTCGGCAAAGACTTCTTGTTGTGCCTTAGCTTGATCACCTTGGTGTTTAATTAAAATGGCAGATAACACAAAATGCCAAATATCGACTAGTTCCATTTGTAATTGCTCAAGATCACAATCTTGTTTTTTCCACCATTTCCAGCCGTGGTGTTCAATGGCTTCGCTGCCTTCAATGACAACAGCACGTAAAAAAGGTGAGCGAACGGCGATCCAATCTGGGTTTACTTTGGCGTTCATTTTATCTTGCAAGGCCAGCATAGTGGCGGCTTGAGCAGAAACAAGCATGGGGCAATCCTGATAGTTGTTAGCATTATTTTGTGGCGCTAAGTTTAATCTAGCTAAGCGGTGAAATGTACTGTTATTTATTAAGTTGTGGCTTGTTTGTGGATGCCACTTAAATATGTGCTGTAAACATTTATTGACAGATTTACACCCGTTGATCGCTATTTAGCTGAGTTTATTCAATAATAATGCAATTTTATTCTCTTATTTAGCATATATATTCATTTTAATGGTGTTTATATGCAAATAGTCTCAATTTTCTGTAATTATTTTAACCTGCTGGCTACCCAAATCCTATTTCATTTCGCATAATCAATTTAACCCCAAAGCGAATTGTGTTTGGGGGCGATAACGACGACATACCTGTAGACAGGTATTTAGAATTAAAACGAATGGAGAATATCTAAGATGCAAGTCACTCGGGCCACGTTTGATGAAGTAATGATCCCTAATTATGCCCCAGCCGCAATTGTGCCTGTTAAAGGCCAAGGCTCACGAGTATGGGACCAAGAAGGCCGAGAGTATATCGACTTTGCGGGCGGTATCGCGGTTAATTGTTTAGGACATTGCCACCCAGCTATTGTCGATGCGGTGAAATCGCAAGCGGATACGCTTTGGCATGTCAGTAATATTTGGACAAATGAGCCAGCGTTAAGATTAGCTAAAAAATTAACAGAAAAGACATTCGCTGAAAAAGTTTACTTTTGTAACTCAGGAGCAGAGGCAAACGAAGCGGCGTTAAAGTTAGCGAGACGCTGGGCGTTAGACGAACACGGCGCCGATAAAAATCAAATTATTGCGTTTAACCAAGGTTTCCACGGTAGAACGTTTTTTACGGTTACTGTGGGTGGGCAAGCGGCGTATTCAGATGGTTTTGGGCCAAAACCTGGTGCCATTGATCATGTTGATTTCAACGATTTAGCTGCGCTAGA
Organism: Saccharobesus litoralis; assembly: GCF_003063625.1. Taxonomy (NCBI): domain Bacteria; kingdom Pseudomonadati; phylum Pseudomonadota; class Gammaproteobacteria; order Alteromonadales; family Alteromonadaceae; genus Saccharobesus; species Saccharobesus litoralis. Next base: position 5,064,922 of record NZ_CP026604.1, on the reverse strand, counting down.
AGCGATTATGTCAGATAAAACCTGTGCGGTTGTTGTCGAACCTATTCAAGGGGAAGGTGGCGTAACACCGGCGACTAAAGCGTTTTTGTCAGGTGTGCGTGCTTTGTGTGATAAACATAATGCCTTATTGGTGTTTGATGAAGTGCAAACCGGTGCCGGCAGAACAGGGGCGTTATATGCCTATGAGCATTATGGTGTTACACCTGATATTTTAACTTCGGCTAAAGGTTTAGGTGGCGGTATTCCGATTGGTGCCATGTTAACCACAACAGAAGTGGGTAAGCATTTGGCCTTTGGTACGCATGGTAGCACCTATGGTGGTAACCCGTTAGCTTGTGCGGTAGCAGAAGCGGCATTTGATGTTATAAGCACTGAACCCGTATTAGCGGGCGTGGCTAAGCGGGAGCAAGTGATCCGCGATGCACTGGCTAAAATAAATGATGAATTTGGTATTTTTACCGAAGTTAGAGGTAAAGGGTTATTGCTAGGCATGGAACTCACCCCAGACTATCATGGCAAAGCGCGTGACTTTATTGCTGCTGCAGTTGAGCAAGGTTTAATGATATTAGTCGCCGGTGCAAATGTTTTGCGTTTTGCGCCAGCACTCGTGATCAGTGATGAAGAGCTACAACTGGGCTTAGATAGATTTGCTAAAGCAGTCGCGAGTGTAGTGAATGCTAATAATGCGCAAAAAGAGGATTAAAAACGTGTAGTTATGCTAGTCGTGCGGCCAATATCAATTACGGATTATCCAGCTTTGCATGGATTAGCGGTTGAATCGGGGCACGGCTTTACCTCTTTACCTGTCAATGAAGCGCTACTGCAACAAAAAATAGCTCGTTCAGTAGCGGCTTTTCAAACTATTCCTAGTCAAGCAACTGACTCCAGTTATCTATTTGTATTAGAAGACACCCAAAGCCAAAAAGTGGTGGGGATTTCCGGTATTGAAGGGGCGGTGGGCTTAGCCGATTCTTTTTACCATTATCATCTTAGTAAGGTGGTGCATGCATCACGGCGCTTGAAGGTTTATAACGAAGTCGAGTTGTTGACCTTATGCAATGATTACACAGGTCAAACAGAGATCTGTACCTTATTTTTATTAGCGGATTACCGCAAAGCTTATGCGGGCAAGTTATTGTCTAAAGTGCGTTTTTTGTTTATGGCTGAACATAGGCAAGGTTTTGCCCAGCGCGTGTTTGCAGAAATGCGCGGCGTTTCAGACGACAAGGGGCAATCACCTTTTTGGCAGTGGCTTGAGAAGCACTTTTTTACTCTAGATTTTCCGACCGCTGATTACTTATCGGGTATCGGTCAAAAAGAGTTTATTTCTGAGCTCATGCCAAAATATCCGATATACGTCAATCTGTTATCTGCAGACGCACAGGCTGTAATAGGCAAGGTGCATGACAAAACCCAGCCAGCGCTAGCCTTGCTCGAAAAAGAAGGTTTTCGATGGCGTGGTTATGTCGATATTTTTGATGGCGGCCCTACGGTTGAAAACGAGCTGGAAAATATTAATAGCATTAAACAATCGCGTAAATTGAGTGTAGAAATAGCTGAGCCGCAATCTAACAAGGTCATTTTAGTATGCAACACTAAGTTTAGTGATTTTCGAGCTTTAGTTGTTGAGTCTGAGGTTGATAGCGTCAGTCAAAAAATACGGCTAAGTGCGGCACAAGCTGATTATTTGTTAGTTAAACCTGATGATAGTGTCAGAGTGTTAACCATTGCCTAATAAATGAGTTAACAGTGAGTTACCAGTGATTTACTAGTGAGTTAGTGTTGAGCGAGGTGGAGTATGACTGTGATCAAAGGCCAACTTTTTATTAATGGTGAGTGGACACAAGGCTCAGGCGAGTTGTTCAATGCGATTGATGGTGCCAAAAATCAAATATATTGGACAGGAAACGCAGCCAGTCATCAGCAAATTGATTTAGCAATTTCTAGTGCGAGGCAAGCCTTTACTCGTTGGGCGCAAACGCCTTTGGCGCACAGGCAAGATTTGCTTAAAGCCTATGCCGAGGCACTTACCGCTAACAAAGCTATGTTAACCGCTGCCATCGCCCAAGATACCGGAAAACCTTTATGGGAAGCTGCAACCGAGGTGGCGGCAATGGTGGGTAAAATTGCATTGTCAATAAAATCTTACCTGCAACGAACGGGCGTAACCGAAGCCGAAATGCCCGGTGCTACAGCGTTTACTCGGCACAAACCTCATGGCGTGTTAGCTGTGTTTGGTCCTTATAATTTTCCCGGACATTTACCTAATGGCCATATTGTACCTGCCATATTGGCAGGCAACACGGTTGTGTTCAAACCGAGTGAACTGACGCCAAACACTGCCCAATTAATGCTTAAAATATGGCAGCAGGTTGGGTTGCCAAATGGGGTTATTAATTTGCTTCAAGGGCAATTAGATTGTGCCCAATACCTGAGTCAGCATAAATCTATTGATGGTTTATTATTTACTGGCAGCTCGCAAGTTGGCTGCTTGTTACATCAACAATTTGCTGGCCAACCACAAAAAGTATTGGCACTGGAAATGGGAGGAAACAATCCCTTAGTGGTCGAGCAAGTGGCTAATGTGGATGCCGCGGTGCATGCTATTATTCAGTCGGCGTTTATTACCTCTGGGCAGCGCTGTACCTGTGCTAGGCGTTTGTATGTTCCGCAAGGGCTACAAGGTGACGACATCATTGCGCGGTTAGTGGAGGTGAGCCAAGCTATAAGCGTGAATGAGTATGATGTTGAGCCCCAGCCATTTATGGGTTCGTTAATTAACCACCAAGCGGCGCAGCAGGTATTAAGCGCTCAGCAAATGTTACAGGCGAAAGGGGCTAACACGCTTTTGGCTGGCCGATTATTAAAAGCCGGTAGTGGATTGCTTTCACCGGCCATACTGGATGTGACTGAGGTCAGTGAGTTAGAAGACAAAGAGATATTTGGCCCGCTATTGCAAATTACTCGCTACCAAGATTTTGACCAAGCAATTGAACTGGCCAACGACAGTCAATACGGTCTGTCTGCTGGTTTGTTGAGTGATAATCCAGATAAATGGCAACAATTTTATGCTTTGATCCGTGCTGGAATTGTCAATTGGAATCGGGCTATTACTGGTGCCAGTGGCAGTGCTCCATTTGGTGGCGTGGGGTTGAGCGGCAACCATAACCCCAGTGCGTATTATGCGGCTGATTATTGCGCATATCCGGTAGCATCCGTGGAGGCCAAACAAGTCGTATTACCGAGCACTTTATCGCCCGGATTAACGTTTAACTAGTTGTTATGCCAAAACCTTTATTCGTAGAATCCGCCACAGTTTTTTAACTTTGTGTAATAAAACTGTTAATTAAAATATAATCACCAACATTGATCGTCATTCACTTACGCGCCATACTAGCAAAAATAATTTCACTTACGGTTTAGATCGTTTGTCGGGCCGAATTCACTGCGGCAAACACAAGGTTTTTCGTTGTAAAATCGAACCTAGATTTTGGCAAATGGTTATAAATATAGTCAAAGCGATCAGGTTTTAGGGGAAGCCGTCAAGCTTCGAGACCCCATGAGCATATGCTCTACTATGTGATTGGGGCTGCCTAAAGGGATTTAGGTATTAGGACGACGCAGGAGCCAAAGTCGAGAGTAAGCGCTGACAATGAACCATAAGACCTGAGCGAGAAGACTATAAAGCTTTTGATTTAAGGTTCTACTCGTACCTTTTCAAGAAAGAAATGACCAGTAGAAACAGTACTAGCTTTGTGCATTTAACGATTTTGAACTATGGTTTGCTTATCGTTATGTGACTTACAAGTAGGTGAGGAGAATTACCAGCGGTATTTAAGGTAACAATTGCTATGGTTACAGAGTCTCAAGCATATATTGAATTAATTTCTTATTTTACTGAAAATCTCGACATGTTTAACGAGTCTAACCACCCGTCGTTAGACAAGTCTTTACGTGATTTGATTGAAGAACACATTGCAGAAAAGATGATTAGCTTTTTTGCGCAACATGAATCGCTTGATCAAGATACGCGAATGGATGTGGTACGTGAAGTCGATGCGATCGTCACTGATTTAGAAGAGTTTTTGTCGCGCCGCCTTGAGCAAAAAGCCACAGCTCAACAAGAAGAGTTTATTGTTGAGTATTCCGGATTAATCAAAAACTTATTTGATTCCGTTTTTGTCGACTAACGACATCCTTTCACCGCTCTAACGCTTATTAAAACAATGCCTGTTTTTATAAACTGGCATTGTTTTACATTAATTCGCTTTTGGACTTAATTTTTGAATGGTTCTAATCCCAAAATTAAACTGAATGGTTTTAATAACTTAACTAAAAGCTTAAGTTGTTCTATTTACGAAATTTGTTGGACTAATTGCGCGCAGCAACAACAAGCTTATCAGGCTTTTATTAATCGTAAATATAATGCCCAGCAATTGACCCAAGTATTGCGCAAGGTTGTTGAGGTGATTGGTGCAAATGTATTGAATATCGCATTGCAAGACTATGAACCCCAAGGTGCCAGTGTTACAGCGTTAATAGAGGAAAAAGCCACCGCCGACCTTGAGCTAGATACCCAAGCGCGTCCAGGGCCTATTCCTACCTCTGTTGTGTCACATTTGGATAAAAGCCATATATGTGTGCATACCTACCCAGAAAGTCACCCGACTAATGGTATTAACACCTTTAGGGCTGACATTGAAGTGTCTACTTGTGGCCTTATTTCACCTTTAAAAGCGTTAAACTTTTTGATCCATAGTTTTGACGCAGATGTAGTGACCCTAGATTATCGAGTGCGTGGCTTTACTCGTGATATTGACGGTAAAAAGCACTATATCGATCATGACATTCATTCTATTCAAAACTTCCTGACAGAAGATATACATCAACAGTATCAAATGCTAGATGTGAATGTGTTTCAAGAAAACTTATTTCACACCAAACTGATGAAAAATCAGAACGAAACGCCAATGAATCGATTTAACTTTAGCAAGGATCGCTCAGCTAATATCTTAGACAACAAAGAAGCAGAAAGCGTGAAAAAACTCCTGAAACGAGAACGACAGGAGATATTTTACGGACGCAATATTGAAGAGTGAATTATAAGCAATTAGCGACTTAAATTTGTGCTTTTTTTTCCCATGTTTTTTGCTATTATCAAGCCGCTCGGAATATTTAATTAACAAAAAGGAAACAAAAATGTCTCAGGCTAATGATGTAGTTGAAAATGCGTTTGAAGCGCCAAAAGCTGATTTACAATCTGGCTCTGGAGCTCAGGATATTCTTGAATTTAAACGCTTTTCAGCATGGGGAGTGTTCTTTCTATCAATAATTACCTTGGGTATTTACTATTTATACTGGCTGTATTCTCGTGGCATTCAAATGAATGAATTTGCCCAAGAAGCAAAAGTTAAAATGAATGCGCTTTACGCTTATATTGTGTTGTCAGTTCTGGCCAACATTTTAGGTATTTTTGATGAAAATACCGAACTAGCTATTGCGTCAGGGGTATTATCGCTAATCGGATTTGTCTTTTATATTATTGCTGTTTTTTCAATGCGTGCTGCTCTGCAAGAAGTGATTAACAAAAGTGCTAGCGAGCCGGTTAAATTAGGTGGCGTGTTAACTTTCTTCTTTAGTGCTATCTACTTCCAGTACAAAACTAACCAAGCGATTGATTTGTTACAGCCAGCAGATCAAGCTTAAGCTGTTATACGGTTTTTATGCTTTAACATGATAACTATAGTCTTCTCGCTCAGGCCTTATGGTTCATTGTCAGCGCTTACTCACCCCAATCACATAATAGAGCATATGCTCATGGGGATTCGAAGCTTGACGGCTTCCCCTAAAACCTGATCGCTTTGACTATAAAAGCCGCACTTGCGGCTTTTTTTGTGTTTGTTGTCTGTTTTCTTCAACGCAGTGAAATTAATAAGCCATCGCTCGTTTTATATCTTCGCCATGCTTAATCAGAGTTGAGGTTAATGAATCTACCGGTTTTTGTGGAAAACCGCCGTTTTAAAGAATCAATTTTTTGGTCGAGTAGGCCGAGGGAGCTTCCCCCTCAGCCTCTCACAGATCCGTACGTGAACCTCTCAATTCATACGGCTCCTCTCGTTTCACCATTTACGGCCTGCAACCAAATTGCCAATGAGAAAATAGATACGGTTGTGTATTACACACCCTTTGCATCCATTTTCTTGCTCTTTGGTAACTGAATTTCAGCCGTTTGTATTTCTTCTTCGCCCATTTCAACAATTTAAGGTTTATCCAAGACATAAGTGGCCTTAATGCTGTTTTCCAAAACCGACTGAAGTAATTTATCCACCCGCTTATCATCGGATTAAGCTTATACGCCAACTCTTGTATCGTTAACCCCGTTTGCTTATGTAGCTTGAGCGCTTTAACTTTCTCTCTAATTTTCTGTTTCGCTTTAGGGCTAATAGCAGGTGTAAAGCCAACAAACATGCGACCCCACCGATTCCTTACTAACCTTGGCCTGAAACAGTAACTAAGAAAATCAAAGCTAATGACTTCATGTGCTTCTTGTCTACCTTCATCAAAGCAGTAAACCAGTTTAGTTTTCTCTGGATGACATTCTAGACAACAATCTAACATGCGTTGCTCAATAGCTTGCTTTAACGCCTTTGCTTCTTGCTCACTACGACAGTGAACCACTGCATCATCCGCATAGCGTGCAAATTGAACATGTGGATGTTCTCTTCGCAACCATTTGTCGAATGCGTAGTGTAAAAACAAATTGGCTAGCAATGGGCTTATCACGCCTCCTTGTGGTGTTCCTTTCGTTCGCTCTATTATCTGACCATCCGAGGTTTCCATTGGCGCTTTAAGCCAACGTTCGATATAGAGTAATACCCATGGGTTATTGGTATGTTTGCGTAACGCTTTGCCCAATAACACCCAGTCCAAGTTATCAAAGAAGCCTTTGATATCTAAATCAATCACCCAGTCGTATCGCCAACACCGCTGGCGCGTTATCGCTAATGCATCATGTGCACTGCGATTAGGTCTGTAACCATAAGAATCATTATCGAATACCGATTCTAATTCAGGCTCCAACTCCATCTTGACGACCATCTGTGCAACTCGGTCTGATACCGTGGGTATGCCTAGTACTCGAACGCCCTTATCCTTAGGGATTTCGACACGCTTCACCGTCGGTGGAAAATAGCTGCCCGATGACATTCGATTCCATATCTTGTACAGGTTCTTCTTCAAGTCCTGTTCAAAATCACTCATCGATTGCTCATCAATTCCTGCCGCTCCACCGTTGGCTCTTACACGTAACCAGGCTTCATAAACTGTCCATTTCGAAATACTAAATGGTTTTGCTGAATTCAATCATTCCTCCTGCTGCAGCAGTTGATGAAAGTTTCATTTAAAACGAGGCAATCCCTTCGCTAGATAACCATTACAGCTATCATCATCACTACTACGAATTGCTCCGCCCCAGTGCTTTGCATTCAGACTTGGCTCTCATGGGGTTTCCATTCGAGGATATCTGTTAACATCAAAACGACTGGTTCTTACGTTCCATATAAAACCCCGAGTTAAATTCACGTCAGCTCTTTGCCGGCTCCCGCTTAGTTGGTAATCAGGTTGCCTCTAAGCTCTTCCCAAACTCCACCCAGTAGCTTGGTTTCGGGATGCAACGGTTAAATATTTCGACACCTACGCTGTTCGTCTCTTTAACTCACACCTGACAAATCATTGTGTTTGCCTTTCCCTTATCGCTCACGACAGTGACTCTTAACCAATGCCGCATAAGGTGGTTTCCACCTGCACCTGAATGCCGATGGGATGGGCCAAACCATCATGTTTTATATAGTTGCGTTACCTTCCAGCCTTCCTTGTACTGTTGGTAACTCGTAACACACTGGGCGAGCATTTATGCTTGCAGAGCCTGCAAACCTTTCTCTCCAAAAGCGCAAGATTAAATGAGCTATTTTGCGCAGTAGGGAGAGAGCCGAATTTGTTTCGGCGAACGCAAGGCGTGTCGATGTAATATCGCTATAACAAGCCTGAATGTTTTACGTTTAAATAGGTATTGACTACATAGGGTAATAGCAGCTCTGGTTTGGTGTCGACACAGATCACGTTTTCTTTGCGTAAACGTTTTAAATTTAGCTGATACTGATTATGTAATGCTATCGCGGCGCAATAGCTGTTGGCATCACTGGCATCAGTTATCGGCTCGGCTAATGCTTCTTTTAAGCCTTGATTTTCGATATTAATGAGTGCGACTAGGTGGTGTTGTTGTAGTCGCTTAATAGCCGGTAGAAGCTCATTTAAATCTTGATCATTGATTGTCGTCACGAGCAAGATCAGCGCGCGTTTACTGCGCTTGGTTAGCAAATTCTGCACGGCTTGGCTGTAGTCGCTAGCGCTTTCATCTGGGTACAGATCATAAAAATGGTTCATCACGCGTGATACATTTTGTGCGCCTTTAACTCCAGCTAGCCAACGCTCGTGTTGACCAAAGCTTTGCATGCTAAACCAGTCACCTTGTTTTAATACCGTGTGGCTGAGCATGAGTAGGGCATTGAGCGCGGCGTCAAAGTGAGTGCCAACATGGGTTTCTATATTCATGCGTTGCCCAGCATCTAGCATAACGATGACATGTTGGTTTTGTTCTTCCTGATATTCTTTTGAGATCAGCTTTTGCCGTTTACTGGTGGCTTGCCAGTCTATTTGTCTAACACTATCGCCTTGCCTAAAGTCACGTAATTGATGGAACTCTATTCCTTCGCCACGTTTCTTCTGCAGCTTTAATCCCGTCATCATTTGCGTGCTAACGCCATTCAAGTTTTGACCTTGATTAAGGCGGTTAAAATCAGGGTACACCTTAATATTGCTGTTTAGCTCAATAAGCCAATATTGTTGCCAAAAACGCCAGGGAGAATTAATACAAAGTTCAATACTGGTAATTTGATAATTACCGCGTTTAGTCGGTTTAATACGATAACGTTTATTGGCTTGTTGGTTGGCTGATAACGCTATGTTTTCGCTAATGAGTTCAGTTTCAAATTCATTAGGCGTATGTTCTGAGAACGTGAAAACGTAAGGTTGAGTTGAGTTATTACGAAAATGTAGATCAACGTTTTGCCAGCGATTAAAGCTGATATTGTTTGGCAACTGTCGCTCGACTTCAATCGTCGGGGTTGAGTTTGAGCGTAGCCAATCAACTAAACCTATAATAGCGAGGATCACGGCACCCAAATAAGCAAAAATCATGGGCTGGTCGTGACCATTGGCTGTTACTTTTAGTAACAAAGTCAAAAGCAAAAGGCCCGCTAGAAAAATTATGCTTTTTCTAGTGGGTCGAAAGGCAATACGCATCATATTCTTGGTGCTTCAATGCTAGCTAAAATTTCGGTTATGACTTGTGCTTGGCTAACGCCTTCTAGCTCGAGCTCAGCGGATAATACCAAGCGGTGGCGTAAAATATTAGGCGCGACGATTTTTACGTCATCAGGCGTGACAAAATCACGGCCATTCATCAATGCATTCACTTTTGCGGCTTTAAGTAAGTTAATGCTAGCTCGCACCCCAGCGCCGTGCAGTACACCATGCCAAGTACGAGTTTGCCTAGCGATATCGACTGCATATTGAAAGATTTTTTCATCGACAATAGTTGCAGTGGCGAGATTTTTAATTTGCGCTATTTTGTCCGCATTGATAACACTGGCTAATGTTTCGACATTTTGCTCATTGCTTTTAATTTCTGTATTCAGTTTTAGCAGGGCAATTTCAGCGGCTTCATCCGGATATTGCAGCTCAATTTTCATCATAAAGCGATCAAGCTCGGCTTCGGGTAGCGGGTAAGTGCCTTCTTGATCGAGCGGGTTTTGCGTGGCTAAAACCATAAAAGGTGAGGCAAGCGCTGTGCTGGTGCCATCTATGGTTATTTGTTGTTCTTGCATGACTTCGAGTAGCGCCGATTGGGTTTTGGCAGGCGCGCGGTTGATTTCGTCGGCCAACAAAATATTGGTAAAAGCAGGGCCGCGTTTGGTGGTAAATTGCCCAGCTTTCATGTCGTACAAGCTGTGGCCTAGTACATCTGATGGCATTAAGTCTGGGGTGAACTGTACGCGGGCGAAATCGACTTGAACACTTTGCGCCAGTGCGCGTACTAACAAGGTCTTGCCGAGTCCAGGCACACCTTCTAACAATACATGGCCACCTGCAAATAAGGTGGTTAATACATTCTCTATGACGAGATCTTGGCCGACGAGAACCTGACTAATATTGGTTTTAATATGATTAACTGCTTCAAAAGCCTGTTGCAATGTCATTGTGCTTGGGTCGGTTACAGTATCGGCCGTGGTATCGGCTACATGGCTTGCATCAGTGGTCATATTGCTTTCCTTAATTGCTTAAATAGGTTAACCGTTTTCGTTCTGGCGCTGGCTTCTTCCGGCAACGGGTCGTTTAATAGTTGTAAAAGGGTATCGCGGTCGTTGCCTGTAATTTGGCTTAAAACGCGAGCTTGTTCTGGTCTTGCCAGATGTTTAAAGTTAGGTTGGCGACGCTCAACTAACGTTTCAATATCCTGAAGCAAGGCTTGTTTTAATTGTTCATCATGCCCTTGCGCTTGCATAAATTGGCCAGTGGCTCGCACATGGCGACTGAAAGGGACTTTTTGTTCTTGATTTGGCACCTTGGCAGGCCCTAGTCGCATGGCTAAATACCATAAGCAACTGGCCGACAATAATAAAAACATAACCACAACCTGCCAAGACCAATTCCATAAAGACACTAACCAGTTGGGCGATTGTAAACTCGGTAAATAGAATAAATGCGAATTATCGCCGATAAGCCAAAGTAAAAACGCGCCATGATCGAGATGGCGTAAGCCGTGGTTTGAAATGATATCTATACTGGGTAAAAAGGTGACATAGCCGTCGTCATAGCCTATTTCACAAATTAGCTGAGCTGCCGGCGCTGTATCTTCGTTTGGCGCCGATTTTTTTTGTTCGTCCTGTTGCTCGAGCGCTGTTTTGTCTGGGGTTGGTAGTAAGGTATGTGCGCTGCCAGCACAGTTAGAAAAGTAGTAACTGTAAGGTAAATATAAAGCTAAACTGGACTCTTTATATGGTAAGTGGAGATTAGCTTCAGGCTCGGCCAATACGTTTTGACGTTGCCAGCCGAACTCATGTTCGTGAAGTGTTATCTCAGCGGTTTCGATAAACGGATTATCACCTAAAGTGAGCTGCTCTCGTCGTGAAGAAACGACGTAGATAAGATGCCCACCCGCTTGTACCCACTTGGAAAGCGCAGGTTTGATAAATGGGTGTTCTACCAGTGCCGCTTCGTCTAGGATTAAGCTTGACGATGTACTCAGGGTTATTTGTTTATTTAGTAAAAACTGCTGAGATTCACTGAGACGCGTGATGGTTTTATCGTACTTTTTGAGCAATAGTTCAGCCGCTAGCATGGGATTTTGCGCGGCGTCGCGGTTTAACCCCAGCTCAATTTCTTTTTTTTCCCAATCGATGAATACCAGCAGAGCGATGACTAAGCTGAGGCACAAAAAAATGAGTGCTGCTAAGGCAAAATTACGCGACTTCATGGCTTTCTTCCCATTGTAGTTGTGCAATTTGACTCAGTAGCTGTTGAATATCCTTTTTTTCTGTTGGGCGATGAGCCCAAGCCAATTGGATCCAATATTGGAATAACGCCCGATAAACCGCATGAAAACGCGTTGGTAACGTTGCAAGTAATGCCTGTTGGCATTCGTTTTCGGTCATCGACTTGCTCAGTTTAATCGCGTAAAACTGATCGGCACAAATTAAAGCATGCCTTAACAGATAAGCTAGGGCGAGTCGTAAATTATCGTCTTGCATGGCTTTTTGGCTAGCCGTTATTAAATCGTCTGGCCAATCATCGAGTTTTAATTCACTAAAAAAACTGGGTAATTCATTGAGTTGATTGGTTGGTTTTTTTATGGTTTGTGGGTCTTTCATGATCCAAGGTAATTTGTGATTAAAAGCTATCCAGATAATCCAAGCCACTAAAAGCAATACGATAATCCACATGATGTAGCCGATATAAGGGCTTATTGCGCTGACTGCTTTGAAGAATTCGATAATAGTGTCAAACCATTCAGGCATAGTGAATTCTTCAGGTTCATCAGAAACCGGTTGCCAAGTGATTTGCTTTTCAATCAGTTCATGCTCTTGGTATAAGTTGGCAACTTGTTGGCGTAATGTATCTGAAAATTCGCCTCGTGAGGCTTGTGCTTGTTCGACGGCGGCAGGCGTTTGTGTTTGTTCAGCGAAAGCATAGTCGGTAGGTAGCCACAGGCTAAACAAAAGGAAGATAGCAAGTGTGCTGCTACTTAACTTATTGACGATCTGTTTAAAGGCTAATTCGATATCCCAAGCTTCTAATTTAATACGGCTATTTAAGTACATAAGAAAGCCACCAGCGGTAAAATAGGGCGCCACCAAGCTGATTGCCACTATATAATTAAAGAAATACACTTCTTCGATAAAGCCATTTTCAAAACTTTCGCTTAAAAAAGCTTGGTCTATGTGGGTACCTTGCGGTAAGAAAAAATAAATAGCCGCAAACATAGCGAGCACTAAAACAAGCTCGATATGAACGCAAAAAATCATCCACCAAGTTTGTTTTGCATCGCAGCGTGCTGTTAGTAAGTTTTTGCGTTTAGTTGCTTTTGCACCATATTGTCGTTCGAGTTGATCGACTGCGGCTAAATACGCCCGATGAGGGCTAAAACGATGCCAACTCAGCATGAGTAAAATGGTACTAAAGCGTAGTTTACGCAGACTACTAATGGCTTGCCATGTTGTGCAGTTTGAACTAAAGCTGCGTTTGGCTAAGTAATCTAACAAAGGGCGTTCAAGTAAAGGTTTAAACCACCAAACAATGATGCCAGCATACTGTATTGGTGTGAACGTGAATATAAGTGCAGCAAAAGGCACAACCATACTTAAGTAAATTTTGAGTAATGGCCAGTAATTTTGTTTTACAAATAACTGAGTTAAATCAAATATCTGCCAAGGACTGCGGTGACGTGCTGTAAAACTTAATTTATTAAGTTCCATAGCGTGTTCCTTTGTATAGGCGATATAAGACTAGCCCCCAACCTAATCCACCAACTAAGTATTTAAACGTATTGGGAATATCTCTTGGTGACCAGAATGCTTCAATAAATGCGGCGAGTACTAACATAACAAATGCACCAATGATCAGGGGTAAAACTTGTTTGCCGGCTAGTTTTAAAGCGTAGCTACGGGCGTATATACTGGGGCGCAGTAAACTAAAGCCTAATTTACAACCGGCCGCTCCAGCGATCACGATAGCCATGAGCTCAAATGAACCATGGGTGATCACAAATGAAAAGAAAGGTGCTTGGTAGCCAACATTGACGATGTGTGCCGACACAGCACCAAAGTAAAAGCTATTAAATAACAGTGGGATGAGTGCGCCAACCCCTAATAGGGCACCCCCGCCTATCATTTGAAAGGCGATACCTATATTGTTGTATATGTAAAAACCAAACATGAGAATATCAGAATCAGCCCCTCTAGCTTGTGATTGTACATTGCCAGACGGGTTATACATGTCTTCTAAATCATTAACACTTTGCGGATCTAAAAAGTAGTAGATGGCATCGGGGGATAGGGCAACCCAAATGTAAGCAATAACGGCTAAGCCATAAAAGGCCAAAAAAGAGCCCCAAACGTAATAGCGACATTGGTAGAGTGCGGCAGGAAAATCACGAGTAAATATATTGATGATTTCTTTAAAGCTCATGCTATTGCCGCGATATAAGTGTGTTTGACCTTGTTGCACTAAGTTGTTTAGTTTCTGCATTAATGCAGGGGTGTAGTGCCGAGTTTTAGCTATGGCCAAATCGTGGCAAATGCGGCGGTACTGCTCAGGAAAATCTATGGTTAATGTTGTTGTGTCGCCTTGGTTACAAGCTTGCTCAAATGCTTGCCATCGCGAGTTATTTATTCGCACAAATTGATTTTGCTTCATGCTTTACTTCCTGTCTGTGCTTCTTGACCAGATGTCTCTTGGCCTGAATAGTAACGAGCGTAGGATTTTAACTCTTCATTTGGACTTTGTTGTTCTTTTAATAACGGGCTAAGTAAGCTAGCTAATTCGACTTGCCGAGCTTCTGATAAGCTTTCAGAGCGTTGGGCAAAATCAACAATGGCTAATTGTTCGATTGTTGATAGCGTGAATGGTGGGCTCTTTGCTTGGCCTCCATCGTTGATTGGCGGTATTATTTGTACCTCATCATATACAACCAGCGTGCCAGCAGCCCAATCGCCGACTCTTTTAAATTCTTTAGAACATAAGAGAGTGATAATGCCAACCACGTAAGCAAATGGGAAACTATCGGCGGTTCTGAGTAAGCTGCGCGTGACTATGTGGCTAAAATGTGCCGGTAAGCCATTATCCTGAACGACTCGCAGTTTATAGCGTTTTTTACCTGGCGTTTGACCGTTACGGCTTTCAAAAAAAATGTAGTAACCCCAAGTGATAATGAAATAACTCACTAAAAAGAGGCCAATACCGGCATCGCCCATTAAACTTAACGCAATACCTAATAAGCCAAGCACTAGCGTTCGTATTAATAGATCAACTAGGTAAGCGCTGGTGCGAACCGCTAATCCGGCCGGCTGGAGGTTAATACTGACGCCTTCGGGTAAGGCGCGGTAGAGTTTGTTATCGAGTCCCTGATCTTGCATTATCTGTTATTAATATTTTGTTAACGCTTTGATAATGCGATAAAAGCTGCTTCCATGCAAGTCTAAAGTCAGTATCCGGTGACGCTTATTCAGAAATAGAGTTGGATTTATCCTTGCTCTTTCAAGCGTCATAAGACTTTACGTTAAACCATAAGCGTTTATCGTCTAACGGTGTGTCTTCACTGAGTTCAGGGTTGATTAATTCGAATACGCGGCGGTTTTTAATATCGCTACGCTCTAATCCCTGCTTGATCATTTGGTGATTGAAAAAGTATTTGTCGAAGCTGCCATCTTCAATGGCTTTATATAAACCGTCAACGATGGCTTTATGTAAGGCTAAGTTGTCGCGGTTGACGAAAATATAGGCCGGCAATGGATATACAACCATGAGTTGTTTTTCTACCTCAAACGGCAAATCGGGGTGCTTCTCCATTTCTGCCCAAGGTGAATAAACACTACGGGGAAAGTAATCAAACCGACTACCGTCTAACATGTGGAATAAATTTTGGTATTTAGCAGTGGTTACGACTGATAAACCGGCATTTTTCAGTATTTTTGTGTCTGACCAGCTGGCACCTTGCCCCGCTTTCAATCCTTCTAATTGAGTTAATTCCGTAATGCCATCAAATTTTTGCTGCTCACCTTCACGAATTAAAAAAATGCGATGGCCTAATAGTCCTTTAAATAGTGGTACGCGTACGGGTAAAAAGCGTTCTTCGTATGCTTTAGACGTGCCAACCCAAGCCACATCAACACGGTTTGCGTCTAATTCATTTAGTAATTTAGTTTGGGTTAGGTAATTTGAACGTTCTTGAAATTCGTAAGGTTGTGCTGCGTAACTGAGCGCTAATTTTAATACACCGAGTTGATACGATTCTTTGGCTGAGTCAATTTTATTGTGGCGCACGATCTCTAGTGCTTGAGTTTGCCATGTAAAAATAATCGCAATTAACGCATATAATCCAGATTTAATGTATTGCATACAACCCCCAATAACGACTTAAAATTGTACTTTGGTTATAAAGTGAACATTAGTTTGTAGGTGATACTATAGTTTTTGTAATTCCAGATTGTCAAACCAAATTGTCAAAATAATAGCGCATTGTCGTTATACCCATGATAAATAGTGAGTTTTTAATAATATGGCTGCCGTCTACATCGAACAATTGCCAAGCATAATCTTTTTATAGTTGAATTTAAGCCTCACTTTAGTTTGATTTTAGTAAATTAAAGATCATAAACATATGATCTCTCACTGAATGGGTATGACCAATTAATGGGTTAGCATTTACAGATTGAGTCAGATTGCTTATTTTCGGTTGAGAAAAGTTCTTAAATTGTTCAGAGGTGGATGTTTTTTGAGCAATTAACGCTATAATTATTATTGAACTGTAAACCCATTTAGGGTCTTATTTAATTACAGTAAGCTTGGATGTAAAGTATATAGTCAAAGCGATCGGGTCGAGCAAGCGCAGGCAATGAACCTTAAGACCCGAGCAAGCAGACTATAGGTTATTTTTGTGCGCTATAGGGTAGTTGCGGGTTAAGGTGTCAAATGCAAGTTGCAGGTTTAAATTCTAATTTTACTACGGGGTTAGCGGGGCGTACGGCGCAACGTGAAGCGGATACGGGTGAATTACAATTACCTTTTAAACAAGCTGAATCGCAGGATAAAGTCACATTAAGCCCACAAGCGCAAGTGATCCAAAAAATCGGTCAAGATAATCAAGAGCGTACCGAGCAACTTAAAACAGATGAATCGAGCGGCTCTAGCAATAATTTTGTAAAAGTGACCTCGAGTATAGGCCAAGCCGCCAGTCGCTTTGGATTAAATGAACAGGAAGCGATCGAACTTTATAAAAAAATTGATGAGCTCGTTTAAGGTTGTTAACAGTGCAGTATGTTAAGTAACGAGCTACGAGTCACCTATAAGTTACATAGTTGGACAGGAAGGTTGGCGGGCTTTGTAAGCACAAACGTTCACTCATAAAAATTTTATTCTTGAAATGGCTATTTAGCGTAACAAACCACCTTTTTAATCTAAAAAATAGAACGTAACTATCGATTTAATCGCTTTTATTAAATCGTAATCTTCTACTATTATTATCTCGTGTTCAACAAACAAATCATTTCACCGAGGTAAGCTAAATGTTAACTAATAAAGAAAATCAAAACGTTCCAAGTGTTAATTTCCCAGTTCGCGTTAATGACGATTGGCAAACATGGTCTAGCGAATCACTATTTGCGGGTAAAAAAGTCATTGTATTTGCTTTGCCAGGTGCATTTACACCGACATGTTCTTCTAGTCATTTGCCTCGTTACAACGAACTTGCGCCAACATTTAAAGCAAATGGCATAGACGATATTATTTGTCTTTCAGTTAATGATACCTTTGTGATGAATGCATGGGCTGCTGATCAAAATGCGGAGCATATTCGCTTTTTACCTGACGGTAATGGTGAGTTCAGTGAAAAGATTGGTATGTTAGTCGACAAAGCGAACTTAGGTTTTGGTAAACGTAGCTGGCGCTATTCAATGTTAGTGAATGACGGTGTTATCGAAAAAATGTTTATCGAGCCAGAAGTTGAAGGCGACCCGTTTGAAGTCTCTGACGCAGATACCATGTTACAGTATGTTGCCCCTGAAGCGGTGCAAAGTGCTGATGTCACAATAGTCACTAAACCGGGTTGCCCGTATTGCGCTGAAGCGAAGACATTGTTGAAAGACAAAGGCTTGGCTTACCAAGAAATCGAATTAGCGAGTATTTCAATTGCAGGTTTACGCGCATTGTCTGGGCGAGATACCGTGCCGCAAGTTTTTATTGATGGTAAACACATAGGTGGCAGCGACGACTTAGAAGCTCATTTTTCTTAGTGTTAACACGGGCTAAAATTTAAGTAGCTTAATTTAAAAGCCACAATTAAAAAGCCGCAACAATCCAACGATGGTTGCGGCTTTTATATTTTGAGAAACGATTTCGGCTACGGCAAACGCGCTTAAATCATCTTCTAATTTTCGCGCGCCTCACATGCGGCTAAGGTATTTTCAATTAATGTTGCAACCGTCATTGGGCCGACACCTCCCGGTACAGGTGTAATAAAGCTCGCTTTAGGTTCGGCGGCTGCAAAGCCAACGTCACCCACTAACTTTTTATTATCAAGGCGGTTGATACCTACATCAATCACGATGGCACCCGGTTTAACCCATTCGCCAGGTATAAATTCAGGTTTGCCAACCGCAACAACGAGTAAATCGGCGCGGCGCACGTGAGCTTCTAAATCTTTGGTAAAGCGGTGACAGACTGTAGTTGTGCATCCTGCTAATAACAGCTCCAGCGCCATAGGTCGCCCGACAATATTAGAGGCGCCTACGACAACAGCGTCTAAACCATGGAGATCAACTTGGGTTGATTCTAGTAAGGTGATAATGCCTTTTGGTGTGCAAGAGCGCAGGGCAGGAATGCGTTGCGCTAAACGACCTACATTATAGGGATGAAAGCCATCAACATCTTTTGCCGGAGAAATACGTTCAATAACGCTGGTTTGATCTAATCCTTGCGGTAATGGAAATTGCACTAATATCCCATCTATCGTTTCATCAGCGTTGAGTTGATCAATTAAGTCGAATAGTTGTTGCTGTGAAGCGTCGGCGGGTAAATCGAACGATTGCGATACAAACCCGACTTCTTCACAAGAGCGGCGCTTACTGCCTACATAAACTTGTGAAGCGGGATCAGCTCCTACTAATACTACAGCCAAACCTGGCGCTCGTTTACCAGCGGCTATTCTTTCAGCCACTTTGGCTTTTACATTATCTTTTACTTGTTGGGCAATTTTTTTGCCGTCAATCAGATTTGCAGTCATGGAAGCTTATCTATGTGTGATCAATTAATTAGTTAACTGCGTATTATTTTCTCATGATTGCAAAATAATAAGCAAACGCTTAAATAGATAAATATTTCATCAGCGTTTGGTTGAATTGTAATCATTGCAAAAAAACTTAATTTTTTTGTCAAAAAGTGTTTGACGAGGTAGGGGCTGGTCTGTAATATGCGCCCCCGCAGTTGAGGCACACCTTAACAAGCAAAACATCGGTGATTAGCGCAGCTTGGTAGCGCACTTGGTTTGGGTCCAAGGGGTCGCAAGTTCGAATCTTGCATCACCGACCACTTTTTTGCTAAATTAGGTGCTGTAGTTCGATGTGCGTCCTTAGCTCAGCTGGATAGAGCAACGCCCTTCTAAGGCGTGGGTCGTAGGTTCGAATCCTACAGGACGTGCCATTACTCTTTTCTATCTGTGGTGATTGTAGCTCAGTTGGTAGAGCCCCGGATTGTGATTCCGGTTGTCGTGGGTTCAAATCCCATCAGTCACCCCATTTTCCCCCTTTAGTCGGTGATTAGCGCAGCTTGGTAGCGCACTTGGTTTGGGTCCAAGGGGTCGCAAGTTCGAATCTTGCATCACCGACCACTTTATCTCTCGATATTCAGCATTTACATCTCTTATTCAATTAAATTATTCATTATTTATCGTGATATTGGACGAATGCAAAACTCGCCGCTATAATGCTGCGTCTTTTTTTGTACACCTATTCGAAGAGCTGGTTTAAGCGTTAAGTAACTGACGAATAAAACCGCTTTTATAGTTAGAAGAATAGAGTCAACTACTCTGTTCTAGGAATATAAAGCGTAAGATCGCTTTACTAAGTTTGAGGTAATCAAATGCAAGTTTCAGTTGAAACGACTCAAGGTTTAGAGCGCCGTTTAAAAATTACTGTGCCTGGCGACAGTGTTGACCAAAAAGTAAACGACCAATTACGTCGTTTGTCTAAAACTCAACGTATTGATGGTTTCCGTCCTGGCAAAGTGCCAGTGAGCATTATCAAAAAACGTTATGGTGCGGCTGTTCGTCAAGATGTTGCGAATGAAGTTGTTCAACAAAACTTCTACCAAGCGGTTATTCAAGAAAAATTAACCCCTGCTGGTGCGCCTCAAATCGAAATCGAAGCTTTATCTGAAGGTAAAGACTTTGAATTCACAGCTACTTTCGAAGTTTATCCTGAAGTGACTGTTGAAGGTTTAGACAAGCTAGAAGTTGAAAAAGTTGCTGCATCGGTTAAAGATGAAGACTTAGACAACATGATCGAAACATTACGTGGTCAACACGCAACTTGGAAAGAGATCAAGCGTAAGTCTAAGAAAGGCGAAAAAGTAACAATTGATTTCGTTGGTTCAATTGATGGTGAAGAGTTTGAAGGTGGTAAAGCTGAAAACTTCGAACTTGAACTTGGTTCAGATAAAATGATCCCTGGTTTTGAAAAAGGGATTATCGGTATGAAAACCGGTGAAGAACAAGATATTACAGTGACTTTCCCTGAAGATTACCAAGCTGAAAACCTTAAAGGTAAAGAAGCTGTGTTCAAAATCACTGTTCATAAAGTTGAAGAAAAAGTACTTCCAGAAATCGATGACGAATTCTGCGCTAAGTTTGGTGTTGAAGAAGGTGGTCTTGACGCATTGAAAGTTGAAGTTCGTAAGAACATGGAACGCGAATTAAATGCTAGCCTTAAGCTTGCTAACAAAAACGCGGCAATTGATGCATTAACTTCATCTGTTGAAGTTGATATTCCAAAAGCTTTAATCGACCAAGAAGTCGAAGCGCTACGTCAACAAGCTGTTCAGCGTTTTGGTGGCAACACACAAAATGTTCCTGAGTTACCTGCAAGCTTATTTGAAGATAACGCAACTAAACGTGTTAAAACAGGTTTAGTATTATCTGAAGTGATCAAAGCGAACGAAATTAAAGCAGATGACGACAAAGTTAAAGCTTTAATTGAAGATATGGCTTCAGCTTACGAAGATCCTTCTGAAGTGGTTGACTACTACATGGGCAACGAAGAATTGTTAAACAACATGCGCAACGTTGCTATTGAAGAACAAGCTGTCGATTTCATCTTAACTCAAGCAAAAGTGAGTGAAGTTGAAAAATCATTCGATGAGATCATGAACAAGCAAGCATAATTCGTTCTCTTTTGTTGACGAGTTGCTATATAACTTGTTTAAATGGCTTGAATGTTTACATTCAAGCCATTTTTTTTGAAGAAAGGAAATTAAGTTGACTGATAACAACAACTTCGACCCATTAAATGCTTTAGTCCCTATGGTTATCGAGCAAACCGCTAAAGGTGAGCGCTCATTCGATATCTATTCTCGTCTTTTAAAAGAGCGCGTTATTTTTCTGGTTGGTCAGGTTGAAGACCACATGGCTAATTTGATTGTGGCTCAACTGCTGTTTTTAGAGTCGGAAAACCCAGATAAAGATATTCATATCTATATTAACTCACCAGGCGGTTCGGTAACTGCTGGTATGGCTATCTACGACACCATGAAGTTTATTAAACCGGATGTTTCAACGGTTTGTATTGGTCAAGCAGCGAGCATGGGTGCTTTTTTATTGTCGGGCGGAGAGAAAGGCAAGCGTTTTTGTTTACCTAACTCGCGGGTGATGATCCATCAACCGTTAGGCGGATTCCAAGGTCAAGCATCCGATTTTGAAATACATGCTAAAGAAATTTTAAGCATTAAAGAGAAACTGAATCGTTTATTAGCTGAACATACTGGGCAAGATATTGAAAAAGTGTCTCAAGACACAGATCGTGATAACTTCCTGAGTGCACAGCAAGCTATGGAATATGGTTTGGTTGACGAAGTTTTAAGCGCTAGATAATCTGACGCTGGTTAAAAAAGAATCTACACTTAGGGTGTTTAAAGTGCGAAGCACAGGAAAGTTTAGACACCCCTTGGTTTTACATGAGTAAAACCCCATGTATAAGCATTACGCGAATAAATAGAGGTATTTAGATGGCAGATAGTCGCAAGGGTGATGGCACCGACGACAATGGCAAGATCCTATACTGCTCGTTTTGTGGTAAGAGTCAGCATGAGGTGCGCAAATTAATCGCTGGGCCTTCTGTATTTATCTGTGATGAATGTGTTGAATTGTGTAACGACATTATTCGCGAGGAAATTAAAGAGATTGCGCCCGCTCAGGCCGATCCTGATAAGTTACCAACACCAGCCGAAATTCATGCTCATTTAAATGACTATGTAATTGGTCAAGAAGTGGCTAAAAAAGTTTTAGCGGTTGCCGTATATAACCATTACAAACGTTTGAAAAACGGTGATAAAACGGCTGATGGTGTGGAACTTGGTAAAAGTAACATTTTGCTAATTGGTCCAACGGGTAGTGGTAAAACATTGCTGGCTGAAACCATGGCTCGATTGCTCGATGTGCCGTTTACTATGGCTGATGCGACGACGTTGACAGAAGCTGGCTATGTTGGCGAAGACGTTGAAAACATAATTCAAAAGTTACTACAGAAATGTGATTACGATGTTGAGCAAGCGCAACGTGGTATTGTCTATATTGATGAAATAGATAAAATTTCGCGTAAATCAGACAATCCATCGATCACACGTGACGTATCAGGTGAAGGTGTTCAGCAAGCCTTGCTTAAATTGATTGAAGGCACGATTGCGTCTGTCCCGCCACAAGGTGGACGTAAACACCCGCAGCAAGAGTTTTTGCAAGTCGATACCTCTAAAATTCTATTTATCTGCGGCGGCGCTTTTGCTGGTTTAGATAAAGTGATTGAGCAACGAACAGCGAAAAATACCGGAATAGGTTTCGGTGCTGAAGTTCGCGGTAAAGACGAAGAACGTTCATTAACAGACAAGTTTTTGGATGTAGAACCAGAAGATTTAGTTAAATACGGTTTAATCCCTGAATTTATTGGTCGTTTACCGGTAGTCGCTACCTTAGCTGAACTTGACGAAGATGCGTTGTTACAAATTTTGCAAGAACCTAAGAATGCTATTACTAAGCAATATGCTGCATTGATTAACATGGAAGGCTCTGAACTTGAATTTCGTGAAGATGCATTACGCGCTATCGCTCGTAAAGCAATGGATCGGAATACAGGTGCTCGAGGCTTACGCTCGATAGTCGAAAATGTGTTGCTTGAAACCATGTATGATTTACCAACCATGGAAAATGTTAGTAAAGTGGTGATAGACGAAACGGTGATCAGCGGCGAATCAAAACCTATTTTGATTTATGATAATCCTGAAAACAAACAAGCGGTATCTGAATAAGATTACATTTGTTTGAATTGTAAAAAAGCGAGTTGATACTCGCTTTTTTAGTTTTTAGCCTTTTAAAAAGCTAAATTTGCTGGCAATTGTTTAACATTTCAGCAATCAAACGACTTTTTGGTAGAGAATCAAAAATAATTATTGATCTCACCCTGCTTAGCCCCATATAACAATTAATATAACAAGATTCAAAAAATTAACCTGCAAAGAGACCCTTCTATGACAACTGAGAGCACAGAACCCGTAACTATGCCCGTCCTGGCACTACGCGACGTAGTGGTCTATCCCCATATGGTGATCCCTTTATTTGTTGGGCGTGAAAAATCGATTCGCTGTTTAGAAGCGGCAATGGAAAACGAGAAACAAATTTTTCTGGTTGCTCAAAAAGATGCAACAGTGGACGAACCTGCGCAAGGTGACATGTATGAAATAGGTTCTGTTGCAACAATTCTTCAGTTATTAAAATTACCCGACGGTACAGTTAAAGTATTAGTTGAAGGTAATCAGCGAGCCAAAATTAAAGAATTTACCCAAACTGATGATTTCTTTGTAGCAGAAATAGAAAAATTAGATGCAGAGGATCTAGATGAGCGTGAACAGGAAGTATTACTACGCTCTGCAACATCGCAGTTTGAAGGCTATGTTAAATTAAACAAAAAGATCCCGCCTGAAGTGTTAACTTCGTTGAGTGGTATCGATGAGCCAGCGCGTTTAGCCGATACTATGGCGGCTCATATGCCATTAAAATTAGCTGAAAAGCAAAATGTCTTAGAAATATTAGATGTCGCAGAACGTTTAGAATTTTTAATGGCGTTAATGGAAGGCGAAATAGACCTATTACAGGTTGAAAAGAAAATTCGTACCCGTGTTAAAAAGCAAATGGAAAAAAGTCAGCGTGAGTACTATTTGAATGAGCAGATGAAAGCGATTCAAAAAGAACTGGGTGAGCTTGACGAAAATACGCCAGATGAGTTTGAAACCTTAGCCAATAAAATCACTGAAGCTAAGATGCCAAAAGAGGCTGAAGAAAAAGCCAAAGCAGAATTACAAAAATTAAAAATGATGTCACCTATGTCGGCCGAAGCGACAGTGGTGCGTAGCTATATTGATACACTTATTAATGTTCCATGGGTTAAGCGCTCAAAAGTAAAGAAAAACTTACCTGCGGCTCAAACTATTTTAGATACCGATCACTATGGTTTAGAAAAAGTTAAAGAACGTATTATTGAGTATCTAGCGGTGCAACAACGCATGAGTAAGGTTAAAGGGCCTATCTTGTGTTTGGTTGGGCCTCCGGGCGTGGGTAAAACGTCGTTGGGTCAATCAATTGCCAAAGCAACAGGACGTAAATATATCCGCATGGCGCTTGGTGGCGTACGTGATGAAGCTGAAATTCGCGGTCATCGACGGACATATATAGGTTCAATGCCGGGTAAATTGATCCAAAATATGACCAAAGTAGGCGTTAAAAACCCATTATTCTTACTCGATGAAATTGACAAAATGTCCTCTGATATGCGTGGTGATCCTGCTTCAGCTTTATTGGAAGTTCTAGATCCTGAGCAAAATAATAAATTTGCCGATCACTATTTAGAAGTTGATTATGATCTGTCAGATATTATGTTTGTTGCTACCAGTAACAGCATGAATATTCCTGGTCCGTTATTGGATCGTATGGAAGTTATCCGTTTATCTGGCTATACCGAAGACGAAAAATTAAATATCGCTTCGCGTTACTTAGTTCCAAAGCAAATTAAGCGTAACGGCTTAAAAGATAAAGAATTAAACATCGAAGAAAGTGCGATACTCGATACCATACGTTATTACACGCGTGAAGCGGGTGTACGTGGCCTTGAACGTGAAGTGTCTAAAATGTGTCGTAAAGCCGTTAAAAATATCCTGATGGATAAAGACACTAAAACAGTAACGATTAACGCCGACAATTTAAATGATTTTCTCGGGGTTAAACGTTTTGATTATGGTAAAGCTGATGCTAACAACCAAATTGGCCAAGTTACCGGTTTAGCTTGGACGCAAGTGGGTGGCGATTTGTTGACTATTGAAGCGACTTCGGTCGTAGGTAAAGGCGGCATGATCACAACCGGTTCACTTGGTGATGTCATGCAGGAATCAATTAAAGCGGCAATGACTGTGGTTCGTTCTCGTGCTGAAAATTTACGCATTAATCCGCAATTTCATACTAAGCGTGATATTCATGTGCATGTCCCTGAAGGCGCTACACCGAAGGATGGTCCAAGCGCTGGTATTGCCATGTGTACAGCCTTAGTATCTAGCTTAACCGGTAACCCTGTACGTTGTGACGTCGCTATGACAGGTGAAATTACCTTACGCGGTGAAGTATTGGCGATTGGTGGTTTAAAAGAGAAACTATTAGCAGCGTATCGCGGCGGTATCAAGACCGTAATTATTCCAAAAGATAATGAACGTGATCTGCAAGAGATCCCTGAGAATGTTACCCAAGGTTTAACAATCCACCCAGTTAAATGGGTAGACGAAGTGTTAAAAATTGCCTTGCAGGAAGATCCAAATGGCTTCGAACCTGTGGATAACTTTTACGGTAAAGAGGAAGAACAGGACAAAAAGTAATTATTCGTCATTTAGACCGAGTAAGGGTTTTTTCCTCATTTTAGGTCATTTTTTGCTAGCCCTTGTGGCATAAGGGCTAGCGCAAAGGTCAAATTTGCGGTTTTTTTCAGATTTATTAAGAATCGCGCTTGAAACCTAGTCATAAGACTGATATAAATTTTCCGGAATCCGCTAGAGCTTGCATCCCGCCTGCTCTGGTGAAGCATAATAACAATTGAAGGGGATGAAAAAGTGAATAAGTCTCAACTTATCGATAAAATCGCTGAAAGCGCAGACATTTCTAAAGCAGCTGCTGGCCGTGCATTAGATGCGTTTACAGATTCTGTAACAGAAGCATTAAAAGAAAACGACCAAGTAGCATTAGTTGGTTTTGGTACTTTCTCTGTTCGTGAGCGTGCTGCGCGTAGTGGTCGTAACCCACAAACTGGTGAAACTATCGAGATTTCTGCTGCTAACGTTCCTGCATTTAAGCCAGGTAAAGCGTTAAAAGATGCAGTGAACGAATAATTATTCGCTACGTTTTACAGATTTTGACAACGGGCTTTGATAGAGATATCAAAGCCCGTTTTGTTTTTATATCACTGTTATAAATCTGCGCAGAAATTTGTTTAAAAAAATGTAAATAGACGGGTGCTAGCGCTAGTCAAGTGGGCATTCGCTAGGTACAATTGCCAGCTATTTTCAAGAAGCTACATAGGTTTAAATCACTAATGTTAGAAAGAATCCGCGAAAGCAGCCAAGGTGTTGCAGCGAAAATAATATTAGGTTTAGTGATTGCGAGTTTTGCCGTTGCCGGCGTCGGATCGTATATCAATACCAAGGGTGATATTCCAGCCGCAGAAGTAAATGGTGTTGCCATTTCGCAAATGGAATTTGATCGTGCATATCAAAATGAGCGTGCGCGTATGGAGCGTCAATTTGGCGAAATGTTTGCCCAGTTGGCGTCTGATGAGAATTATTTGAAAAATTTCCGTTCGGGTATTTTAGACCGTTTGGTTAATCAAGAATTATCTGATCAGTTAGCTGATGAGTTAGGTTTGCGAGTCGGCGATGATCAGGTTAAGCAATACATACTTGATATGCCTGAGTTCCAAGTCGACGGCAAATTCAATAACGACAGATTCCAATCTTTATTGATGAATGCTAGATATTCTCCTGGCGAATTCAGTGAAATGTTACGTACTGATATGCAACGTCGTCAATTATTGACTGCGTTAACAGGATCTGAGTTTACCTTGGAGTCAGAAGCTAAGCAGTTTGTTGAATTACAGGAACAAACGCGTGATTTTGCTTATGCTGAAGTGAATTTAGAGCAGTTTAAAGACGGTATTGTGGTTGAAGATTCTGAGCTTGAGCAACATTATCAGGCTAACCTTGAATCTTACCGTACTCCAGAACAAGTTGCTTTAAACTATATTGATTTGCGTGTTGATGATTTGATGGAGCAAGTGTCTATTGATGAGTCAGAAGTATTGGCTACTTACGAAGGCAATCCTGCGGCTTATACGCGTGAAGAACGTCGTCGTGCTTCTCATATTTTGGTTAGCTTAGGTGATGATGAAGAAGCGGCAAAGAAAAAAGCTCAAGACTTATTAGCTAAAGTTAATGCAGGTGAAGATTTTGCCGCGTTAGCAAAAGAAAACTCTGATGATACTTTCTCTGGAGAAAACGGTGGTGATCTAGACTTCTTTGGTAAAGGGGTAATGGCGCCTGAGTTTGAAGAAGCTACGTTTGCTTTAGCACAAGCGGGTGATGTTTCTGAGTTAGTCAAAACCACATTCGGTTACCACATCATTAAATTAACCGACATTGAACCGCAATCGGTACAGCCGTTTGACGAGGTTAAAGCGGAAATTGAGCAAAACTTGAAACGTGATAAAGCTAATTTGTTGTTTGGTGAGAAACAACAATTGATTGCAGATTTAGCCTTTGAAGTTTCTGATTCTTTGCATGACGCCGCTAGCGAAGCGGGCGTAGAAGTCAAATCGACTGGTTTATTTAGTCAAGCGACAGCGCCGAGTGAAGTGAATAACCCACTTATTCTTAATAAAGCGTTTTCAGCTGAAGTTGCGCAAAATGGTTACAATAGTGAAGTGATTGAGCTGGGTGCTGATCGTATTGTAGTTGTACGTGCCAGTGAGTACAAAGAGTCACGTATTCAAAGTTTAGATGAAGTTAAATCGCAAATTGAAAACCAAGTGATTGCAGACAAAGCGAAGCAAGCAGCAGAAGCATGGGCACAAGATGTGTCAAGTGAGTGGGCAACTGCTGATATAGCTCAGAAAATTACTGAAAAGGGTGCTGAGCTTAAAACTGTGACAGCCGTCGGTCGTAATAGCAGTGATGTAGGCGGACAGATTAAGCGTAAAGCATTTGCTATGGCTAAACCTACAGCAGAACAAGCTAGCGTCGCTTGGACCCAGTTTGCTAACTCTATCGCCGTTATTAAATTAAATGGCGTGACAGTGGCTGATAAAGCAGCTGACGATGCCGCTAAGCAGCGTTTAACATCGGCGTATTCTGATAGTAATTACCGCGCATTATTAGATGCATTACGTGATAATTCGTCTATCGAAACACCAGTGTTAACCAGTACAGATAGCTAAACCTAAACGGTTCAAATAAACTCATAATAAAAAACGCGGCCATTGCCGCGTTTTTTATTTTTACTGTTGGAATAATACCTAATTGTTTTATTTGCTCGATTAAACGGCTTCCAGTTCGTTCAAATGTTCGTTTGCCCATTGTACAGAACGTTGATAAAAGTCAGGGATCAAGTTGGCATCTAAACCAAGTTTGTCAATAATCTCGTTGGCTTCAACCCACTCGCCTTTTTCATAATGACAAATTAAGTCGATATATTCTGCCAATAGACCACTGCGGTCCACTAAGGCATCTTTAATATCCTGAGCTAAAGGCAGCTTAGTCATAACACTATCCATTGGCTCATCCAAAATGGCATCCATTAATGACAGCATACCCGTTAAAAAGCCCATAGAAGGGTCAATTAACTTGCGATGTTGTTTGGCTATTTCGTCACAGAAATTAGCTCGGGTCATGGATAAACGGATAAGTTCGGCCGGTTTGTTGGTGTTGACTTGCGCGGTAAATAATAGCGCAATAAAGCGTTTCAGCTCTTCTTGCCCCAACACAACTAAAGCTTGGCGAATAGTTGAAATTTCTTTACTGCGGCGAAATATCGCTGAGTTGGCATACCTTAATAGCTTAAAAGATAAAGTAACATCACGCTCAAAAACCGTAATGATTGAGTCTAACTCCATCTCGGATTTCGACGTTTCGTACAACAGCTCCGCTAAACTTAGCTGAGAAGGACCAAGCGCTTTACTTTGCATGACTTCTGGTTCACTAAAAAAGTAGCCTTGAAAGTAACTAAAGCCATATTCAATGGCCATATTAAATTCTTCATAGGTTTCTACTTTTTCAGCGAGTAACTTTATTGGATATTTAGCAGCCGCTTTGCGAATAGTCAGCATTTGGTCTGGTGAGGTATCTCTAAAGTCTACTTTGATGATGTCAATATAGGGGAAAAAGTGTAGCCATACGGGCTCATGTTGATAGTCATCTAACGCGATGCTATAGCCTTTTTCTTTTAACTCTTGCACCGCGCGTAGCAAGGTTTTTGTTGGACGAGCGGTTTCTAAAATTTCGATAACGACCTGTTCTTTAGGTACCATTAATGGAAAATTTTTGACAAGTAATTCTTGTGAAAAATTGATGAAGGCTGGGACGTTTCCGGTAAAATCTTCCAGCCCTAGATTAAATTGGCTGGCTTCAATCAATTTAGACGTAGCAGTATCACCGTCAAAGTCTTTAGGAAAAACATTTTCCAAGCTATCGCGAAATAGCAGTTCATAAGCAAATAATTGCTTGTTACGGTCAAATATAGGTTGCCTAGCGGCGTAAAAAAACATTGATAAATCCTATGTTTATACTGCGATTTTGCTTGTGCACGTTAGTCTATGTATACAAAACATATATAAGTGATTCTACTAAAAAACAGATAATTAACAATATGATAATAATGTCAAAGTAACAGTTAAATTTTGTTTAAGTATTCCCTAATTAAACATGCTGACAATACGATTGGTTAATGGCAATTAACGCGTATATATTCCATGTCTTGCCAATTTAACCCGTTTTCAAGTCGCTGTGCTTAATTAATTAGGTTTGGGTACATAATCCTATGATTTAATAGCGGAAGGTTTGTTTTACAAGATGTTGTAATTCTGAGGCTGGCATAGGTTTAGCGTATAAAAAACCTTGTACTTCTTCACAGCCTAAAGTTCTTAAATGCTCTTCTTGCTCTTTGCTTTCTATACCTTCTGCAATGGTCGATAAGCCAAGGCGTTTGCCTAAATTAATTACCATTTCTGCTATTATCGCTCCACTTGTATTGTGCATATCACTAACAAATGCGCGATCGACTTTAATTCGGTCTAAAGGTAAACGTTGTAAATAACTGAGTGATGAAAATCCGGTGCCGAAGTCATCGATAGCAACACTGATACCACTCGCTTTTATTTTTTTCAAGGTGTTAATGACGTTTTCAGGGTCATCCATTACCACGCTTTCTGTTATTTCTAATTCAAAACGTTTTGGGTTAACCCCCATACGTTGAACTGTGCTAATGACACTATCGGCAAAGTCTGGGTTACGAAATTGCGGCATAGAAACATTGACCGAAATCCTCAAGTTATTGCTTATCATGTCGTCAAGCTGCTTCAGTTGGCGACAAGCTTCTTCGATAACCCAAGCGCCTATGTCGACGATTAACCCTGAATGTTCGGCTAGTGGAATAAAAGTGCCGGGTGAAACATAACTACCATTTGACGCTGGCCAGCGCAGTAACGCTTCCAAGCCAATTAACTTGCTGGTTTGCTCAAGGCTATATTGTGGTTGGTACCAAAGCTCTAACTTGCGCATCGCAAAGTCACTTCTGAGCTGGCGGATCATACCTAAACGCCAAGCGGTTTGTTCCTCCATATCAGAAGAATAGTATTCATGTTTACCTGGGCCTTGTTTTTTGGCTTTATTTAATGAAATGTAGGTATGTTTTAAAATGGTTAAACCACGATGACTGCTTTCGTTTCGGCGACAAAAGCCTGTAGAAGCACTCAAGGGTAGTTGGTGTTCACCTGCGGAAAATGGCAAAACAAAGGCTTCATGAATATTATCAGGGTTTACGTCGGCTTCTTTACCGATTAAGCCAAATACATCGGCACTGATCCTCGCCAGTTTGCAGGTTTTTCCAAAGTGTTCACGTAATCGATTAGCGACTGAAATTAATAATTCGTTACCTATATCTTGACCCAAGCCGTCATTGATATCAGCAAAGTTGTTTAAATCCATAATGGCGACCACTTCACCATATTCAGGTGTGCGGCCAAACGAATCTAATATTTTAGTAAACTCAGTACGATTACCTAAACCGGTTAACCAATCTTTATAGGCTGCATTGCTTAATTTACTCACCAAACTCGTGTTGTCCAACGCGACAACTAAATTAGCAAGATACACATCTAACAACTGTAATTCGGTTTCAGAATAGTTGTCACGGCCATCATCAATATAGATAGCGG